>NZ_JAKJTB010000024.1:0-73550 GCF_050337565.1 Vibrio kasasachensis | reverse complement strand
GTATCCCAGGGGATGAGAGGTTTAATACTGCGCTAGTGTGCGTGAGAGACCATTCATTCGTCCACATTAAATTAAATGCTTTTCGTTTTGTTTGAGCAGTAGCAGCATGCTTAGTTGGTAAAAATGAATCAGTACCATGGATGGCAAAGACTTGAGCCCAATACCGTATCTGTCTTGAAGAAATTGAATATTGTTTTGCTAAGTAGAGAGATGACGTGCCATCTAAGTATTGCTTAGCAATGATACATTTTAGCTCTCGGCTATATTTGGACATAAAAAGACCCCCAATAATTGGTGTCCAACTATTGGGGGTCAGTTCAATAATCTGCGGCTTTTTACTATCGAATGTTTTTATAACCAGCGTCTGACTCGATTTTTATAATCAAGATACTGCACACCAAACAAGCCTTCTAAAGCTCGCTCTTCTGGCTGTATTTGAAAACGATTCATATACAGTACAAAACCAATTGGTAACAGTAAACATACGATGTTTTGCTGCCAGTACCCAATGCCAAGTAGCAAGATTAGTAACGCCAAATACATTGGGTTACGGCTATGAGCAAAAATACCACTCTCCACCACTGAAGTTGCGTTATCCACTTTAACTGGGTTAACCGTAGTTTTGGCTTTGCGAAATTCATTAACACCCGCCAGACCAACGCCCCCAGAGACAAGTATAGATGCCGCTAACACTAACCAAGGAAAAGGAAGCACAGCGGCAAAACTAACTAAGGATTGATCAAACTTCACCATCACCACAATAAAAACAATAAATAGCGCAACGGGTGGGATTTTTCGCTCCAATATCTCCATTTACATAATCTCTAATAAAGCTTGTAGTGGGTGCTTGGTTTTCACTTTTTCAAAGCGTTTAACTTGGCTACGACATGAATAACCTGTTACCAAGCAACGATCAGTTGGCAACTCTTCGAAACGCGGTTTCCAACTCAGTTCATAAATGTCCTTCGACATTTGCAACTTATCGGCTTCATGTCCAAACGTACCCGCCATACCACAACAACCGACAGGGACTGTATTTAGCTTAGCGCCAAAATGAGTAAAGATCGCACCCCACTCATTTTCAGCGTTTGGTAGCATGGTTTTCTCGGTGCAGTGCGCCAGTAAATACCAAGCCTCACCTTTGGCTTCGAGCAAATCAAACTCATTCAGCCTCGGTAGTAGCCATTCATGCACTGTCAGCACATCAAACTCACCACGTTTATCGCCAAGAATTTCGTTGTACTCGTCGCGATAACACAATACTAATGCCGGATCGACGCCCACCATTGGTATCGATAAGTTAGCCACCTGCTCTAAAAACATCGCCGTGGTTTTAGCGCTTTTGGCGAACTGAGCCAAGAAACCTTTAATATGCTGCGCTTTGCCGTTGGGCTTAAATGGCAACAGTACAGGCGTTTTACCCAGTTTAAACGCCAACTTGACAAGATCGTCGACCACTTCAGCATCGTAGTAGCTGGTAAAAGGATCTTGAACGATCAATACATGATTGGCTTTATCTTCACTCGACATCGCCGCTAGAGTCTGCATATCAAATGGCTTAAGCTGTTTGACGCGTTTAGCCAATGTCGGCACTGAAAGAAGCGGAGTATCCACATAGCCAACTGTCGCAACGGTTAGATCTTGCACCCACTTTTGCTTAAGCACACCGTTCACCAAGGTCGGCGCTTTTGCCATAAGTGGTAACATGGTTTCAATATTGGCAACTAAATAATCTTTTGCTGGGCGTTGATAACGACCGTAATAGATATTCATAAAGCGCGCTCTAAAACTTGGCACATCCACTTTGATCGGACACTGGCTTGCACAAGCTTTACACGCTAAACAACCATTCATCGCTTCATAGACTTCATGAGAAAAATCGTATTCATGACGTTTGTTGAAGCTATTTCGCACTCTATCCAACAAGCTTTTTACCGATGCCGTTTTCAAAGACTGCTGCTCAAGATCGAGAATGTCGATCCCCTGCTCTGTCAATTGGCGCAACCATTCACGAACAAGTCCAGCTCGTCCTTTTGGCGAATGGCGGCGATCGGCACTCACTTTCATCGATGGGCACATAGGCGACGCGGTATCGTAATTAAAGCATAAACCGTTACCATTGCACTCCATTGCTTGCTTGAAGCTATCACGAACCTCAATATCGATCTGACGATCATAGAATCCACGCTTAGTACTGGTGACTTTGACTAACTCATCAGCACTGTCCAATGGCGTACAGATTTTACCTGGGTTCATCTTATTGTGCGGGTCAAAGGCTGATTTTACTCGGCGAAGCTCATTGAATAATTCCTCACCAAAAAATTCAGGTCCATATTCAGAACGGAAACCTTTACCATGCTCACCCCACATTAAACCGCCGTACTTAGCCACCAGCTTAACCACTTCATCCGAAACTTCATGCATCAAAAGTTCTTGGTGTGGATCACACAAATCCAGTGCAGGACGCACATGAAGTACACCAGCATCAACATGACCAAACATACCGTATTGAAGTTGTTTGCGGTCTAGCAATTCACGAAATTCAGCAATAAAGTCAGCAAGGTTCTCCGGCGGTACACAGGTATCTTCCGCAAAAGCGACAGGTTTGGCGCGACCTTTCGCTGCACCTAAAAGACCCACTGCTTTTTTGCGCATATTGTAGATCTTACCGATGCTGTCGAGTTCGCTACAGACTTGGTAACCAATAATCCCCGCTTCTTCGCTGGCAAGCATTTGATCGAGTCGTTCAGTCAAAGCCAAAACTTGTTGCTCTACTTCGGCACAATCTTGCCCAGCAAACTCCACCATGTTGATGCCTTGCATATCTTTGCCCGGTACATCAGCCAACAAGTCACTTACGGTATGCCAAACAATATCTTCTTTAGCAAGATTGAGTACTTTTGAATCAACGGTTTCAACCGACAGTGCTTTTGCTTCCACCATAAAAATAGCGTTGCGCAAAGCAGAGTCAAAGCTATTGTATTTTACGTTAACTAGCGTACGCGCTTTAGGGATTTTAGTCAGATTGAGTTTAGCTTCGGTAATAAACGCTAATGACCCTTCAGCACCACACAAAACGCGAGTTAAGTTAAAGCTATCATCTTGTTCATCAATGGCATTCTTTAGATCATAACCGGTCAAAAATCGATTTAATGGCGGGAACTTATCGATGATTTGCGCACGTTTATCACGACATACACGCTCAGTAGTACGTAACGCGTTGGCTGCGTAACTATCTTCATCAGGCGTGCCATTAGATAAATCTGACTCTAGCACTGAACCATCCGCAAACACGGCTTGCAGCGACAACACATGATCGGATGTTTTGCCGTACTTCAAGGAACCTTGACCAGATGCATCGGTATTGATCATGCCACCGAGCGTTGCTCGGTTACTGGTAGAGAGATCCGGCGAGAAGAAATAGCCGTAAGGTCGTACCGCATCATTGAGCTGATCTTTGATCACGCCACTTTGTACACGTACCCAACCCTCGTGCTCATTGATTTCAAGCACTTGGTTCATATGACGAGATAAATCAACAACCACACCCTGTGTCAGTGATTGGCCGTTAGTACCAGTACCACCACCGCGAGGTGAGAACTTGACTCGCTCATAAATAGGTTTCACACTGATTCTGCCGATTAAAGCAACATCTTGGGTCGTGCGAGGATGAATCACCGCTTGCGGTAACTGTTGATAAACGCTGTTATCTGTTGCAACAGCGAGTCGGCTTGAATATTGAGTTTCGATATCGCCGCCAAACCCGGAGCTTTCTAGTTCATCTAAAAAACTGAGTACTACATGGTCGATATCTTGATGAGAATGAAGTCTTGGTAACATTGCTTCCTGCCCCTACAGCACTGATCCAATCAGCATTGGGTTGTTATTCTTTTGAATTTCGTCACTTTACAACATTTAAAAGCGTGATTAAAACACAATTACAGTGCCAAAATAGAAATTATCGCGAATACTTATCTTGAAGTTTTATCGCTTTACTAACAAAGTCCTATTAAACCGACCTCATTAGCCATTTTTTGTAAAAGCTGCTCAAGAAAACAGGCATGTTAATCAAGGTTGGGTAAATCAATCAGCAGCGTTGAACCGAGCAAATGAAAAAGAACAAAATCGTAACAACAGAAGATATCCTTTTGAAACTTTGTCAGTCGGTATCTGGCGTACTTAGCTCAGCAACTGACTCTAACGTCTCGTATTCTGCAATGGTGCAGAAAATCAATAAAACCAGTCTTAAACCCGATTTTGGCTGCTTCGTATTATTCGACGGTGGTTTTTCAGGTTTAGTGGTCATCAACTTTACCGCCAAAGCGGCATTAGAGCTGTATACAAAGTACATGCGCCACATGGGCTTCCCAGCGGAAGAACTCGCAATTGCCCACACCTCTGATGAAGTTGGTGATGTCCTTGGTGAATTGATGAACCAACTAGTCGGTGACTTTACCAATAAGATCCGTAAAGAACTGCAAACCCACATCACTCAAAACCAACCAAAAATGCTGTCTTTAAACAAACAAGTCATTCTTTCGGTTGATACCAACCTAGATCGCCCACAAGCGCGTCGTGTTACTTTCTCTACTGAAGGGCACAATATTTTCTATCTTGAGCTTGCTATGGATAAGACTGAATTCATCCAGCTTGAAGAATTTGAAATGGACGAAGATGAAAATCCAGATGACATTCTGGAAAAAGCGCAGCAAAAAATGCGTGAAAAAGACAAGGCTGTCGAGGCAAAAGGCAATACAGACGCTGATGATTTACTCAGTGAGCTCGGTCTTTAACCCAACCAAAGGCTCCAAGATAACGGAGCCTTTCACCATTATTTATTCGACTAACGTTGCGAGGCACACCAAGAACACGTTAAAATAGCCGACTGTATTATTTTCGAGTTTTGTCGCTATCAATGCATAAACAAAAAGCCCTTAAAAAGATTGCTAAGTGTCTCGAACTTGGTAACTCCGCCAACGTCAATGAAGCTGCTAATGCGATCAAAATGGCGCATAGCCTCATGCTCAAATATGGCTTGGATAAGGATGACATTGAGTTTATCAAGATGGGCAAAACCCAATCAACTCATCTCCTACCATCCAACATTGGCTCTACCTTGTTGCGCGTTATTCGCGGCATCAACACACGCTTTGGTGTGGAAGCGGTATTGCTTAATCATAAAGGCTTAAAACGAGTAGAGTTTATTGGCGAGGCCGATCGCGCAATCTTTGCCGCTTTTGCCTTTGATATTGTCTACCGAGAGCTAAACGAACATACAGGCAAGTTTCGCAACAGCTTCGCTGGCACAGGTACCTCATCTTTAGAAGTCACTCGTCGAGTAAACTCATTTATTTCTGGTTGGGTCGAAGGCGCACTGGAAAAATTACCGATCATTGCTCCTGATGACGAATCGTCGAATAAAATCGAAGATTACATCGATAAAGAGTTCAAAAATATCGATCGGGAAACTTTCAAACAACAGCTTAGAGACGCAATGAAAAACTTAACCGATGATTACGAAGTGGGTCTAAAAAAAGGTCGCACATTATCTGTCAACCGCCCTATTGATGGTGCACAAGCGCCAAAATTACTGCGTAAAACAAGCTAAATTAACCAAATTATTCGTAGCCGCAGATTAAATACATACTGCGGCTTCGTGTGTTCGCCCGTTCTTTTGATGGATAAATGAACATTTCATTCAGCGCTTGTTAATCTTGTGTCAAATATAGTGACGTTAGTTTGACATAAAGAACGTCATCAGGTTAATTGACGTCCATCAATTTTCTGTATGTATCCCACTTTCACATGGAGAACTTTTCCGTGAAAAAACTAACTATTGCTCTTGCACTAACGATCGCTCTAACAGGCTGCCAAGCAACACAACGTCAAAACGCTACTACTGGCGAATCTGAAACTAACTCAGCGACGACAGGCGCACTGATTGGCGCTATCGCCGGTGTTGCTGTCGGTCTCGCAACGGGTGACAACGCAAAAGAACGTCGTAATCACGCGCTAATTGGTGCCGCTGGCGGTGCTGCAATTGGTGGTGGTGCAGGATACTACTTTGACCAACAAGAAGCGGCTTTGCGTAAGCAATTGCTTGATTCAGGTGTACAAGTTGAACGTGTTGGCGAGAACCAGCTTCTTCTTCGTCTAGAAAATGGTATCGGCTTTAATTCAAGCTCGTACCAATTAGACTCCTCAATTCACCGCACTCTACGCGGGATTGCCACTATCTTAGTTGAATACCCAGATACAAGCTTAGTGATTGAAGGTCACACTGACAGCACTGGCAATGACACGATGAACCAAACTCTTTCTGAACGTCGTGCTGAGTCAGTTCGTAGCTATCTCGTTCAGCAAGGTGTAGCTCCTGGTCGAGCAATTTCTCGTGGTTATGGTGAGCGTTTCCCACTTTGTTCGAACGACACAACCAGTGGACGTGCTTGCAATCGCCGAGTTGAAATTCAGATCTTACCTCTGAAATAATCATTTATACCCAAGTTACTTCAAGATGCTTAGTTCAGCGAGAGTTGTTAGGTTTGCAGGCAAGTAAGAAAGTCCCCTGAGCATAGGTGAACTATGTGATTGGGGCGCACGAACACAGCCAACATCGTTGCGACTTCAAGTATGAAGGGGATATATCGCCCACACTATGATACTGTGCTTTTTATGTGTGGGCGCTATTCAAGCTAGACAGGAAGTTAAAGCCATATGATGAAGTACCTCCCCGCTCTATTGCTTTGCTTTTCTTCATTGGCATTAGCTAACACTTCTACTGACTCGTTTACTGAACAGTTAGCTCAAGCACAACTCGAAAATCCGCGTGCTCAATATCAAATATCAAAAGCTTACCTAAAAGGCGAAGTTGTCGAGAAGTCAGCTCCCGAGGCCCTCTATTGGTTGGAACAAGCGGCTGTAAATCGATATAAACCGGCTCAATATGATCTGGTTGAGCAATATATTCATGGCGGTCTAACCAAACCGAATCTTGATAAAGCCTTTTACTGGCTAACCAAGCTCGCGATCTCTGGCGACGATAAAGCCCAGTATGAGCTTGGACAATTATATGAAAAACACCAAAAATCACTTAATGCGCAATCTCAGGCAAAACTTTGGTACCAAGTCGCTGCAGAATCCAACCCAGCGGCAGAAGAAGCTTATGCGATATTATTAGAAACTCAGTTCAACGAGCAACGAGCAAAGCAACTGGCGCAAATTAAAAAGCTCGATGATCAACAAAGCGAGAATAAACCCAAAACTCCCAACTCTTATTGGTCTTATTTCCCAGCTTTCCCCCAGATGGCTCTCGCAACTCTATTTATGTTTTCCGTAGCAGCCAGCTCAGCGTGGCTATGGCGTAGAAAAAAACAGCATTCGCAATTAAAAACACAGCGAGACGCTGTTGCGATTGCAGATCATACGACATCAGAAAGCCAACAACTCAAAATTCAAATCGCGAAACAAGATAAGGCATTGAGAAAACAAAAACAGCAGTTGGATGTTCTCTATCAACAATTGAAGAAACATCAAGCCACATTAACTCAAGTTAACAACGTCAAAACGTCACCAAATAACCCTTTCTCAACAGCGTGTGCCATGTTTGGTTTTGAAGAAAACCGTGTCCCCGATACGAGTAAAATTAAACAGCGCTATAAGCAGCTGTGCAAAATCTATCATCCTGACTTACAGGGCAGCGATGAAGAAATGAAACGGCTCAATCAAGCACTAAAGATCATCCTAGATCGCACAACCAACAATCGTTAACTAAATGTTACATTTAATTGGTTGGGGTTAATAAAATCCATACAGCTCAGGCTGAGTAAGTGCTAGGCAATCGATCTCCCTCTCGAATTTCGTAACAAATAATTAACTCATAATAACTATCTGTGTCATAATGTAATCCGATAATAACCCGTTGTGATAACGGTAGGAGCGCTCTATGTACACAATTGAAGGTATTTGCGACTGGTGTAAAAAACCCAGCCTGCTGACCAAACATGACTATATTGATGGTTTGTTTCACCACTCTTGCAAAGAGTGTTATGACTTTGCAGCACTGGATGTGCGCCAATTCAACATTGCTGAAATTCAGCAAAGAGAACGCCAATCGCAATTAATGCGCTAACTAATCAACTCTACCCAATATCAAGGTCCTATCCACGTAGAACAACCTAATCGCTAGGTGGCGTTTTTATAGGCGAATCAGGTTGGTGCTCAGGTGCAGCGAGCATGAAAGCACTGATTTCGTTGAGTGCATAATATAGCCGCTCAATAGTCGGGTACTGGCTAATATCAACATCAAATCGTAACGCGTTATACACTTGAGGAACCAAGCAAACATCCACTAAAGAGACGTTAGCGCCAACACTGTAAACCCCCGAGGTATGGCGTAATTTATCGTCCAGTGCACTGAATCCGACCGTAATCCAGTGTCTCAACCAATCCAATTCATCTTGTTTATCAAAATCTGCATGGTTAATTAAATATTGTTGCACCCTGAGATTATTGAGCGGGTGAATATCAACAGCGATGTCTTGCGCGAGTACTTTAATTTTATAGCGAACCTCACCACGCAATGGAATAAGTAAAGGTTCAGGGTACTGCTCGTCTAGGTAGTCAAGAATTGCAAGTGATTGACTCAATACGATCCCACCATCCACCAGTACTGGTACCAATTCATTGGCATTGATACGATGGAACTCCTCACTATGCTGATGCCCGCCATCTTTGACTAGATTAACGGCAAAGTACTCATAAGGAATTTGCTTTAGATTCAGCGCGATTCTCACTCGATACGCAGCAGATGAACGCCAATAACCATATAATCTCATCGTTTTTCTACCACCTTTTGTTCTATGGCACCAAACAGGCTATCGCCTTTTTCATCCAACATTTCGATTTTGATGTGATCGCCAAAATGCATAAATGCTGTGCTTGGGCTGCCATCTCGTATGGTTTCAATCATGCGGATCTCCGCAATACACGAATAGCCCACACCACCTTCACTGATTGCGGTGCCGAAATCTGTGCCTTGTTTATTTGAGACCGTTCCAGATCCAATTATAGTGCCTGCTGATAAAGGGCGTGTTTTTGCGGCATGTTTTATTAACTGGCTAAAATCAAACGTCATATCCTGCCCCGCATCAGGGTAGCCAAATGCTTGCCCGTTAAAATAACTGCGCAATGGCAAATGGACTTTATTGTCACGCCATGCATCACCCAATTCATCCACAGTTATCGCCACTGGTGAAAACACTGATGATGGCTTCGATTGATAAAAACCAAAGCCTTTCGCCAGCTCCGTTGGAATCAAGCTACGCAATGAAACGTCATTAACTAGCATCAAGAGCCGAATAGCTTTAGCGGCTTCATCTTGACTACAACCCATTGCAACATCGTCTGTTACTACCGCGATTTCTGCTTCAAAATCAATCCCCCACTCTTGGCTAGTAAAAGCAATATCATCACAGGCACCAATGAACGAATCTGAACCTCCTTGATAGAGAAGAGGTTCGCGCCAAAAGCTTTCCGGTATTTCTGCCCCACGAGCTTTGCGCACCAATTCGACATGATTAACATAAGCACTTCCATCAGCCCAATGGAAGGCGCGAGGAAACGGTGATTCACAATACTCTGGGTCAAACACGAATCCTTCGATTATTCCGCTATTTAGATCACGATAAATATCTTCCAATAACGGCGCACAGCGTTGCCAATCATCCAATACCTGCTGCAAAGTATTGGCGATATTGGGCACAGAGACACAACGAGTCATTGTTCGATTTACCACCACGAATTGACCATCTCTTGTTTGGTTTTTTAATGTTGCAAATTTCATGAACCCTCACTTTTCTTCTCGCCAACTGTAAACATAATCGGCAGATTCCACCTGTTTCGCTTGCGGTGAAAAATTCAAGGCATGGCGTGTATCAATCATCACTGCCACTTCATCGGTGCGTTTTTTCTGATGAGCCAACCCAGCTGCAAAGGCTTTGGGATGCGGTCCGTGGCTGAACCCCGCTGGATGAAAAGTCACCATGCCCGCTTCAATGTTGTCACGACTGAAAAAGTCACCTTCGTGATAAAAAAGCACTTCGTCATAATCATCATTATTGTGATAAAACGGCACTTTGAGTGCACCCGGATCACTCTCAAGCGGTCTTGGAACAAACGTACACACCACAAAGCCATCACCAACAAATGTGGTATGTGCTGAAGGTGGTAAGTGATAACGGTGCGACATCAACGGTCGTATATCACGCCAATTAAGCCTAACGACCGAAAGATCGCCATGCCAACCAATCGCATCGAGTGGATTAAATGGATAAGTAATGGTGCTAACGTCACCATGACGTTTTACTTTTACTTGCGTTGTCGTTTCACTGTATTGAGCTTTGAACGCTTTGTTAATTGAAGGCACATCTAGCACCGCTGGATCAAATACCGCATGCTGGCCAACGATTCCCTTTTCCGGCAGAGAGTAAGCACCATCGCTATTCTCAATCATTAAGATAAACATCGGTTGGAGAGGCTCTAAGCGCCAATTAGTTGAACGAGGAATCAACACATAATCCCCTTCAACCACACTTAAATGCCCGTAATCACAGTAGAGTTCAGCACTACCTCTATGTATAAAAAGCAAATCATCGCCATCGGCATTTCGCGCTAGAAATTGCATCGGGTGTCGTAATTGCCAAACTCGAATTTTACATTGCTGGTTTGAAAGCAATAGTGGTACATCCCAAGGTGATTGCTGTATGGCATCGTTAACCTGATTAAAGTTAAACGCTCTGGGTCTCAACTCGCCCTGCCACTCGCTCCACCCCGTTGGGGGGTGTTGGTGATGAAAATGAGCCGCAGGACCAAAAAAACCAGCTCGACCAGCTTCCCGCTCAAAGATCCCTTCTGATGGAAAGTCAGCATGAGCTTGTTTTGAACAAATCCCCTCACGGTGAGGATAAGTGATCCCTTTACGCATCCCTGAGTACTCCTCGTTTTATCTGATCTTCTTCGATCGATTCAAATAGTGCTTTAAAATTGCCTTCTCCAAAGCCTTCATTGCCTTTGCGTTGAATGATTTCAAAGAAAACTGGACCTATCACCGTCTGAGTGAATATTTGCAATAAAATGCCATCTTTCGTCGGTGCACCATCAATCAAAATCCGCAGTTTTTTCAATTCATCCAAATCTTCTAGGTGCCCTTCAACACGTTGGTTAACCTTTTCATAATAAGTATCCGGCGTTGGCATAAACTCCATGCCACGCTCGCGCAGTGTTCTAACCGTTTGGTATATATCATTGGTACTTAACGCAATGTGCTGTATCCCTTCACCGTTATACTCGCGGATAAACTCTTCGATTTGCGATTTATCATCTGACGACTCATTAATAGGAATACGGATTTTTCCACAAGGTGCCGTCATTGCGCGGCTAACCAAACCGGTTAATTTTCCCTCAATATCAAAGTAGCGTATTTCACGAAAATTGCCGATGCGCTCATAAAATCCAGACCATATATCCATATGCCCTTGTTTTACGTTGTGAGTTAAATGATCGAGTTCGAGCAAGCCGACCGATTGCTGCTGACAAAGAGATTTCGCCTCTGGATAAAAGCAGAAATCAACGTCATAAATACTCTGTTCACCATAGCGGTCGACGAAGTAAATCAAGCTTTCACCAATACCGTAAATAGCGGGAATGGAAAGCTCCATTGGTCCTATTTCGGTCACGTATTTTTTTGCCCCATTTGCAAGGGCATGCTCCATTGCAACCGAACTATTTTCAACGCGAAAAGCCATACCACAAACCGATGGACCATGTAAGCGAGCGAATGCCTGGGCTTGGCTGTGAGGCTGCGCGTTAACCACAAAGCTGATGTCACCTTGCTGATATAACCATGCTAGTTTAGAGCGGTGTTTTGCGACCTCAGCAAAACCCAATGATTGGAAAAGCGTTTTAAGGGCTTCAATGCCGTTTTCATCCGCTGCGGTATACTCAACAAACTCAAATCCATCAGTCCCTAACGGGTTTAAAAATTGATTCATAACCTTACCTGCCGTTAATGTCACAAATATCAAAAGCACATCTGCTAATATAAAAATGAGCAATAACAAGCAATAAGGGTAATTTTTAGCGATAATAATCTTACGTTCAAAACACATTCCCTGCGTAAATATCGCCAAATTTGAATCCGATGAATTTAGTAATCAGTTGAATAACAAACAGAAAAACACCACACCAAATGTAACAAATATTTTACATTTACTTTCTAAACTCTGTTTATCTTAATTGCTCTTTCAACCCATGAAAGAGAACACATATTGACCAACTCCCGTGCCACCAGCCAATTTAGGTAAGAAAATTGATTTACCTCAGGGTTTGGCAAGTGAACTTAGAGGTATGTTATCCGCCTCTGTTCCCTAGTGAGATATAACAATGACACCAATTAACCGCGACCGTTTGGTAGAGCATTTCTGCCAACTGATTAAAATCGACAGTGAATCAGGCTTTGAAAAAGAAATCGCTGAAACACTAGCTGAACAGCTTGGCGAGCTGGGTTTTTCTGTGCACAAACTGCCCGTGCCTGAACAGTACACCAACGGTTTTAATATTTATGCGCGCCTTGATGGTCAAATCCAAGACAGCATCGTTCTAAGCTGCCACATGGATACGGTTACTCCGGGCAAAAGCATTGAGCCAATCATCGAAGATGGCATTATTCGCTCTAAAGGCAACACCATTCTAGGTGGAGATGACAAATCAGGTATCGCGGTGATCATGGAAGTAGTACGCTGTATTCAAGCTGAAAACCTTGAGCATAAAACCATTGAATTGGCGTTTACCGTACATGAAGAAGGCGGCTTACGTGGCTCTGAGCACTTCGATATGAAGATGATCCAATCAAATAAAGCGATCGTGTTAGATACTGGCGGTCCAATCGGTACGATCGTTAACGCGGCACCTGGCCAGCAAAAGATTGTTGCAATCATCAAAGGTCGCCCTGCACATGCAGGTTTAGCACCGGAAGAAGGCATTAGCGCCATCAGCGTTGCGGCTGATGCCATCACGCAAATGAAACTGCTACGTATTGATGACGAAACCACCGCCAACATCGGTATCGTCGAAGGTGGTAATGCTACTAACATCGTTATGCCTGAACTTAAGATCATCGCAGAAGCACGCTCACTAAACGATGAGAAGCTAACTAAGCAAGTTAATCATATGATTGAAACTTTCCAAGCCGCAGCAGATAAACATGGTGCGGAAGTGGAAATCAACTCAACTCGCGCTTACAACGCCTTCGTTCTGGCTGATGATCATCCTCACATTGAACAAGTTAAAGCGTCATTCAACGCAATCAATGCGGAGCCAAAGACCAAGGCCACAGGCGGCGGTAGTGATGCTAACAATTTCAACAAACTTGGCTTAACCACGGTGAACATCTCAACCGGTATGGCTAAAGTACACACCACTGAAGAGTACATCGCGATTGATGACATGGTGAAAGCTACAGAATTTATCAAGCATTACTTAACCCATTAATTTGTTAGCTCAGCGCCTCTATTGAGGCGCAATTGAATCTAAAAGCCCACCATAATTTGATTTTGTTGGGCTTTTTCCTTGACCTTACCCTAGGGTAAAGGCTTATCTTTACGTGATTGTTTTTGAATTGGTATCAATATGCACGCACAATCTATGCGTACAATTTGGTTAGTGTTGCTTACGTCTCTGGCGCTGATTGCGTCTAATTTGGTGTCGGCTAAAACATTAATGCCAATCCAAATGCTACAAGCAAATCAAAATGCATCGGAACACTGTGCCACTCTAAGCGACATGATTTCATCTGCATCAATGCAAGCGCACCATCAAATGATGAACGCGCAGCCAAGCTCTGCCGATTTAGACTGTGCGGGCGATGACAGCATTCAGCATGACTGTTGCGATACCACCTGTATTAGCGTCATCGCGACACTACTAAATCACCCAAGTCCTCTCGCGCAAATGAGCGGTCCAGTCTCCTACCCTATTACTGCAACCAGAGACGTAGTTAAAGTTTCTAGCTCTCTCTACCGCCCACCGAGTGCCTAACCTTCTATTCATTTGTTAACCATTAGCCGCCTTTTACTCGGCTAACAAACTATGACGTCTGATTGCGTTTAAGCGCATCAGCTATGAATGGATTGTATTGTGAATACTCAGCACAACTTAATCACACTTGGCCTAATTTTGGCTATGGGTCTAACCGCCCCTGCTCTGGCGCAAAACCAAAGCGACACTTATACACGTTCGGCAATAAGCTCTAATACGAGCGTGCAAACTAATAGCAACGCGTCTCGGCAAACACTACACCAACTCATTGCCATCGCGCTTGAGCAAGATGCTAGCCGTGCTCAGCTTATGGCGCAGTCACAAGCGACATTAAGCAGCGGGCAAGCAAAAGCCACCTTAATGGACCCAACCATCAAGTTCGGTTTTGGCGGCATACCCGTTGACAGCTTCCGTTTAGATCAAGACCCAATGAGCAATGTCTCTTTAGGCGTGATGCAGAAATTTGATCGTGGTGACACTATCGAACTGCAATCAAACCAAGCTCTGCAGCAATCTCAAGCGGTTGCAAAACAAGCGAGCGCACGCGAGCGAGAAGTTATCGCGACTGTCACCACCCTATGGCTTGAACTAGGCTACAACCAGAACGCTTTTGTCATATTGCAGCAACAGCAAAAATGGTTAGCTCAGTTAGTTGAAAGCCTTGATACCAATTACGCCCTTGGTCTCAGTGAATCGCAAGATGTGATTGGCGCACAATTGAAAGTAAGCCAGTTAGAACAAAAGCTGGTTGCTAATCAGCAAATGCAGCAAAAACTGCGCGCACAACTTTCAGAATGGCTTGGCCGTGATTGGTTACAACAATCCCCACAACTAGAGGCAACTAACCAACTGAATTGGTCCTCTTTGGAAGAGAAAATCAGCGGTATAACAGAGCCACAAGCGCGCTACAACCTACTAATGCAGCACCCGATCATTCAATCGATTGATGCCTTAGTACAAAGTGCCAACTCTCAAGTCGCCATTGCTGAAGAAGCCTATGCACCACAATTTGGTGTAGAAGTGATGTATGCCCACCGTGAAGCCAATAACATGCGCGGAGAGCCTGCGCCTGATATGGTCAGCGCCTATCTCACATTAGACATCCCTTTGTTTACTGGCAACAAGCAAGACAAAGCATTAGAAGCCGCTCAGTACCAAGTCGGTGCAACAAAATCTCAACGTGACGCTTGGCTTTCTCGCATGGAATCTCAATTGTCGGTGTTGCTTTCTGATCGCGAGCACACCCAGCAAAGGATTCAACGCTACCGCGACACGCTACTCAAACAAGCAAAAGCCCAACTGCGCGCAGTAGAGCGTGGTTATCAAAACAACAGCGCCAGCTTTAGTGACATTGTCACAAGCTCAACCAACTTACTTGCTATTGAACTGGAGTTGGAACGCCTAACGACAGATCTAAACCTCACCACCAACCAGATTGCCAGTCTAATTGGTGGTGATCTAAGCAGCACACCAAACTCAAACACATCAGCAGCGCGCCGCTAGGAGTAACATATGAAAACATTCAAAGTCGCATCGATTGCCCTGCTGGTAGGTGGTGCTTTAGGTTTCGCAGCTAATCAATGGCTAGCGCCAAACTCTCACGTCATGGCACAAAGTAACGCCGCTCAAGACAATTCATCGCTAAATGAGCCGCTCTATTGGGTTGCACCGATGGACCCAAATTATCAGCGTGATAAACCGGGCAAATCACCAATGGGGATGGATTTGATCCCCGTCTATGCCGAAGAATCAAATGGCGCTTCGCCAATAGAAGGTACAGTGACCATTTCTTCTGCGGTAGAAAACAACCTTGGTGTAAAAACCGCGCTGGTAGAAAAACAACCGCTACAACCTGTGATTGATGCCGTCGGCTATATCGCTTTTGATGAAAGTACTTTGTGGCAGACCAACGTGCGTGCCAGCGGTTGGGTTGAGCAACTGAATGTCAATTCGGTAGGTGAAAAAGTTGCTCGCGGAGATGTACTGTTTACCTTCTATTCTCCTGATTTAGTCAAAGCTCAGCAAGAGCTATTGAACGCGAAACGAACCGGGCGCAAAGCGCTAATTAATGGCGCTAAAGACCGACTAGCTTCACTTGGGGTTGATAGTGCTCAAATTGAACAAATCTACCGCTCAGGAAAAGCAAAGCAACAAGTAGATATAAAAGCTATTGCGAGCGGTATTATCGAAAGCCTAAATATTCGTGAAGGCGGCTACCTCTCGCCAGCACAAACCGTGATTAGTGCTGGCCCTCTTGAGCATGTGTGGGTAGATGTCGAGCTATTTGAAAGGCAATCCCATTGGGTAAGCGCTGGCAGCCAAGCAGAGATGATACTTGAAGCACTTCCAGGTGAAACTTGGCAAGGCAAGGTTGATTATGTTTATCCCATTCTTGACCCAGCCACACGTACATTACGAGTGCGACTTAAATTCGATAACCCAAATGGTGAGTTAAAACCCAATATGTTCGCCAAAATAGCACTCAAACCAGTCAGCGATGAAAAAGTGCTAACTATTCCTCGATCAGCAGTGATCCGCTCGGGAGGGATGGCTCGTGTGGTGCTCGCACTGGGTGATGGCCAATTTCGTTCAGCCCGTATCGAAGTGGGTCGTGAAGCTGGCGAACGCATTGAAGTATTACAGGGACTAGCACCTGACGAGCGCATCGTCACCTCTGCACAATTTATGCTTGACTCAGAATCAAGCCAAAGCGCCGATCTATCAAGAATCAATGGTGTTGAAGATACAAACGAACGCGCATGGGCGATTGGTCAAATCAACGACATTATGGCGGATCAGCGTATGTTAACCATCAACCACCAGCCAGTTGCACAGTGGGATTGGCCAGGCATGATGATGAATTTTAGCGTGGCAGACAAGGTTGATATAGAAGCATTAAAACAAGGCGATTCGATTGAATTTGAGATGGTAAAAACCGACCAAAGTGGTTACGAGATAACCGACATCAAACCGGCTGTTGCCGTTAAACAAGAAATGTGGGTCGAAGGCACCATCACTATGTTGATGACGGATTTTAATATGGTCACTTTCTCTCACCAAGCTATCCCACAATGGCAATGGCAAGCTGGCGAGCAAAATTTCACCGTGAGTGACAACTTTGATCTTTCACCATTTGGTGAAGGGCAAAAAGTACGGTTTCTAATCGTCAACGACTCTGGAGAATGGTTACTTAAACAGATTGAAACACAAGGAAGCGAGCAATGATTAACACAATTATTCGCTGGTCAATCAACAACCGTTTCTTAGTGTTGGTTGCTTCCATCTTATTGACATTGGCAGGGCTATACAGCGTAAAAAACACCCCTGTGGATGCCATTCCTGATCTGTCGGATGTGCAGGTGATCATCAAAACCAGCTACCCAGGGCAAGCGCCGCAAGTCGTGGAAGATCAAGTCACCTACCCGCTTACCACAGCGATGCTCGCGGTACCCGGAGCAGAGACAGTGCGTGGCTATTCGTTTTTTGGTGACTCTTACGTTTATATCATTTTCAATGATGATACCGACATGTACTGGGCACGTTCGCGCGTGTTAGAGTATTTGAGCCAAGTTACACCTAACCTACCTACACAGGCAAAACCTACCTTAGGACCAGACGCCACAGGAGTGGGCTGGGTTTACAGTTATGTATTGCAAGACAAAACTGGCAAGCACGATCTAGCCGAACTGCGCAGCTTACAAGACTGGTTTTTAAAATACGAACTGCAAACCGTCGCCGGTGTATCGGAAGTGGCGACCGTTGGCGGCATGGTAAAACAATACCAAGTACAAATAGACCCAGCCAGACTGCGCGCCTATGACTTAACACTGCAACAAATCAATAGCGCAATTAATGATGGCAACCAAGAAACCGGCGCTTCAGTAATTGAAGTTGCCGAGGCTGAGCACATGGTGCGTACCTCGGGTTACTTAAGCAGTATTGATGACTTGCGCGCGCTCCCGCTGAAAGTCACCGCCAACGGCACACCGCTGTTATTAGGCGATGTCGCTGATATTAACCTCGGACCACAAATGCGCCGTGGTATCTCAGAGTTTAATGGTGAAGGCGAAGCGGTTGGTGGCGTCATTGTGATGCGTTTTGGTGAAAATGCTAGCCAAGTAATTGAGAACGTCAAAACCAAGCTTGCCGAACTGCAACAAGGGCTACCGCAAGGTGTTGAAATTGTCGCCACCTATGACCGATCCACCTTGATTAACGCAGCCGTTGATAACCTTTGGCAAAAATTGGCTGAAGAGTTCTTGGTTGTCGCGGTGGTGTGTGCACTGTTCTTGTTCCACATTCGCTCTTCACTGGTTATCGCGATCAGTTTACCTATAGGCATTCTATCGGCATTTATCGTGATGCATTGGCAAGGTATCAACGCCAACATTATGTCATTAGGTGGTATTGCAATAGCGATTGGAGCCATGGTCGATGGCGCCATTGTGATGATTGAAAACGTACACAAACATATAGAACGAACACCACTTACCGATGAGAACCGCTGGCAAGTGATAGGCAAAGCGGCGGAAGAAGTGGGAGCACCTCTGTTCTTCTCTTTGTTGATCATTACGTTAAGTTTTGTGCCTGTGTTTGCCTTAGAAGGACAAGAAGGCAAGATGTTCTCGCCTCTCGCGTTTACTAAGTCTTACGCCATGGCCGCCTCTGCTGGTTTAGCTATAACACTGGTACCCGTTCTAATGGGTTACTTTATCCGTGGCAACGTTTTACCAGAGCACAAAAACCCAATCAACCGCGGTTTGGTCGCGATCTATCGCCCATTGCTCAACCTAAGTCTTGGTTACCCTAAAACCATCATTTCTCTCGCACTGGTATTGCTCGCGTCTTCTTACTACCCAACCAAACAATTGGGCAGTGAGTTTATTCCGCCACTGGATGAAGGCGATTTGATGTACATGCCAACAACGTACCCAGGCATCTCTATTGGTAAAGCACGTGAACTTCTACAGCAAACCAATAAGTTAATTAAAACCGTACCCGAGGTTAAAACCGTTTGGGGCAAAATCGGACGTGCAGAAACCGCCACCGACCCTGCACCATTAACCATGATTGAAACCACCATTCAACTTAAGCCTCGCGATCAGTGGCGAGAAGGTGTCACTACTCAATCACTACGCAAAGAATTAGATCAATTGATTCAGTTCCCCGGTTTAACCAACGCATGGGTAATGCCAATTAAAACCCGCATCGACATGTTAGCCACCGGGATTAAGACTCCTATCGGGATCAAGATTTCAGGCCCAGATTTGAAGCAAATCGAACAGATTGGCGCACAGATTGAACCGATTCTTAACCCAATTGCGGGCACTACCTCTGTGTATGCAGAGCGTGTTGCGGGTGGTCGTTACGTCATGATTGATATAAAACGCCGCCAAGCTGCGCGTTATGGCTTAAACATCAAAGATATTCAGCAGGTTGTTGCCACCGCCGTTGGCGGTATGAAGGTGGGGGAAACCGTCGAAGGCTTAGAGCGTTACCCGATTAATGTTCGCTACCCACAAGATTACCGTGATTCGGTAGTGAAGTTACAAAACCTGCCGCTAGTCACACCCAATGGTGCACGTATTGCGTTAGCCGACGTGGCAGAGATTCGCTACGAAGATGGACCACCAATGATCAAGACCGAAAATGCACGCCCGAACGGCTGGGTGTTTGTTGATATAGAAGGCCGCGACCTTGGCTCGTACGTAGTGGAAGCACAACAAGCGGTTGCTGAGCAACTTCAACTGCCTGCGGGTTACTCGCTCACTTGGTCAGGACAATATGAGTATATGGAACGCGCCAAACAGCGTTTAAGTATGGTGATCCCCATTACCCTAGCCATTATCGTTCTACTGCTTTACTTGAGCTTCCGCCGAGTGGGTGAAGTGATGATCATCATGTCTACCCTGCCATTGGCGATGGTGGGCGGCTTATGGTTAATGCATTGGCTTGGTTACAACTTCTCAATTGCGGTTGGCGTTGGCTTTATCGCCCTTGCAGGTGTCGCAGTCGAAATTGGGGTAATCATGTTGGTTTACCTCAACCAAGCGTGGGATGAACGCAAGCAATCAACCAAACAAAACCAGCAATTGCTCTCACAGCAAGATCTCAATGATGCAATTAGCCAAGGTGCTGGGCTGCGTGTGCGCCCAGTAATGATGACAGTAAGTACGGTGATTATTGGCTTGATTCCAATTATGTACGGACATGGCACAGGCTCAGAAGTGATGCAGCGCATTGCTGCGCCAATGATTGGTGGTATGGCATCTGCCCTACTGCTTACTCTACTGGTATTACCCGCCATGTTTAAATTATGGAAACTGCGTGAACTTACGCGCCTCAAATAATGAACTCCCAATAAAGGAAATATTGATGAAAACAACACTACTAATTGCACTGAGCTTAACCACCAGTATGGCGTTTGCGGCTAACGAAGGGATGGATCATAAACAGATGGACCATCAGAACATGGATCACGACATGAAACATGGCGAAATGAAACACGCTGAAATGGGCAAAGGAAAAATGGATCACAGCATGATGAGCATGCCGGGAATGTCAGCGGTTGGCATGCCAGCTAAAGGCGCAAAAGCGGATAAAGTTGTCCACGTAATTCTGAGTGACAACAAACCAATTCAGTTTAAAAAAAACGTGACGATTGAGCCAAACGATGTGGTGCAGTTCGTCATCATGAATACGGGCACTCAAGCCCACGAGTTTGCTATTGGCTCAGAAAAAGAGCTAGCGACACACCGTAAAATGATGAGCCAAATGGTAGGCATGGAACATGACACGAATAACTCGATCATTGTTGAAGCCAAAAAGGCGCGCCAGTTAACTTGGCATTTCCATGGCGAAAACCAAGTTGCTATTGATTGCAATATCAAAGGGCACAGCCAACATAGCAAGCCTCTTAATTTGAGTCTGTAGTGACTGAATTATAAATGATTTAATATAAGAGTAACCTGCCTATAATTTATAGTGAAGATAGGCAGGTTACTTAGAGAAATATCATCACCGTAAATATGCATGGTCAGTACCCTCGTACGAAAGTGTTACAAATCAAAGAACATTGATATTGACTGCATAAAATATATCTCTTCCGTTTAATTTTACTCATACAAGATAATAAACGAGACATCAAATAATTCTACTGCCTCTTACCGTATACCACCAATTTATTGATAAAACCCACACTTAGATCTCACAACAGACTTAAACGTAATAATAACCACGAATACGTGATCAAAAAAACATTGACAGAATAATTTTTGTTAGTTCCGAAATATTGAGACCATTGTCACCTTATTTTCCAAATATCTCTTATAGCATAACCTGTATAGACAGCTTTGTTGTATTACTGGTTGAGGTACAAATATGCTTTCAAGTTTACTTTGCGAACAACGAATCAAAATTGTTGATAACGTTTTAGATTGGCAAACCGCTATTAACTTGGTGTGTAAGCCTCTAATCAAATCAGGTGACATTACACCTGAATATGTTGAATCCATTATTAATGTAACGCTGGAACTTGGTCCTTATTATGTCCTTGCACCAATGATCGCAATGCCTCACGCTCGCCCTGAGCAAGGTGTTATTAACCATTCCCTATCTCTTCTTGTAGTTCGTAACGGTGTCGAGTTTTACAGTGAAGACAATGACCCTATAAAAATTCTCCTACTGCTTGCTGCGAAAGACAGTAATCAACACATTGAACTAATTACTTCAATTTCTACGTTCTTCTGTAACGAATCCGATGTATTGAAAGTAATTAAAGCCACAGAAAATAAGCAAATTTTAGAAATAATCAATAAATATTGAGGAAAAGTCTATGCGTATTATGGCGGTATGTAGCACTGGTTTAGGTTCTTCTTTCATGATTGAAATGAAAGTAAAAGAAGTCATGAATGAGTTGGGTATTGATGCAGAAGTTGAGCACACAGATCTTGGTTCTGTTACTCCTGATATGGCTGATGTTTTTATTTGCACAAAAGATCTCGCAGATAGCATCCACGCTGGCGATGTTATTTCAATTCCAAATATTATAGATAAATCCGCAATGAAAGAAAAAATTGAGGCTTATTTAAACAATCACTAAAGGAATTCATTATGCTCCATTTCATTACTGATATTCTTAGTACACCTGCAATATTAATTGGCTTAGTCGCATTGCTGGGCTTAGCTATTCAAAAAAAATCAAGCTCCGACATTATTAAAGGTTCAATTAAAACAGTTTTAGGTTTTATTGTTCTTGGTGGTGGTGCTGGAATTTTAGTTGCCGCGGTTACACCTATGGGTGTATTGATGGAACAAGGTTTCAATCTTCGCGGTGTTATTCCAAACAACGAAGCGATTTATGCAACAGCAATGGCTGACTTTGGTGCCTCTACCTCTTTGATCATGGCTTTTGGTATGGTGGCTAATATTTTCTTTGCTCGCTATTCCAAATTTAAATACATATTTTTAACAGGGCATCACACATTATATATGGCATGTATGGTTGCCATTATTTTGAGTGTGGCAGGCTTTGGCGGTGTCATGCTTGTTGTCCTCGGGTCGATAACACTTGGGCTGGTCATGGTGTTATTCCCTGCGATGGCTCAACCATTTATGCGCAAGATCACTGGCAGTGATGACGTCGCATTTGGGCACTTCTCGACTGTTGGTTATGTCGCATCAGGTCTCGTTGGTCAGTTCGTTGGCAAAGGCTCAAAGAGTACTGAAGAGATGAACTTGCCGAAAAATCTAGTCTTTCTTCGTGACTCATCGATCTCGATTTCAATAACAATGGGTATTATTTACTTGGTACTCGTATTAGCTGCCGGATTTGATTTTGTAACGGAAAATCTAAGTAATGGGCAAAATCCTATTGTTTACGCAATCCTTACAGCAATCGGGTTTGCTGCCGGTGTGTTCGTTATCCTGCAGGGGGTACGACTAATTCTTGCCGAGATCGTACCCGCTTTCACTGGTATTTCACAAAAATTAGTTCCAAACGCAAAACCAGCCCTAGACTGCCCAATCGTATTCCCATACGCACAAAATGCAGTGCTAGTCGGTTTCCTATGCAGTTTCCTTGGTGGCTTAGTGAGCATGGGGATCTTAGGTGTAATGGAACTTACACTCATTCTTCCTGGTGTTGTTCCCCACTTTTTTACTGGCGCAACCGCTGGCGTATTTGGTAATGCTACTGGTGGTCGCCGCGGGGCGGCAATTGGATCATTTATCAACGGAGTAGTAATAACATTCCTAACGCTATGGCTGCTACCAGTACTTGGCGACCTTGGTTTTGCCAACACAACATTCTCTGATTCTGATTTCGCCGTAACCGGTATCTTCCTTGGTTACTTAGCCATGATTGGTAAAGAAGCTGTCATCATAGGTATTGCTATAGTGGCTGGGGCTGTATTAAGCACTAACTTTCTCGGCAAAAAATCTTCCGACACCGCAGAAAACAGCTAGCAACAAACTGGGTGAGCATTAACGGCTCACCCGCCTTTCCCCCGCCGAATTTAATAAGAGGTTTATATGCAGACTCAAGCTATGCAGGTACCACTCGACTTACACCAAATTGAATCTTTCAATTTAGCGATAAAAAAAGAAATGTCTCAGGCACTTTTAAACATGGGGTACGGACATTTTGGTGGTTGCCTTTCTGTAACGGAAACTCTCGCTTGCTTATATGGTCATTACCTAAAGCACGACCCACAAAACCCGAAAATGACAGATCGTGATCTGTTTGTTCTCTCTAAAGGTCATGCCGGTCCTGCTCTATATGCAACACTGGCGCTACGTGGCTTCTTCGACCTCTCTTGGCTCCAAACCATTAATGCGAATGGTACAAACCTCCCAAGTCATGCAGATATGAATAAAACACCCGGAGTCGACATGACCACAGGTTCACTTGGTCAAGGGATATCATGTGCAACTGGCATGGCGGTTGGTAGTAATTCAAACGTATTTACTATCGTAGGTGATGGCGAGCTTCAAGAAGGTCAATGCTGGGAAGCTGTTCAATTCGCTGCTCACTATAAACTCAGCAACCTTGTTGTATTTGTTGATAACAATAAACGCCAACTCGATGGCGCATTGACTGATATACAAGAACCGTTCGATCTACAGCAAAAATTCGCGGCTTTTGGCTTCAAATCACTGACGGTTGACGGAGGAAATATCGCCGAAATTTGTAGTGGTATAGAACAAGCCCTTGCTACAACCGACAAACCAACAGCCATTATTCTCGATACGGTAAAAGGACAAGGATTAAAAACGGTTGTTGATATCCCTGCCAACCATCACCTGCGCATTGATGACAATCTTCGCGTAGCAATTGAAACAGACATCGCTATGTTAGAGAGAGCAATTGAGGAGTTAAAATGAGCCAAGAACTTCGAGTTATTCACGTTGAAATGCTAATGGAACTCGCTCATGATCATGATGAAATAATGGTGCTGGAAGCCGATTTGATGGGAAGTATGAGTACAGGTAAGTTCGCGGAAGCACACCCCAATAAATTCCTCCAGTGTGGTATCGCAGAAGCCAACATGATCGGTGTAGCTGCAGGTCTGTCTGCGGTGAATAAGGTTCCATTCGTGCATTCATTTGGCTGTTTTGCAACACGCCGCTGTTACGACCAAGTCTTTCTTGCTGGCGGATATGCTCAGCAGCATCTCAATATATTTGGTAGTGACGCTGGGGTAACAGCTGTCGCAAACGGTGGAACACACATGCCATTCGAAGATACGGGACTGATGCGGCTTGTACCTAACTCAACGGTTGTCGATGTATCAGACGAATACGTCCTGCGTGCAGCCATGCGGTATGCCTATCACCACCGAGGTGTAAACTATATTCGTTCAACTCGAAAAGATCTGCCTCATTTATATCAATCAGAACAAGATATTGAAATTGGCAAAGGCAATGTGCTGAAAGACGGAGCGACAATCACATTGGTCGCTTCTGGCATCTGCGTACATGATGCAATGCAAGCAGCAAGCATCATTGAAGAAAAAACCGATCATAAAGTCGCGGTTATTGATATGCATACCATCAAACCTCTCGATGTTGATTTACTCGTTGAGTATGCCGAGAAAACTGGACGCATCATCACAATTGAGAACCATAATGCAACTGGCGGCTTAGGTGATGCTGCCGCAAGCGCACTCCTCTCTTCAGGTGTCACACTAAAAAGCTTTTGCAAGCTGGGGGTTCAAGAACAGTTCGGACAAGTTGGTTCACTCGATTTCTTAAAAGAAACTTACGGAATTAGTGCTGGGAAAATCGCAGAATCTTGTTTAAACATTCTCAACAAGCACTAATAAGTACTTATTATTCGACTTAGTCCATGAGGTAAAAACCTTTTTCAAACGCTAAGGCTCACATATACTGACGGCTGGTATCGCTATAAGAGCCAGTCGCCAGTTTGGGGCTTGCACTTAAATTCCCCCCATTTTAGTCGTATAAATATAATTAAATCGAACCATTATGACATTAGTGCTAACAGGTAAAAGACAGGTTGTTGTCGAGTTTATCGAAAACAAAATCGCAGAAAATCAAATACCTTCTGGAGACAAACTCGATACAGAATCAGGTATAGCTAAAGCACTCGGTATAACTCGCGCAACGGTTCGAGAAGCAACGAGTTATTTAGTCGAAAAAGGCATCATTTATCGCGTCAATGGCTCAGGGCTGTATGTAGGTTTTGTCAGCAGACCACACGAAAATGATTTCCGTGTTATATCTCCATTTGATCACCAAGCCGAACAAGCAGGACAAAGTGCCGTACGTAGAGTTTTATCTATCGACATTATTGACGTTCCTTCTATTCAAATCGCTCACGCTCTGCGCATTAATCCAAACGACAAAGTCTACTGCTTAGAGCGATTGGTAAGCTTTGGCTATATGCCCGTTTCATATGAAAAAGTTCATATTCCTACCTCTGTCTGCGATTTATCTGAAATCCATAAACTAGAAGAATCAAAATATAGCCACATGGAACAGATCACAGGAAAAAAAGTACAACTAAGAGAACAAGATATTTCTGCCTTTAATCTAAATGATTCAAAGCAGTCAGCATTACTTAAAGTTGATGAAGGCCAAGCTATGATTGAGCTAAGAGAGCTTGTGTCGTTTGATGATGGCACTCCATTCGAGTACACGGTTGCCGTAATCAATAGTGATTTGTTTAATATCCATCAGGTGTTAAGAAGATAAATGTCAAAAGTGCAACCATACAGATGATAAATGTCGCGTAGCCGACATTGAATCCTAGGGGTTGAAAAACCCGAAACCTTCTCTCATCATAAGTTGTAGCAACGCGTTCGATGAGTGCTGCTGCTTTCAGTGACATGGCTCTAAGCACTTATTAATTCAACTCACACTAATCTGCTCTCTTTCTCTCCTAATTCAAAAAAACCTCCTTGAAATTTAGGTAATTACCACCCAACGAGAAAACGAAAATAGCGCATCATCCTCTTTATTTACTTTTGCATCCTAACCTCTCAATTCCAACGCTAACTACCTGATTTTAAGTTGTATACAAATAATAAAAGCTACATGATAAGTTCAGAAAAACTCATTTCTGCGTATATAAATACGTTCTTCCCATTGAGGATAAGTAAAATGGAAACAACTATCGGCAATAGCTCTGAACTTATAGAAAAAGCGCAAGCTATTCGCTATCAAGTGTTTATGATTGAGCAGAAAATCCCGGAGGAGTTAGAAATTGATGGATTCGATGAAACATCGACTCATGCTCTTGTCATCGAACAGGGCAAAGCGGTTGCCACGGCTCGACTAACGATAAAAGACGATAATTCTTCAGTTCTAGCTAGAGTCGCTGTTATTGAGCCTTACCGAGGTATGGGCATAGCGTCTAAGATGGTTAAATCATTGATGGAATATGCCAAAAACGCCGGCGTAAGCTCAATTAAAATTCATGCACATGGGTATCTACAAAATTACTATGAAAAATTTGGCTTTGAGTTTATTCGAGAAGTTGAAATTGTTGGTGCGCATCAGTTAATAGAAATGCGTCATCAAATAGCACGCACCAGCATTTGAGATTTCAAAACTTCATGAAAAAAATATAATCAATTTTTGAGCTCGATGGGATTAGATCTAAAACGCGTTGTCTCAGTATCTATTGTTTACGTCTTACCTATTTCCACATACTGCAAAATTTTGTCTCTCAGCCATTGGTGTGATGGGTGATTATCGGTACGCTTATGCCAAATCATATATTGCTGTACTGGCACGGTTTCAAATGGGATAGGTAGCACTTGCAGCTGAAAGTGCTCTGCGAATCGGTTGGCGATATATCGCGAGGTACTGCCGATACAATCTGAAGAGGAAATCAAAGCACACATGGTTATTAACGAGTCGCATTCAGCGCTGATTTTTCTCTCTTTCAACGGTAGCGTAGTAAAATAGTCTGCCGTGTATTGATTTGAGCGACGCATTCTAAACGTAACGTGTTTTTCGTCATAATACTGCGCTTCATCAATTGAATCTCTGATCCTTGGGTGCTCCTTTCTAGCTATTAATACCAACTCATCGTTCTGAACGTGTTGAGTCTTATAGCCATTCACTTGTGGGTAGTGGATATCAATCGCTAAGTCAGCTTTTTGCATACTCAAACTATGCAATAAGTCTTCCTCATTGTTTGGCACCATATTGAACTCAATAGATATATTACCCAAAGTTTGGTCTGCTTCTGCAATGGGTTGAATTTTAATCAATGCCGATTCATTAACTAAAATGCGAAACTGGTGATGTTGCTGATTATCAAACTGCTTAAGTGTACTTACCGCACTGGTGATACCTTGTAAAGCTGGCTCTAGTTGCATTGCCAGTTGAATCGCGGCGTTGGTTGGCGCAATTCCTCGCCCTTCTCGGGTAAACAAGTCGGTTCCAATTTGCAGTTGCAAGCGCTTAAGTGCCCCACTCACTCCCGGTTGAGTCATGCCTAAAGACTCAGAAGCAAGCGTGATTGATTTGTGGCGAAATACCTCTAGAAAAACACTTAATAAGTTTAAATCTAACTTTTCAGTTTCACTCATCTTTCCCTTCCTCAATCCCTTAGAAAGCAATCATCAAAACATAGCCAAATGTGATGTATCAAATAAACTTTACTTTATTTTTTGTTATGTGTCTTGGTCATATACTCTCCTCATCGCAACGAACACTGATTGAAGAGGCACTTATGACAACTTCACCTAGATTTAAAAATGCATCGTTACTTATCGCAATCTCACTGGCTTTCCCTGCCGTAGCTGCCAATCATGACCACTCACATTTTAATGATATTGGTCAGCAAGGCGGTAAAGATGCGACTGATATGACGATCAAAGTCAATAATGAGTTCGCTAGGACGTTAAATTTTTCAGACACTCGCGCTTTTGAAAACAACAACCGCGGTCTCATTGCGAGCTTTGATGAAGAAACCGGCAATATCATTCGTAACAGCTTCGACTTCATAGACTCAAATGTGGCTAACGCCGATCAAGCGCCCGATTCAGTCAACCCTTCACTATGGCGACAGGCGGTACTTAACCAAGCGGCCGAAGGTTTGTATGAAGTGATTCCGGGAAAGGTTTATCAAGTACGAGGTGTCGACTTAGCTTCAATTTCATTCATTCGTAGTGACAATGGCTGGATTGCTTACGATGTTTTACTAACCAAAGAAGCTGCGGAGAAATCACTGAAGTTTTTCCAAAGCAATGTTCCTGAAGGTGGTGACCTACCTATTGTTGCAATGATCTACTCACACTCTCACGCCGATCACTTTGGTGGAGCAAGAGCAATTAAAGAAGCTTACCCTGAAGTCACCGTCTACGGCTCAAAGCACATTACCAAAGAAATTGTGGATGAGAACGTACTCGCGGGCAATGCCATGTCACGTCGCGGCGCTTATCAATATGGCGCAACTCTAAATCGACACGAACACGGTATTGTCGATGCCGCCCTCGCCAAGGGACTCTCGACTGGCACTATTACCTATGTATTACCTGATTATGAACTCAACCATGAACAAGAGATTGAAACACTAGTCATTGATGGTTTAGAGATGCAATTTATGGACGCATCAGGCACAGAAGCGGCATCTGAAATGGTGACCTATATACCAAGCATGAAAGCACTCTGGACGGGCGAACTTACCTACCAAGGCATGCATAACATTTATACTCTACGCGGTGCCAAAGTGCGTGATGCTTTAAAGTGGTCGAAGAAAATTAATGAAATGCTAGTCACATGGGGTGCCGATAGCGAAGTCTTATTTGCCTCGCACTCAGCGCCAATTTGGGGTGAAAAAGAAATTGAAAGCTATCTAAAAATGCAGCGTGACGCTTACGGTTTTACCCACAACCAAACGCTACGCTTAGCCAACAATGGTGTGGTATTGCAAGACATCGGTGATGAGATCTACAAAGTGATGCCAGACAGCATTCAGCAATCTTGGCACACCAACGGCTACCATGGTACGTACTCACACAACGCACGTGGTGTCTACAATATGTACCTTGGTTACTTTGATATGAACCCTGCAAACTTAAACCCTCTACCAGTGGAACCAGAGTCGGTTAAGTTTGTTGAATATATGGGTGGCAGTGACGCAGTAATTAAAAAAGCGCAACAGGACTTCAAACAAGGTGAATATCGCTTTGTTGCCACAGCATTGAACAAGGTTATGCAAGCAGAGCCAAACAACAAGAAAGCACGAGGTCTGCTGGCGGATACTTATGAGCAATTAGGCTATCAATCTGAAGGCGCTGGCTGGAGAAATATCTACTTAACAGGAGCTCAAGAATTGCGTATCGGTACTCAGCCTGGAGCTCCGAAGACTGCATCACCGGATGTATTGGCGAATATGACCATCGAGAATTTACTTGATTACTTAGCGGTGAAAGTTGATTCACTTAAAGCTCAGAACACACCGTTTACCATGAACATCCAGTTGCCTGACGTCAATGAGGTTTACTATGTTGAGATGTCTAACGGCAACCTGAACAATATTCAAGTCGATGAACTGCAAGATGCCCAGAGTACTTTAATCATCAACAAAGCAGATGTATCAGACGTTATTCTGCACAAAACAACTCTAACGGCGTTGCTTGATAGTAAACAAGCGGGAGTGAAAGGTGATAGTTCATCAATTAATAAATTGCTCTCTTCATTAACCGAAGCAGAAGCATCGTTTGAAATCGTTCCACGCCCAAACAACGGAGAAGAAATCGACGCAGAGCTATATGAACACGTGCACTAATTCAGCATTGAAACCGTTAATATCGCTTGAACCTTTGATCTAACAAAAGCCTCAGTCAGAACTTTCTCGCTGAGGTTTTCTTTTAGCCAGCGCAATCTTATTAAGCATAATCGGCTACTACAAATCTCATCCTAAAGTAACTAGCTCAATTCAAATTGTGACCAACACAACTGCTACAAGACTCACCATAATGCACAAAAAATGAGCGGTGAACATTGCGAATTCTATAAGGGATTTATTAGAATATCATACCATTACAAATTACACCTCTTTGTTTACTATATTTAATTAAAAATCACTAAATATCAGAAATAATTTGTTACTTTTATTTATTGCCCTTTTTTTTGTAGAGTAAAATGCGTACTATGCGCGGCATATATTCATCTAGATTAATGCTCTCGATTCGCATTTAAGAACATTATCCATGTATAAACTAATTTCTGTAAACAAAATAAACTCGCTAACAAGTGAATTATCTTCATCAAAAAATGAATTACGTACCAGCATAAGCATTCAAGAAGACTTGTCACAAAAAATCATCATGTTAGAAAAGGAATGCTGTCAGCTAAAGGGAGAGTATGACTCAAGCCAAGCGATGATCTCCCGCATTATCAATACAACCGCCCCATTGCAAGAAATCCGCAGCAATCTAGCTGAGTCGGCAGCTCAGACAGAACGCTTTTTGTCTTCGTATGATGAAGAGACTCGAGATGGGCTAGCATTACTGGCAAGTTTTCAAGAAAGCCTATTAAATACAAAAGATAATACGATAAAAATCGGTATGCAGGTAGATACTCTAAAGTTAAACGCTGAAGATATCGCTAAGTTTGTTGTCACGATTGATGCCGTATCGGAACAAACCAATTTACTTGCTCTGAATGCCGCTATTGAAGCCGCTCGTGCGGGTGAACATGGTAGAGGTTTTGCTGTTGTTGCTGATGAAGTCAGATCCCTTGCTCAAACTGCTGGTCAGTCAGCACAACAAATAAAAGATGTTGTTTCTGAAATTAGCGACAACACCTCTTCTTGCCATAGAGACATGTCGAAAATCAATGAAGAATTCGATATTTTAGGTGCGCAAATTGAAGAGCTCGTTGATATTATCACTATCTTGGTTAATAACTCCAATAAGTTATACGCCATTGTAAAACGAAGCTATAACCATATATTTCTGAGGCTGGTAGCTCTTGACCATGTCGCTTGGAAAATAGATGTATATAGGAATTTTAATAGTGATAAACCAAACGCAGAATTAATTGTTGGTCACCATGATTGTAGGTTGGGTAAATGGTATTACAGAGGACGTGGGCGTGATTTGTTTTCTGAATTCAACAGCTTTAAGCGTTTAGAACAACCTCACGCAGATGTGCATACCTTTGGCTTAAAAGCAGTAGAGACTCTAATCAATGGTAATGCAGAACAAGCATATCAGTACCTAGAACAAATGGAGAGTGCTGCTGATAGTGTAATTTCTGGGTTGGAAACGCTAGCACAAGAGCTAGACTAGCCTTCCCTTGCGAGGATCATCACACAGCAAAAACTGTCGCCAATCAAAATGCACATTAAAACTCGCTATTTGGCGATATTATGCACGGCTAAATTGGTCTGAATGGCTCACTGTTTCTATACTTAAACTGGGTGTTAGATATAAGGAGTTGCGTATGACTATTGCGGCTCGATTTAATCAATATTTAAAAGAACACGATATTCATTTTCAGACGGTTCAACATATACATAGCCGGAGCTCATTGCACAGCGGCTCTGTAGCGGGCATCCCGCTCATGAGCTTAGCGAAAGGCGTTGTACTTGAAGATCATGAAGGACATCATGTGATGGCGGTTCTTCCTTCGAACAATAAGATCAGTCTTTCTCGAGTCAATGACGAGCTCTGTGCGAGCTTTCATCTTGTGAAAGAGAGGCAAGTGTATGAGTTGTTCGACGATTGCGATAGTGGTGCTGTTCCACCGATTGGCAGCCCTTATCATATGTCGACCTTGTGTGATGAAACCTTAACCAACCTTGATTCAGTCTATCTTGAAGCGGGTGATCATGAAACCTTAATTAAGCTCGATAGAGAGTCATTTAAACAGCTAATGGGTCAAAGCAAGTGCTTTCGATTTAGTAGCGAAGTATTCCATTGATGCAGATTACATTAGTGTTGACAGTTAGATCCAAATGCCTCTAGTACTTACTGGGGGCATTTTTCTTTAGCCACTAGATAGCAAAGCACTCGGCTGTCCGACTCTAGTTAAGTAACGGTTACATCTAAGGCTTCACACTCCAAATCAACTACATTACCTTGGGTAGCAAACAATATTTTGGAATATCGCGGTTTCGCTAATCGCCTCATACCCATGTGGTTGATCACTCAAGAAACGGAGCCGTTCTCCGGCATATAACGGGTGCCATTGATTGTCAAAATATACATTCAACTGCCCACTTAACACCAGTACATGTTCAATTACCCCTACCCCATGTGCCGACGACATCTGTCGATGATGCTCGGTCAGTGTAATCTCAAACATTTCCATACCGCTATCCGCCTTATAAGGGAATACAGTATTCACTTTCATTGAGCCATCTTCAGGAAATGTTTGCTGGCTTGAAAGTAGCTCAGGAGAATTAGCAAAGAAGGCTGAGAAAGAAGTCTCCAACCCACTCGAGATCTTCCATAACGTAGAAATCGTTGGGCTAGACTCTTCTCTTTCGATTTGTCCCAGCATGGCTTTGGAAACGCCCGTAAGTTTGGATGTAGCATCTAAACTCAACCCTTTCTTTTTCCTTTCATATTTCAAATGGTTAGCTATTTCAGATTTAAAAACTGAATCATTCACAATGCAATGCCTCTTGTGCGCTATAACGCACGATGATACTTTGGTTGGTGTGCGCTTTAGCGCACAAAGGAATTTTATCACAGCATCAGGAAAAGAAAATGATAAAAAGGCAATTCAATCTAAGTCATTTTTCTGCTGGATTTACCGCGGTATTAGTCGGTTACACAAGTTCGGTGGTTATCATTATTCAAGCAGCAACGACTGCGGGCGCAACACCCGCACAAATTGAAAGTTGGCTGCTGGTATTGGGCGTTGCTATGGGGCTAACATCCATCGCCTATTCTTGGTTCTACAAAATGCCGATCTTAACTGCTTGGTCCACACCGGGAGCAGCAATGCTCGCTATTTCTGCGCACGATTATAACTTAAACGTCATTATTGGTGCCTTTGTTGTGTCAGGGGGGTTGATACTTCTAACCGGACTAATCACCCCATTAAGTCGAGCGTTAGAGCGTATTCCATCACAACTAGCAACAGCTATGCTGGCTGCTATATTGCTCCCCTTTTGTCTTGAGGGTTTTAAAACGATCACGACTACGCCAGTGATCTTTATATCTATGTTCGCTGGTTTTTTACTGGCGAAGCGTTTTGTTGCCAAATACGCAATGCTTGTTCTACTGACTATCGGCGTTATATGCACTTTGATCGTTAGTAACACTGAACTCGGAACCATTGAGTTCTCTATAGCTCAACCAATATGGATAAAACCTGGATTTGATATAGCATCAATATTGAATCTATCCATTCCTCTCTACCTCGTGACTATGCTTTCTCAGAACTTACCGGGTATTGCGATGATCAAAAGCTATCAATATAGTCCGCCAGTGAAACCAATACTGATTGGCACAGGATTAACCAATATTCTCTTTGCTCCATTTGGTGGGTTTAGTGCCAATCTTGCCGCTATTTCTGCTGCTATTTGTATGACACCAGAAGTTGATGCCAACCGTGCACATAGGTATCGCGCTGCAATATGGGCTGGCGTTTTCTATCTCATCGCAGGAGTTTTCGCCAAAACCGTAGTTACACTATTTATGGCGCTACCACCTGAAGTGACAAAAATTTTAGCGGGCTTTGCGTTATTAGGAACATTACTCATGTGCCTAACAAATACACTTCAAGAGGTTGGCTATCGCGAGTCTGCGCTATTTACATTTCTGATTACTCTTTCAGGCGTTAGCTTTTTGGGGGTCAGTGCTACGTTGTGGGGACTACTTATCGGAATGATCCATTTACGAACAACGAACAGATCCACATAAGCTATTGATAAAAAACATAATGGATCACACTCTATCTTTGTATTGCGATGCCATCTGCAAAAAATGATATCAACACATTCAACAATTAATTATTTTTGTGATACAAATCACTCACATATAATGAACTTTATCGATAAAGTGTAACAAAGCGTGCCGACAATACGAAAAAGTCGACAAAAGAGTGTGAATCAAATCATTTATTACTTGAGTTTTATATTTTGGTCTGTTCACCACTAACTACGTGGTGTCGACTACTGGGTAAATCCATTTCAGGAAGAGACATGAGTATTAGAGATTTAAGCATCGTAAAAAAAATATGGCTTAGTTATTTAACTGTTTTTTTAGTTTGTATATCAGTATCAATCATGTTGGTTTTGAGCTTATCTACGCTCAATCAAAATATCACAATGTTAACCAACAAAAGTCTACCATCCGTATCAATATTGAAAGGGATTCAAGTCGATATTACGAAAGTTCGCAAAGATGAATTTTCATTGTTACCTAATGGTAACCACCCGAAAATTGGAGAATGGCTGAAAGACCTCGACCAGTGGCGTTCGGATGTCCAAACTGGCATCACTTCTTTTGAAGCCTTACCTCTCGACAGAAACGAAAAGGAAGCTTTTCAAGTATTTAAAGATACTTGGAACCAATATATTCAAGAAACGAGAACCTATAATACCCTTTTAAGAAACGGCAACATAAATAGTGCTAACGACGTTGTACTGGCGAGCTTTTCTACTTATTCCAAAGCACTCACTAGCCTTGATGATACGCTGAAGTTAAATGATGAAATGGTGAGTCATATTGGCGAGGAAGTACAAAGTGAATCAATGTCGGCTCAGTACAGTGCCGGCATCGGAGCTGTGGTGATTGCTGTGGTGATCATTCTTTCATCTGTGTTGTTGTCTCGTGTGATCTGCCGACCAGTGAACCGAGCGCTCGACTTCGCATCAAAAATCGCTCACGGACAACTCAACAATTCTATTGATGAGCGAGAACTCACCAAAGATGAGCTAGGCACCTTGCTTAAAGAATTGGTGACCATGCAATCTAACCTTCATTCGCTCGTTTCTGAAATCAGTGATTCGACGATTCAACTTACTGCGGCCGTCGAAGAAGTGAGTGCTATTTCTTCTCAAACCGCAAGCGGTATGCAGAACCAAGAATTAGAGCTAACTTCGATGGCATCAGCCATGACTGAAATGCAAGCTGCAGTTGGTGAAGTTGCGCAGAATACCGAAGTCGGCGCAACGTCTGCATACTCAGCAACCGAAGTAGCAAAACAAGGCACTCAGACGCTTCATCAGACCATTGCAGTTATTGAACGAGTTTCTGTCACTATTCAGGAATCAGAAGAACTCGCTCAAGAGCTCGAATCAAGCTCCAAAAACATCAATATGGTCGTTGATGTAATTCAAGGTATTGCTGAACAAACCAATCTATTGGCGTTAAATGCCGCGATTGAAGCCGCGCGCGCTGGTGAACAAGGACGCGGCTTTGCGGTCGTTGCGGATGAAGTACGTTCGCTAGCTCAACGAACCCAAGACTCAACATCGCAAATCGTTGAAATCGTAAATCAATTGCAAGCCAATACGAGCAAAATGGGACTATCGAGCAAAGATTGTCAATCTGGAATCGCTCAATGTGTTGAACAAGTTAATGAGGCTGGCAATCAGATCAACGAGATTGAACAGTCCGTTGACAATATCGCACAGATGAGCACCCAAATCGCAACGGCCTGTAGTGAGCAAAATTCAGTATCTGAAGAGCTCAATCGTAGCGTTGTTCACATAAATAGTGCGTCAACGGTAATGGCTGAAGGGGCTTCACAAACTGCAGTGGCATGCCAACAAATTAGTAGCTTGGCTCACGGCCTTAAAGTACGAATCGAGTCGTTCAAGTTATAACGCTAACCTTGACTAAACTACTCCAGTAAACGCCCTCAATGAGGGCGTTCTCTTGCCTAACTCAAACATTCAAAAATTTGGGCTACGCGACGTATTCCACCCTCACTCCGATATCTAAACAGTTACGATCCAAACTGTAATAAATGACACTTAAGCAAATTTCTGATTTGTAGTCAGAGAGAGTTGTTATGCGAGTCGAAAGATGGTCACTTAAACTCATGCTCAAAGCTTGTTACCGTATAATGGGTGTTACAACAGACTCTTAAATACAAATGTATACCTAAGCATCTTGACGTGACTTGGGTAAAGTCGTGTAGATAAGCTAAGGTATTTCAATGACTTTCGTCCTAAGAATTATTATTATAATTTCCGTAACATTCATTGCTTCTTGCAAGCATGTTAAACCTGAGCAAATTTTTTATAACAGCCAGCGGTCTCTAGAAGAGTCAACTTATACAATCAATGACGACAGTATTAAATTGAACATCCCAAATTTGAACTGGGATACCTATACAGCCGGTGTTGAACGAGTTGGTTGGTGTGGTGAGGTATCCATTCAAATGATCGCCTTACACTATGGCTACTACCACTCCCAAAAAACCATAAACCAACTCGGCAAACCAAAGCATTTGGACCTTTATTCAGATGAAATTGAATCGGTAATGAAACTGCTCGGTTTTGACTACTCTTTTTATATAAACGAGAGAGGACAGGACGTTGGTGATTACATTCGTTGGGTTAAACATAACCTTGCAAACCGTATACCCGTATTCTCTGGTGTAAAAAGAAACCCTTCCGGAAATCCGAATTGGTATTTAGACCATTTTGTAGTTCTAACTGGTTACGATAAATGGAATATTTTTTACAACAGTAATAATCGAAACCATGGTGAGGTTGTCGTTGAAGAATCACTCTTCCTGTCGTCTTCCAAGCCTTATAACCTCAAAAACTCTTCTAATTTCTATTTTGGCATTGCCGTAGATGGCATCAATTTACATGACAAAAACAAGCCGAATTCCCACCCAGTTCGGCTTTTAGTGTTAGGCGAAACTGAAGATAAAGTTAATTTGGGGATTCGAGTCCAAGATTTACTTGTCGGTCAGCAATACACTTTATCGAGACATCGAATTGACATGGACTCTAAGCGAACTGTTATCGACAGTTCAGAGCTATTTGTGGCTAGTAAAGACACAATGACGTTTAAACATCTCGTCTTAGATAAACATGAAAGCTACTTCTATACGATAGAAAATACCAAGCTTAAACTCGAAAGTTAGCATGACGATAACGCCCGACACTCTATAGTCACTAGCGTTTATATTTACTTCCGAGCGTATCCTAACCACGATAAATATTGCCCTCCATTTTGGAGGGCAATATTTAAACTACAACTCGTAATCATTACGTTCTTCAGCGACCTGCGAGAAATATTCGACAAACTCAACTTGAATGCCGTGTTCATCCATATAGTAAACATTTTTTCGATGCGGGTGTTCAGCCCCCCAATGATCGAGCTCGAATCCTGCTTGCTGCAAACGCTCTACTGTCTCGCCTAGATTCTCTACCGCAAAGCCTAAATGGTTGAGCCCAGTGAAACGCTCTGTCCAGTATGGCATATGCCCTTTACCCTGTGAGTCAATAGCGAGGTAAAATGTCTCATCCCCGACATGAAACCATTGGATTTGTTCACCCCGACCATTTTCATATTCACCTTTACCACGCACTTGCCAATCTGGCAGTGCCGCTAGAATAAGCTTGATGGTGTTTTGTGGGTTAACGACTGAGATGTTGGCGTGCTCAAAATAGGTTTTCATAAGTTTAATCCTTTAGTTGATATTCCCTGTTTGGATGCATCAACTATAAAACCTCAAGTTAACTTCAGGTAAAGCTTTTTTTTCTAGGTCCAGAAATTTCATCTAATCGCTGTTAGTTTTGTATCGATAATTGCACATTTTGTCTTTTAGATGAGCCAAAAATGTAGAACCCAGCATCTCAATTAATACTGGGGTCTACTACACTTTCGCTTCTTAAATTAATGACTGACATGCGCTCCGTGATCAGAGCCGTGCTCTACATAGTACTCATAGCGGCTGCGCAGATTAATCGTTACCCAACCATAACCTAAGCCGATAAGGCAATAGATTAACTCTGTGATACTGGCAGTTAGATAAGTCGCTCCACCTACGTAAGACATAAAGCCAAAGAAGGTTCCGGCTCCTACAAATAGCGCGGGCACAAAATCAAACGGTGGTAGCCGTTCTAAACAGATACATGGCACCACCACCACAAAGATCGCCGTTGGCACCGCAAAAAATCCGAGTGCATTAAAGACTCCGCCGAACTCCATGATGGCTATTGAGGCAATAATGCCCGAGATATAGCCAAAAAAGGTCTTTTTACCTCCTTCAACATTGCAGCCTGCCATGAAGTACATCGCCCAGGCAATAAATGCTATCCAGCCAAACCCAACATTGCCCTCTATAGGCATAAGTGGAGCCACAACTTGATCAACAATTTGAATCGTAAAAGCTAAAAACGCGACCATGATTGGAATGACAATAAATTGCGAAAATTTCATGTTATCTTCCTTAAAGTAGTGTGTTTTTTTCAGTTTCGAATAAGTCAAAAGCTTGTTTCGGTGTTAAACCTGAGTGCACCACTGCATTGATTGCTTTAAGCATGCCGATCGGGCTTTCAGATTGGAATACATTGCGCCCCATATCAACACCCGCTGCGCCTGCTTGAATTGCGTTGTAGGTTAGGGTCAATGCATCAAACTCAGGAATTTTTTTACCACCAGCGACCACAATTGGCACTGGACATGCTGCGACGACTTTTTCAAAATCCTCGCAGTAATAGGTTTTAACGATGTGTGCCCCCAACTCAGCAAGTACGCGTGACGCAAGCATGAAATAACGGTTAGTTCGTTCCATCTCTTTACCAACGGCAGTCACACCCAATGTAGGGATACCAAGCCGAGCACCTGCATCAATCGTTTTAACTAAGTTATGCAAGCTCGAACATTCACCATTAGCGCCAATAAATACTTGAATGGCTAAGCATGAGGCATTGATGCGAACCGCATCATCGATATCCACGCCAACCACTTCATTGCTCATGTCGTCATTAAGTACTGTGCTTCCAGCACTTGCGCGCAGAATGACTGGTTTATTGTGTATTGGTTGAATGCAGGTTCTTAGCGCCCCACGCGTTGCCATTAATGCATCTGCATAAGGTGCAAGAGGTTCAATCGCGAGATCGAGCCGTTCTAATCCCGCCGTCGCTCCCATGATGTAGCCATGATCAAACGCGAGCATTACCGTTTTACCACTCTCTGGACGAAAGATTCGGCTAAGGCGATCTTTCATTCCCCAATCAACATGATCCATGCCTTTGACATAGAATGATTGACCAGTCGCGGGTTGATCCAATCCGTAGTCTTTTGCTATTTGATTTCCATCTTTATCAGCCATAATGATGCTCCTTAATGAACTTGGTGGACGGCTTGATTAAACGATTCAAATAGAATCGCCATGCTGGTTGCTCCGGGGTCAATAAAGCCAATTGCCTTTTCGCCCATATTTTTTGCCCGACCACGTTTTGGAATCATCGCCTTGGTCGATTCCGCTCCCAATCTTGCTGCGATGGCTGCATGTTCAAACAGCTCTTCAAGAGTCGCCCCATTTTTTGCATCAGATTGCATGGTTTCAGCCACTGGAATTAACGCGTCTAACATGGTTTTATCACCTTGATGGGCACCACTTAATCGCATGACACGCTCTACGCCAAATTGGAAAGCTATGGCAGTTTCTATCGGGTTAAGCTCTTCACTGGTTAACCCTTCACTTAATCCCAAGAACAGGTTGCCAATCAACATGCTTGCTGAACCGCCATCTTGCTCCATGATGCTCCATCCAAGCGCATCAACCTGCTTATCCCATTGTTTTTCTTCGCGACTTACTGATTTATCGATGCAATGGCATACTCGCAACATAGTAGAACCATGATCGCCATCTCCGGTTTTACTATCTAATTCATTAAGCATTGGAACTTGCTCCAATAGGTTCTTTGTTGCCGTTTGAAGCATGCTAAATAAAAGGTGCTGATTTAATACAGTCATGGTGTTCTCCCTACTTTAGGCAAAGCAATGCCCTACGTGGCTTCATTGCTGATACCACATATAAAAAAGGTGCCTTTGACGGATAGATTTCCCTTAACGTCAGCTTTAACTGTTAGCTGCTACGTTAAGGGCGTTTGGTTATTGCTGGGTCCAATAAGGAGCGTTGCAGGGTTTATCCCAGTAGGTTAGCGCTTCACTATCAAATTTGGCTAAGCACATTTGGAAACCTGCCATTTCTTGAACAGTTAGAATTTCTTCCACTTTTGAACGCGCAACTGTGACTTGTTTATCTTGCAGGGTTAAGTGGCAAGCCCTTGCAACAATAAACATTTCCATCAGCGTGGTAGCACCTGAGCCATTCACCATTAGCATCACATCGTCACCCGCATGCACGTCGATTGCCTTGCAGAGCTGCTCAATCATAATGTGCGCTGTATCGTCAGCTGATTGAATTTTCATTCGTCCACCACCACCCTCGCCGTGTTGACCCATGCCAATTTCCATTTCATCATTAGCCAGATCACCGATTGCCATGCCCGATTGTGGATGGGTTGCATTACTCATAGCAACCGCTAGGGTTGCAATGGTTTGATTGAACTTGTCACTGATACGATAGACTTCATCTAAACTCAAACCATCTTCCGCAGCCGCACCAGCAATTTTATAAATAGGAACACAACCAGCTAAGCCTCGGCGATCTTTGATATCAGCTTGAAGACCCGCACTGATATCGTCATGAGTCAGCAACATTTTAACGTTAATACCTTCGCGTGCCGCCATTTCCATTGCCATGTTTGCAGCCATGACATCACCTTCGTGGTTAAGCACAATAAGCAAAACCCCTGCTGGGCAGTCAGCCAGTTTCAACGCTTCAAAAACTTTAGGCGCACCAGGAGCAGCAAAGATATCCCCGACAACGGAATAGTCCAACATGCCTTCGCCAACATAGCCACTTAACGCAGGCTCATGACCCGCCCCACCTAAGGTTACAATCGCGACTTTATTGGGATCTTTAGGTGCAAAACGAGCAACAATTTTGTCGGAGACGATTTTCACCTTTTGAGGGAAAGTCATTGCATAGCCTTGGAGAAGTTCTATCGTGATGTTTTCAGCGTTATTGATAAACTTTTTCATAATATTACTCTCTGTAATCGTGATTGATTGAGAATCCTTTAAATCACAGGCGGTGGTTATGCGCTTTCTACCGCAGCCAATACATAACGAGTCCTGCATTCATCTTATATTTAGAGGTATTGCATTAGCTCAACAGGTGCTTCATCTTCCATAATGAAGGCTATCTTCAATGATTCGTTAGCATTAAATGGCTCCAATAGAATCGTTTTTCCTTGCATCGCCTCTTCAAGATTGTCGACCTCATAAGCAACGTGCGCGGTCGTTTTCAGTGCTTCCGGCATAGGGCTTTCTTCTAAGAACCTCAGCCACTCAATATTGTGTTCACTGTGATTGAAGTCTGTAGCGTAAAGTCCGATATCTTGATTAAAAACCTCGCCTTGATGAACATGTTGTGTCGGGATACCAATATGACTAAATTTCCTCATTTCATACTCCTTAGATCGTGTGTTCTTTGTTCGATGAAATGAATATAAGAAGAATCATGAATATTTTACGTGATATAAATCACGTTGAAACAAACTTAAAAAGCGCAATGAAAACAACAAGTTAAACAAACAACTAACGATTAACTGGGCAAGTGCAACAAGCGTAAAAATTGACTATTCTTGAGCAAGTGCAACATTGATTCTCGGTTGCAGTAAGAGGAAATTTGATAGGCTTGAGCAAGTGCAACAGAGGTAATCCAATCGTAATCGCCACTTTATGAGCAAGTGCAACACGTGATCAACTTCACGTTTTAAACCTAATTAACGTTATTTTTCTCGCTGGCACGAATTAATTAGCTGATCTAACTGTTCTACAGAGAGTTCTGGATGGTGATTTTGAACAAATTTTTTACAGTTATCTTTGCTCAATCCGAGCCGAATAAGCTCTCTAAACAACTCTTCATATTGCTGTTCAATAATTTGCTGATGAAATTTCTTTCGATACGCGGCCATTTGTTGGGCTAGTTGAGGTTCATACCCATAAGGACCTGAGTTACGATTAAGCTCTCTGCTAACCGTAGAGCGATGGATATTGAGTAGCTTAGCTATCTCCGATTGGTTTTTACCCTCTTTTCTCATCGCCCAAATTTGTAAGCGCTTTTCTTCCGTGAGTTGTTGGTACATCGAGAACTCCTCTAGGCAATGAAAAGTCTATAATCTATGAACCTGCTGAAAAAAACCGTGAATGGGAAAACAATACGTGATTAAAAAACGGGCGCGGCTAGAATGTTGGAATATTTAAAATGAATATAAGGCTTGATAACTAGGGATAAATGGAAAGGTTACAATGTCTCGTTTTTAAAGCGTGCCAACCTTGCTTGAGAAATATCACACTGGGTAATATCCATTAATTCACTAAGCGTGATATTGGGATTACTTTGTAGCAATTGAGCAAGTTGCTGTTCTATTGTTACGGGAGGTTCAATTTGCGCGAGTAACGCAACTAATTTACCAATCACAAACTGGTTTGTTAACGAATCATGCGCTTGAAGATGCTTCAGCAGTGCTTGTAAATTATTATAGCTCCCTTGTGCTTGCCAATTTCTAGATCGTCGGACACGCTGAATTTGACAACCATGTTCAGTTGCAATTGCACGAATAAAATTAGCTTGCTCTCGCCCAATCCGATGTATTAAAGAAGGGAGTGATGCTGTGTAGCGTTCGTCAGACATAGCTCGATCATCTCTTAAAACTTAGGCTACTTTACAGCAAGGGAAACAAAAAAACACCGAGCAACTTACTCGGTGTTTTCAAAATTTTTTAATCGACTAACACGATTGCGTTACTGACAGTTTGCCAGCAACTGGCGCTTGCGCGGCTCTTGTATCAATTTCCAATGCACGCCTTCAATTGCTCCGGCAAATTTCCATAGCAGTTTAACATCAACATCACTGCCATAAGTTTGCTTAACACGAGAGAAGACTTGTGCCGCTCCTAGATCAACAAACTCATCCACATCATCGATACCTGCTTTTTTCACCATACGTTCTAGCGTTAACTGCATATTTGGCAAATCTCTTAAACGACGATTTGCAGACGAACGCTTAAATTTACGTTGTGACACAGAATAATCGATCGACTGTTTGACAAGATAGTCTAACTTGTCATCTCGAGACGTAAAAATATCACTAATATCATAGTAATTTACAGTCGCTGTGGTTTGCTTTTTAACATGGCGGTATTTTTCACACCCTAGAGTGCAAAGCTCTTCATCTAAGCTATCTCCACCTCGAATAAATACACGATCGCCATTAATTAAAGCGAACATTGCATCATCTTTGAATAAACCTGTACCTCCAAACATTGAACGTTTTTGGAAGTTTCCATACTGACTTACATATTGAACGAACGATTGCTCTGTCATATCCATTGATCCTTCTAATCTTCCCCGATTATTGGTGATCACCAGACTTGCAGCATTTAAAAAGCGAAAAAAAATCTTTGCCGATATATTTGTATAGTATTGAATTTCGGCGTTTATTTAGTGTTTAATTTGTATTGGGAAATGATAGTTAACGAAACAAATTAAGTCTGGTCAAACTTCACATCAATCGTTATCAAATGACACTTTTATGGGACCGGTATCACATTCAACAAAATGCATCATTTTCAGCTCGGCAGAAAATCATCTTTTGGAGTGAATTAAAATTATTAACTGAAATATCACTGAGTAACATTCTTTGATTGCTTGATTACTCGTATAAACGGTACACTTCTGACAAATAAGAACCATAATAAAAATGCTATGACTCATCTATCTTTTTACTGGCTGCCAGAAAACCGCGCATTAATCGAGAAAGGAATTGAAACTGAATTCGCCTCTTTTATAGAGAGCTCTATCGACTCAGGTAAAATTACCCTTCCTCCCATTCCGGAAGTTGTCACCAAAATACAGCAATTATGTACTCAAGATTCTACAACAGCAATGGATGTCGCCGATTGCCTCGTTGAGGATCCAGGGCTTACTGCCGCAGTGATTCGCATTGCAAACTCAGTGATTTTCAATCGTCGCAACATTCAATGTACTGAGGTGATTACTGCTGTTTCTCGTTTGGGCATTGTCCGTGTGCGTGACATCGTCACAGCGCAAGCAATTGAACAATTAAAAAATTCTGTCAACCTCTCGAAAGAGTGCAATCAAATTTTGCGTCAAAGCGCGACCACTTCAAAAGAGTTGGCTGCAACCATGGTTATGGTGACAAAAGAGTTTAGAAAGACAGAGTCTGATGATTACCTACATTTGGTTTCCGATAAGGCACTACTAACTGGCTTGCTCGCCGATATTGGCTTATTTTGCATCGTAAACGAATACTACCTCTATTTAGAAAATGGTAACTATTTAGATAGCGAACTAGCATTGCGAATTTTTAGCGCTCTTTGTCCTGCGGCTAGTCGCTTGGTGTTAACTAAGTGGGGTTTTGACGCCGACTTTATTGACGTCGCGATGAATCAAAATCAGCATAATACCGATTTTGATGTCTCATACCTCGATGTAGCTCGTATCGCTCACCATATCTTAATGTTTCGCAGAAACGACGAGAATATTGACGACCACACGGTTGAAGTCGATGTTACCGGTGCAGATATTCTGTACAACTTGACCAATTTGAGCGATAGTGAATTTCGCAACAAAATACAAGAATTAATCAGAGCAAGCGGGCTTTAGTCCGTCAGGAAGTTGTATGTTTTCAGGGATGTTATTTATTTTTGCCCCGCTTGTAGTGGGGTATTTTATTGCTGTTTCAAATCAACGTTTACTCGATAGAATCAATGCCACCACGACCCATCTCATTTATGTCATTCTGGCGCTAATGGGATTAAGTCTCGCGGCACTGGATAATCTCGGTGACAACCTTCAAACCATTTTGTCTTATACCGCGACTTTCTTCGTGTGCTTAGGTGCATGCAATATCGCAGTATTACCAATAGTGGATAAATTTCTCCCGCTTGAGGTTGACGCGAAAAACACTCACCTTCCACTATCTTCCATGGCAATGGAATCATTGAAACTCATTTTAGTGGTGGGCGGTGGTCTAGTGATTGGCTTAATGTTGCCATTTGATCTTTCTTGGGTCGATACGGCCAGCGAATGGATACTTTTCCTTTTGCTATTTTTCATTGGTATTCAACTGCGTAATAGCGGTTTAACCCTAAAGCAAATCCTAATCAACAAACAAGGTATGTGCATCGCCGCACTGATTATAGTGAGTTCTTTAGTTGGCGGCGCAATCGCAGCGATGATACTCGATATCGATATCTACCGCGGATTTGCCATGGCGTCAGGGTTTGGTTGGTACTCTTTAGCTGGTATTTTGATGGGTGATGCGTTTGGACCAATATATGGCGGCGCTTCATTTATGCTAGAGCTACTGCGCGAACTCGTAGCGTTGGTGCTAATACCTCTGATTATTCGCACTCGTCCATGCACAGCAATTGGTTACGCAGGTGCAACTGCAATGGACTTCACCCTCCCTGTGATTCAAACCACTGGTGGCGTGCGTTGCGTGCCCGTTGCAATCGTTAGCGGCTTCATACTTAGCCTATTAGTACCAGTACTGATGCTGTTCTTTGTCTCACTTGCGGGCTAGATCGTGGGAATACATTTAAAATTCTCTTAAACTACGCCCACAATTAATAACAACTAGGAAGTTACCATGAAACGTACGTTACTAGCACTGCTGCTAAGCGCGACTTCTACAGCGGCCTTTGCTGCTGACAACTCTTGCCTATCGAATAAATACGATGCTTATGTAGAAGCATCAATGCACTGGTATGAAGATTTAGCGCAACTAACAGCAGAGCAGTATCCTGATCTCAAGGAAGTCAGTCAGTGGTATTTGGATGGTCGACGCAACCATTTTAATCTTAATGCAGAAGCCGTTAAGTTCTACCTTGAGAATGATTCGTCAAAAGTGGCGAGCGAAAAGCCCGTTGAAGCATGGTTGCAATTAGAACAAAAAGATATAAAAACTCTCGCGTCACGCAGCGATTCTTTGGGCAATGCTGCAGAAAAAACCTTTGCAGATCGCCAAGATCAACCTCATCCTCAAAACTACGAGCTTCGCTCAGCGTTTGCTGATCTGTTAAGCCATCCAACTAAAATTGACAGTGCATTAAAACGTTACAACACATCAATTGCCAAAGTCGAATCAATGACTTGTCCTTAGTATAATTATGGTTAATTACCCCGGAGAACACCGCTTAGGTTAATTAACCATCAATTTACCTACATTTTAATCAACAGCGGAACTTACAATCTAAGTTTCTTCAATTAAGACGGGACATTTTTTTGTTTTTCGTTTAGATTCTTCGTCTGCAACAAAATATGATAAGAGCAATGTCATTGCATGGTATCGGAACAAAAAACGGCCGACGCTAGTTTCGAGAGTTTACTCCGAATCTTTACCGTCCCAGAAGGCCCAGACTCAACACTAACTCAAATCGAAGCTGAATTGTCGCGCAACTTAAATAAGTTTTTGCGTGAGCATATCGTCGCGGAAGAAAAACCTCTAAGAGAAATTGAAAAAGACTTCTCTTCGCCTGTTATACCTGAGCAACCAGAGTTTGTTTCCGACCACACCCAGCATTTGCTTGAAACGCTAGTTGCACACTCAGTGCATACTTCTGCACCAAGCTTTATTGGACATATGACCTCAGCACTCCCTTATTTTTTGATGCCGCTTTCTAAGATCATGATCGCGCTCAACCAAAATTTGGTGAAAATCGAGACATCTAAAGCATTTACGCCACTTGAGCGCCAAGTGCTCGGCATGCTACACCGCCTTATTTATACTCAAGATGACAACTTCTATAGCCAGTGGATGCATAGCGCCAACCACTCTCTAGGTGCATTTTGTTCAGGCGGCACAATTGCGAATATTACCGCTCTTTGGGTAGCGCGCAATAACGCCCTTCGCCCACAAAACGGCTTCCGTGGTGTTGAGAAAGAAGGGCTATTCAGAGCCATGAAGCATTATGGCTACGAAGGTATGGCAATTCTTGTTTCTGAACGTGGTCACTACTCACTGAAGAAAGCAGCAGACGTATTAGGTTTAGGTCAAGACGGCTTAGTCGCAGTTGAAACAGACAGCAATAACCGTATTTGCCCTGAAAGCCTTAAGAGCAAGATTCAAGAACTAAAAGCAAAAAGTATTAAACCTTTTGCTGTGATCGGTGTTGCCGGAACGACTGAGACAGGCAACATTGACCCACTTGCTGATATAGCGGCTATTTGTCAGCAAGAGAACTGCCATTTTCACGTCGATGCGGCATGGGGTGGTGCGACCTTAATGTCAAACAATCACCGTCATTTACTCAATGGCATCGAATTGGCTGACTCTGTAACTATTGATGCACACAAGCAGCTGTATATCCCTATGGGTGCTGGCATGGTGCTATTTAAAGACCCTGCTGCGATGAAATCAATAGAGCACCACGCTCAATACATTTTACGCAAAGGTTCAAAAGACCTCGGCAGCCATACATTAGAAGGTTCTCGCTCAGGTATGGCAATGTTGGTGTATGCCGCAATGCATATTATCAGTCGACCAGGCTATGAGTTGCTGATTGATCAAAGTATTAAGAAAGCGGCTTACTTCGCCGATTTAATCAAACAGCAGATTGATTTTGAGTTAGTTTCAGAGCCTGAACTATGCCTACTCACTTATCGTTATGTGCCAGCAAAAGTGCGTAAAGCTAATGCAGTGGCCTCACAAGATCAACTTGCTGAAATGAACAAACTACTCAATGACCTCACTAAGTTTGTGCAAAAACGCCAGCGTGAAAATGGTCGTTCATTTGTTTCACGGACACGACTCAATCCTGAACAGGTGAATGGTCTGAATACCATTGTTTTCCGAGTGGTGCTCGCTAATCCATTATCAAGCTGCGAAATTTTACAGAGCGTATTGGAAGAACAGCGCGAAATCGCACAGACGGGTGCTCAAAGTCTATTAACAAAAATTGATCAAGTTGCAGACAAAATATTGGCAAACTGAAATTTTCTTTCTTTTTTAATGTAATTTGTTATCAATAGCAGTTATATTCACGACAGAACACGTGATAATAGATATAAATTTTGTAGTTTTCACAAAATTTTGTTTGATGCCTGTCATATTCTAGCCAATTGGTCTGTATAAAAATTACTGTAATACTTAAGGTTAGGTTTATACTGGTCCAACGGCGCTATCGAGCGTTTCTTGTTCGTAAAACACTTAATTGTAACGATTGAGACGACAAGACGCTCGTTGAGCAAGTTGTTCTCTATACCCTTGTGAACACTATGAATACATTAGAAAAAATCCAGAAAAACCTAGAAAATTTCAGTAAGTCCGAACGTAAGGTCGCGGAAGTGATCATGGCGTCGCCACAAACTGCTATTCATTCTAGCATTGCTACATTAGCCAAGATGGCTGATGTAAGTGAGCCTACTGTAAACCGTTTTTGTCGTCGCTTGGACACCAAAGGTTTCCCAGATTTTAAACTGCACCTTGCGCAGAGCCTTGCTAACGGAACACCTTACGTCAATCGTAATGTCGAAGAAGATGATGGTCCTGATGCATACAGCCATAAGATTTTTGAATCAACCATGGCGTGTTTGGATGTAGCTAAAAACAGCTTAGATCCAATGCAAGTAAACCGTGCTGTAGATTTGCTTACCCAAGCAAAACGTATTTCGTTCTTTGGTTTGGGCGCGTCTTCTGCTGTAGCAAAAGATGCACAAAACAAATTTATTCGCTTTAATATTCCAATTACCTGTTTTGAAGATATCGTGATGCAGCGTATGAGTTGTATTAACAGCTCAGACAATGATGTTATCGTACTGATTTCTCATACTGGTCGAACTAAGAGTCAGGTCGAAATTGCTCACTTAGCACGTGAAAACGGCGCGACAGTAATCGCAATTACAGCTAAAGATTCGCCACTAGATAAAGCCAGTTCTTTGACCATATCACTTGATGTGCCAGAAGATACCGACGTATACATGCCTATGGCAAGTCGCGTTGTACAAATGACTGTTATCGATGTATTAGCTACTGGCTTTACGCTACGTCGCGGTACTGGTTTCCGTGAAAACCTCAGACGAGTAAAAGACGCGCTGAAAGATTCACGCTACGATAAACTGTCACACTTTTAAAAAGAGGCCATGCGGCCTCTTTCTTACGCTTAGTGGTTATCATGTTTGGTGAAAGGCTGAAAGCCCACTTTGGTCTGATTGCGACACCAGTGATACTTGAGTTTGCTTATCAAAAGTTGGCTCTTTCTCGCAACTACCGTCACACTGGCATACCTGCTGCAAAATAAACATCAACCTCTCTTTGGTCAATGGTAATGGATTTCCCTTAATCGCCACCGATTTGAGTGCGTCATCAGCCACTTTCTCAAACGATGTTTTACATACCCCAAATTCACTTAAGTCCGGCAATTTAAGCTGACTAAGCATCATATTGACCCATAACACTGCATCATCAAGAGAAGCATTGGTTCGTCCCGTCAACAAATGTGCCATTTTTCTATATCTTCCAAGGACATCTGCCCTGCCCGCTATTTTGGCAGCTCGAATGTTTTCTAGCATTACATAGGGCGCTAATCTAGCTGTAATCACGCTATGAGGCGCTGCCAGTTTCCCACCTAAAGCCGATGCTAAACCATGGGCAGCCCCAAGCTTGGCATTGGTTATCGCCATTCCGCCAAGCATTGCAGCAAAAGACAAGTCACCGCGTGCGCTCAAGTCATCTTCTAAGCAACCTGCAAGTACCGAACGACTCAATCGGCGTAACCCTTCTTCACAAATCATATCGGTGATTGGATTGGGCTCACCGCACACGTAAGCTTCCATTAAATGAGTGAAGGCGTCCATGGCGCCACGCCCTGAGGTATAAGCATCGGTAGCATAGGTTAATGTCGGATCGACAATCGCAACATCTGCCAGCATATCTGGGCTGCGCAAACTCACTTTGACTTTATCTTGTCCAGAGCGCAAAACCGCATTTCGTGTCACTTCAGAACCAGTACTTGCCGTGGTTGGAATGGCTATAAAAGGGATAGGCTTCGTCTTTAACGGAACGTTACGACCGACAATTTCAACATAATCGTAAACATCACCTTGGTTTGGAATAATCGCGGCAAGCGCTTTACCCATGTCGATAACACTACCACCTCCTATCGCGATGACCATATCAGGTTTAAATTTGCGACCATTTAACGCCGTTTCTTCCACCATGGTAATATTGGGTTCACCGGAAATTGCGACGTGTTGATAACGCATACCTTGCATCTTGATGTATTGGAGAATCGGCGAAGCACGTTGAATGTTTTTACCCGACACCAACAACACACTGTAGCCAAACTGGTTAATTACGGAGAGAGAGGATTGAAGCGCACCTTCACCAAAGATTATGCGCGTGGAGGTCATGAATTGGAACATACACCAAACTCCAGAATGAAATTAAATCAAATAAATTCAGTGCGCTATATTAATTAACTTGATTTAATACCATCAATGGCGACTAAGTGGTGATACTTTCAAAATCTATCCTCAGTAATCATAGCAACACACCCTCACCTTCTTGTTCCTTGTTTCAAATCATTTTGTTTTGATTTTAGTCAGTTCCATTAGTTGATATTTGAGTAGGAGCACGTTTAGCTGTATATTTTATGAAGCATGAACAATGTTAACTTTGAAGACATGCCATATCTAATAAATCCTCCCCGCCTAAAGGTCACACTAAAATTATTGCCGCTGAGTTAAGTTTATCAAGTGTGATCGACGGTGAAGTTCGGTCTATTTTACTCAAATAGACACTTCAAGATGCAGGTAGGCGGCAAGTAAGAACGTTCCCTGAGTATAGGTGAACTATATGATTGGGTCGTACGAACACAGCCAACACAGCTACGACTTCAAGTATGACGGGTATAACTTTTTGGCTCAAGCAAACTCAAGTAGAGACCACATAGGTTACCTCATCATAGCTAACTATATTCCATCATCCAGCGCGCCTGACCTGGTCCAAAATAATCAGCATCTTCGGCAATTTTAATAAACCCTAATGATTGATATAAGCCTAGCGCAGCTTGATTATCAGGATCAACGGTAAGTCGAACACGTCCGTAAGTCTGCTGCTTAAGTAGGTAAGAAAGCAAGTTGCGTCCGATACCTTGACCTTGCACTTCCGGTGAAACCGCCACGGAAAGAATCCAACCTATATCAGGTGTTTCACTTTGGGCGAGGATCAAGAAAGCTTGCATCTTATGGTCTTTAAAACCAGCAAAGCACCCTTTCGGCCAACAATCATATGCTTGGCGGAAAAAGAAATCAGGAAGAGCATGAGAACCAAAGCAGTACTGCTCCAGCTGTGCCATCATGGCAAATTCATGTTGTTCAATTGAGCGGTAGATTACAGTCATATTAATAGGCATGTTAGTTGGTTAGCATTTGGACATCATCGAATTAGTCTATAAATTGTTGCGATCACTTGACCCAATACGATTCAAGTATTTTCAGTATGTTAACAGGACTCACGTTTCAAATAAATCCAATGATTAGAAGGATATGCTTTCCAGATCACGTATTAAATATCTAGGCTATTTAGATAGAGAGCCTTGCGATAGCAAGACCCATGGATAGAGCGTAGAGATAGGTGTGAAACCAAGCAACGCACAAACTTACAACGGCTCTGCGCTAAGAGGCTGCTTAGTATTCACTGCAAAACCTCTATAGCAGTAACAGAGATAAAGGGCGATCAAGCAGGCGAAACCAATCATAGCGCCAGCGATAAACGCAGAACCATAACCTAATACGCCAGCGATTGAGGTGGCAATAGATGAAAACACAATCTCACCAAAAGTTTGTGTACTTTGAAATACCGAGATATTGATCCCCGGCTGATTACTTGATTTGGAAAACCTCATACTATAGGTATAAACCGCCACTGCGACTAACCCCATACTGACGCCAACAACAAAGGTCGCGATCCACACTAAGTGAACGGGTAGCTCAGAAGATTGGGTAATGCTAAACCAGATCAAACCGCCACTAATCACACCAGACAAACCAATACTTAACGCCCGCTTAAACGTCAAATAACTGATGACTATCCCACCTAAAAGACATCCGAGTAACATTGACATTAAATGACCAATGCCCGTGACTAAGCCAACGTCACTCAAACTCCAACCTCTATCAATCAATACAAATTTGATAATCGCTAAGATAATCACACCGTTTATGGTCGCCAATGAACACATAACTAAGACTGGCGTCGAATTTGGGGTAGCAAAGAATTTCTTTAGCGATGCCGAGTGAGACACGTGCCCTTTTGACGCAGATTCACGCCAAAGTGTTATTGGCAACATGGCCACCAAAACCAACGCAGCCAATATCCAGCAGGTAACTTGATAGCCTAAGTGCTCAAACAGCCCAGTAGAAAGTGGCCCTGCAACCATAAGTCCAATCAACACCCCACTCATTTGAATGGTATTGGTTACGCCCAAAGATTCAGTGTGGCTATTTTCTGCCGCGAATGCGTCAGTAGCAATATCTTGGGTCGCACCAGCAAATGACATGCACGCAAGTATCGCGGCAATAATGGGGAGATTGGTGGCGCTCACTTCAACCGACGAAAGTAACATAATCGTGACGACGATAACCAGTTGCATTGGTAGGATCCAGCTTCGGCGCTTGCCTAACTTTGCGCTCCAATGATTTTCAACCACCGAACTCCAAAAGCATTTTAACGCCCAGAACAGACCAACAATTTGAACCATCGCGATTTGCTCTAGTGCCACTCCCGTTGTGCGTAAGAGGGCTGGAATGCCATAGAAGGTAAGCCCAATCGGTATACCCTGCACAAAATAGAGACAAGCCAAGGTGAACATCAATTTAGGTGCCACTTTACTGCTCGCCAAACTACGCTTAGTTGCAATCTCCATTTATCACACTCCTTCAGCGTCGTTAACCGATTGATGAGAATTAGTAAGCCGCCAGCTTTGTGCCTGCTGTTGAAGTTGCCACAGCTCATAGTAGATGCCTTCTAGGCGCAACAATTGCTGATGATTGCCTTGTTCAACAATCTTGCCCTGCTCCAAGACAACAACATTATCGGCAAATTGAACGGTAGAAAGCTTATGTGCAATGACCAGCACAGTCTTACCTTCAATCAATGTTTGCATTGCGAGTTGAATGTCTCGTTCGTTCTCAGGGTCAAGAGAAGCAGTCGCTTCATCGAGTATCACCACTGGTGCGTTTTTAAGCAGTGCGCGCGCTATAGTAAGACGTTGCTTTTCACCGCCAGAAAGGTGGACTCCTTGCGCCCCAACTAGGGTTTGCAAACTATCTTCCATCGCTTCAACTCGGGTTTTAAGCTTGGCTTTGTCTAGCGCTTGCCACAGCTCGTCATCGCTGGCATTGGGCGCCGCGACGCGCAGATTATTCGCTATGGTATCACTAAACAGATAGCTGCTTTGAAACACCACGCTGACATACTTTAGCCAGTGCTCAACCTCTAAACTGGCCAAATTAATCTTATTCGCCCCCTGCCCCAGCCAAATGTTCCCGCTCTCAATATTCCAAAATCGAGCCACCAGCGAAGCGATGGTGGATTTGCCCGAGCCCGATGACCCAACCAAAGCCGTTACCTTGCCTTGAGGAATCGTAAGATCGAGTGACTGGAATAGCACGGCGCTAGGCTCGTAATTAAAGCACACCTTGTCAAAAGAGATGGTCAAATCCGTTAATTGAGGCCGCTCTCCGCCGCTCTCCATTACTGGTCGTGACATTAGATCCTCTATCCGGTTGACGGCGAGCTTCATATAGTTCAACTCCGCCATAAACATCGACATATTAAGCAACGGGCGGAAAAAGCGCATTGCTGCGATCAAAAACAGCAACACTTCGGCAAGTGTTATTGACTGCTCAAGCCAGAAGAAGGTCAACGTGACTAACACCACTAAAAAACCGCACTCTACCAATAGATTAAAACTATAGACCGGCCACGCAGCGGCACGCTCCGCTGGCATAGATTTCTGCCGAGTCTCTTCCAAGATCCCGTCCAAACGTTTAAACATTTTGCCCGTTATAGAATGGGCTTTTAGCTCCTTTATACCATCCATATACTCTAGTAAGGTGTCATTGAGATTGTACATCAGTCGCTGCATATAGCTCTGCCACTTGCGTGCGTATGCTGATGTTAAAACATAGGCGAGCAGAGCAAGGGGTAAGGTAGAGAGCATCGCAGCCCCCATGCGCCAATCTTTGAGCGTTAAACCTACAGCAAAGAAGACCAGTACAGAGGCTGTGGCGATGATCGGCGCATATAAATGGGTGAAGATATGCTCGACTCTATCAACGTCTTTAAGCAGCGTGTTATTGACGCCACCAAAGTCGGACTTTTGGAAAAAGCCCATTGGCATTTGACGTAAATGTTCACCAAGCCTTTCACGAACAGTGCGCCCGGCATTAAAACCTATTAAATTGATATTGACATGAATAGCTCGCGCTAACATCGCTCTAAAAACAATCATCGCAACACATACCAAACATAAGAACAGTTGGTAGTTAAGACTAGGAGTCGACGAAAGCATGTCGAGCAAAATATAGTAAACAAAGCCAAATGGTGCAGAAGCTAAAAATGCGTCGACAACCGTCAAAAATGTAATGCTGGCCAAGCCTTTTACTCGACCACCAGTAAGACGTTTCAAAGTTTGAATCGGTAACATAACTTACACCTCGGCTGTCACTTGAGATCTTAAATGCGCTTGCTCTGCAAGCGGTTCAGAATCGGCTGATAAGTGCCAATTTTTGCTGTGTAAGTGCGCCTGCCACATGTTTCTATATACGCTGCAATATGTCAGCAATTGTTGATGCGTGCCTTCTGCCACTTTGCTGCCTTGATCCATCACGACAATCTTATTCACTTCAGTCAGCGTATTTAACCTATGGGCTATCACCAGTACTGTTTTTCCGAGCATCAACTTGGACAATGCTTGTTGGATCCTCACTTCATTGCGCGCATCCGCGTAAGCCGTGGCTTCATCCAAAATCAGAATCGGCGCATCTTTGGCTATAGCTCTTGCAATCGCTAATCTCTGTGCCTGCCCACCGCTCAAACTCCCCTGCTTAATTAGGGTTTGGTATCCATCGGCAAGTTGCATGATAAATTCATGGGCGCAAGCAGCTTTCGCTGCCTGTTCGATCTCTTGCTGCGTGAGCTTGCTATTACCCATGAGAATATTATCGGCGACGGTTTGCTCAAAGATAAAAACGTCCTGAAACACAAAGCTCACTTGAGACATCAGTTGACTCAGCGGGAACTTGTTCAGCTCAATGCCACCGATACGAATAGCGCCAGATTGATAGTCGAAAAAACGCGGAATCATTTGCGCAGCGGTGGTTTTACCGGCTCCAGACGGACCAACAATCGCTGTAATTTGCCCGGTCTCTGCCTTAAATGTGAGCTGCTTTAAAATCGCATGTTGGTGATCAATTGCGTAATCAACACGATCAAATTCGACGTCCGTCGATGTCACTTCTTGCCACGCTTCGCCCTCTGACTGCGCCTCTTTAGCAATAAAACTATTTATCGACTCTACTGCTTTAAGCATTTCACTGAACATGCCGCCAAATTGAATCAGGTTAAACAGTGGTTCCATCAAGCCAGCACCCAGCAGCAAAAAGATAAATAAGGTGGCGATATCAAGTGATTGATTTGCAACCAACAACGCCCCCACAGGAAGTAAACACACCAGCCCAGTATCGAGAGACACTTTAAATAGCGACGCGGGTGTTTGTGTTTCCAACAGCCACTGTTTAACTAAGTTATGGTGGTCATCCACAGCCTTTCGATATTTCGAGTGAGAGCTGACGGTCATATTAAACGCTTTGACCACTGCGATGGATTTAACAAAATCAACCACGGTAATATGTAGCTGAGCTAAAACTCGATGGTACTCCTCCACACGCTGATTAAAGCCAGAAAACATTTTAAGTTGCAGTACGATAGCGATCGGTAAAGGGATTAATACACAAAGCGCCAAGCGCCAATCGATAAACAGTAAAACAAGGGTGGTTATAATAGGCGTAATAATACTTGCTGCCATATCTGGCATATGATGTGCGATAAATGTTTCAAGCCGCTCGACATCATCTGCGATTATTTTTTTTAAACTAGCAGAAGCCAGTTTATTGCTTTCGCCTAACGTTAATTTCCCTACGCTAGACACCAACTGACGTCGAACATCAAATAACAATTGGAAAGCCGCTTTGTGGGACAGTAGTCCTGAGAACAGTTGTAGGACCAACTTGGCAATAAGCGCTGCGCCAGCCAAGCCAATGTAGTACCAAACATCCGTTTGCAGATTAATTGTATTGGAAATAAAACCATCGACGAGCATATAAACCGCGATATATGGCACAACGGACAGCGAGGAATATAAAACAGCTAAAATCATAGAGGCTATCAGTCGTTTTTTTTGTCCACTTACCAGTTGAAATAACCAATAAATCGGCGAGTCGTTTTGCTTAGGTTTACTTTCCATTTCCAATACCTATCTAAACTAAAGTATCCAAAATGGCCACCTGCATCGCTGGTGGCCATATATCACTGAGACACTAATAAGAAATTACCAATTGATATTCGCGGTGATACCTACAGTCATAGGATCGCCCGAACGTCCGTACCAAGACTGGAAAGCTGGCATATTAAACGCACGGGTGATGTACTCTTCATCAGCCAAGTTTTTCGCCCATAACGTCAAATCAAATATGTCATTGGAGTAGCCAGCACGCAGGTTAAGCACACCATATGCGTCTTGCTCGACCTTGTTCTCTACATCAAAATAGGTGTCTCCGGTTACGTTATAGTCCAGATACACAAAGTAGTTTTCTAGGAAGGTATAATTGACACCGACACTGTAGTTATATCTTGGTGCGTTGCTTGGTGTATTGCCGGAAAAATCCAAGTTGCCGTGCTGATAGTCTTTAAACTCACTATCAGTAAAGGCACCATTTGCAAATAATCTCATACCAGGTAATGCGTACCATGAAATTTCAGCCTCTACGCCACGGCTGACAGTATCTGCCACATTTTCCACGTAGGTATTTGGGTATTGTCCCACTTCAACCTGCTGGTCTCTCCAGTCCACCCAGAATAGTGCGGTGTTAAATACTAAGTGCTGGTCGAGCCATTCACTCTTCATACCAATTTCATAGTTCATGGTATATTCTGGGTCGAACTCTGCGTATTGCTCTGCTGGGGCTGTGAGGTAGTAACCGCCACTCTTATATCCACGCGACGCCGAAGCGTAAAGCATTGCATCATCAGACACATGATAGTTAAGGCCTAGTTTAGGTAAGATTTCAGAGTGTGATTTGTCTTTTAAATACTTTTCATTATCGAATCCCATAAAGGTACTGTGGTAATCGTACTCGATATCTTCATAGTCGAAGCGCAAACCAGCGATAAACTCTAGATTGTCGGTTAAATCGTACGCAATATTGGCAAAGGCCGCATAGTTATGAATATCACTATCAGCATCGATAACAAATACTGAACCACTCATATTGTTTTCGACACCATTAGTGATCGATTCTGCTTGCAAATAAACGCCAGCTAACCAACGGAAATTTCGATCTTGTTTTGAAACCAAGCGAAATTCTTGTGCCAACTTTTTCTGCTCAGTATCAAGAGCGAGTGAGTGACTGATCCCTATAAGACTCGAATCATTGAAATCAAGATCGTTATATTCATCTTTTTTCTCATAGGTATAAGAAGTTAACGAAACGAAATCGACGCTAGAGCCTTCATAAGCTGCGTTGATCGCACCAGAATACAAATCCACCTCAGAGTGACCGATTGTTTCCGAGTACACTTTGTGAGGGTCTTCTTTAAGATTGTCGAATGACGCAATAGACGTATTACCGTTGCGAATTCTTGTCGCTGCTAGTGTGGCAGTAATATCCCATTGACTATCAGAGGGAGCACGACGTAGCTTGATTCGACCATTTAAGTTATCAACCTCATCCACATCATCTTGTCGAGTTTTAGCATGTGTGTAGTAACCATCACTGTCGGTAAACTCAACAGCCGTTCGATAAGCCCAAGTATCACTATCGCCAATCGCGCCGCCAGAAATAATCTTCCCACCTCTGCGATTGTAGTCGCCTATAGTTATGCCAATTTCGCCCTCAGTGACAAAATCTGCTGGATTGGTAACCACATTGATAACGCCTGAAGAGGCATTGCGACCATAAAGCGTGCCTTGCGGACCTCTCAGAACCTCGACTCGCTCTACATCAAGGAGCTGGTTGTCAAAGGTGTAGTAAGCCACGCCATCAACTAATACTTGAACGGTTTGACCGCCCATAAATGGCGATACACCACGAATTGATATAAAGCTCGCACCCGAAGGGTTACCAGCATTAACCATAAAGACATTTGGAGTTCGGCTAATCAACTCTTCGACATCTTCAGTACCACTTTTCTTAAGCTCATCGCCGGAAAACGTCGTGGTTGAAATGGCAATATCCTGCTCATCTTGGGTTACTTTCTGAGCCGTAATGACCATAGTCTCTACCTGAGATTCACTATCTTGGGCAAAACTGTTTCCTGTGGCGAGAATTAAACTAACTGCCAACGCTAATTTTGAATGGGTAAAACGCATAATATCCCTACCTAACAACTAATCTACTGCATAAAAGAGGGTTTGAACGACTGAAAAAACTGTCTTAAAAGTAATTTTGCAACACACTGTAGCGAAAGTGTTTTTGAAAATCAATCTCATTATCAATATGCTGATAGGAGTTCATTTGAATGGATGCTATTGAATATCTTGAACTTGGATTGACAGACAAGTAACCTCAATCAACCAAATTCAATTGGACAGTAATCGTTCCCTACCCAACCGAATAAGTTAAAATTGATAAAAAATAAGGATAGGAATGCCCCACTACTCAGAAGCAAAACTTGGACGTCCTGCGAAACTTAGTTATGAGGAAATTGCAGATATAGCGTTAGCAACCGGTATCAATAAGGTCACAATCAAAGGGTTAGCAGAAGCACTAAACATCGACCGGACGACCCTTTATCGATACGTTAAAAACAAAGATGATGTGTTGTTGCTGGCGGTTTCTAGAGCCCTGAACGAATTGGACCTCCGTTATCAGGGAGACGATTGGCAGGAGTGCTTACGCTTTGTCGCAACTCAACTTTGGAATTTGTTTGCCCAATATCCGGGGCTGGCAAATGTTTGTCGTTCAATGAACCAAGCGCCAGAAGCTAGCATCAACGCTTTCGCTATTGCTTGTCGTCAACTCGACAGTTTTGGCTTTTCGACGGAATCTTCTGCGCTCATCATTAATAGCATTATTGATATGACCACCGATTGCGCGTCTTCATGGCAAGAACTTGCTAAAGCGAAAGGAGCTGGAATGTCATCCCTTGAGCATCGTTATCATACGTGGGAGCAAATGAGTGATATAGAAAACTCACCCCATGTCAGTTATGTAATGAATGCGATGGCCGGCGATTTAACCCTGTGGTGGGATCAAAAACTGGATTTACTTATCGCTGGCGCATCTGTTTACCGAGAGAAGAGTTGATGTTTTAGCTTCGATGAAAACACCTAATCGACAGGTGAATATGTCCAGCTTAATTAGCAGGAGCTTTTCCTTAGTCGTACGAAAACTGAGGCAGTAATCATTGCCTTGTGACAAGGAAAACAATTTGACCAAGCACGCCTCAAGCAATTATTTGCATACAATTTGTACTTTCGAGAATTTGACCGATTGTTTTGCTTACTTTTCTAGCGATAGCTTTTCCCTATTGAATCGAGAGCTAATTGCCACTTTATTTTCGCCAAGCTTTGCGGCATAGTGGCAGCTATAAAATTTAAGGAGAAAGATTCTATGTTCGTAGTTATTTTCGGTCGCCCAGCATGCCCATTTTGTGTTCGTGCTAAAGAGCACGCAGAAACACTCAAAGCAAAACGTGACGATTTCAACTACCGCTATGTTGATATCCAAGCAGAAGGCATCTCTAAAGCTGATCTAGAGAAAACGGTTGGTAAACCTGTTGAAACCGTTCCACAGATCTTCATCGATCAAGATCATATCGGTGGCTGTGACGAGTTCGAAGCATACGCAAAAGAGAATCTTGGTCTGTTTGACTAAACTACTCGCTTCTTCTTACGAGAAAACCGCTGCTTACAGCGGTTTTTTTATGCCTCTCATTTAGTGACCACCTTCTCATTAGCCTACTATTTTTGTTGATAAAAATATTAATATTTTCTGCTTCTTTTGCCATTATTCAGTTACAATTTGCCTAACTTAACCTCTTACTCTGAATACTGAGTATTTGACTGGTATTGATACAAGAACTGCCCTGTGAATATTGACGTCATACTATTGCTTAAACAAAACCCTATCCTCCTCATCTTTGTGGTATTAGCCATCGGTCTTGCCATTGGTAAAATTCGTTTTGGTAACTTACAACTGGGTAACTCGATAGGTGTACTGATTACCGCCTTGGTAATGGGTCACATTGGATTCACCTTCAACCCAGACGCGTTAACTATCGGCTTCATGCTCTTCATCTATTGTGTTGGTATTGAGGCTGGTCCGAACTTTTTCGGTATTTTCTTCCGCGATGGTAAGCACTATTTTATTTTGAGCTTGATCGTTCTCGCAACGGCTTTGTTCATCACTCATTTTGGTAGCCAGATGATGGGGCTCGATTTTGGTTTAGCTGCAGGTATGATGGCCGGTGCCCTAACCTCAACCCCGGTGCTAGTTGGCGCTCAAGATGCTCTCAATTCAGGGTTAGCGACCGTACCACACAACATGAACTTTGGGTTGGTACTCGAAAACTTATCGGTTGGTTATGCCATGGCATACTTGATTGGATTAATCAGCATGATCATGTTCGCCAAACTGCTACCCAATCTGCAAAAAGAAAACTTGTCTGACTCTGCGCAAAAAATCGCTCAGGAACGTGGACTTGGTAGCTCGGGGCAACGTAAAGTTTATCTGCCAATTATTAGAGCTTATCGGGTAGGTCCTGAATTGGTTGCTTGGACCGATGGTAAAAACTTGCGTGAACTCGGTATCTACCGCCAAACCGGTTGTTATATTGAACGTATTCGTCGCGGCGGCATCTTAGCCCACCCAGATGGTGATGCGATTTTGCAAGAAGGCGATGAAATCGCGTTGGTTGGTTTCCCCGATAGTCATGCTCGTCTTGACCCTAGCTTCCGTAATGGCAAAGAAGTATTTGACCGCAACTTACTTGATTTACGTATCGTCGAAGAAGAAATTGTGGTGAAGAGTGATTCTATCGCCGGCAAGCGCCTTTCGGATCTCAACCTTTCTGAGTACGGTTGTTTCTTAAACCGTGTGGTACGTGCTCAAATAGAAATGCCAATGGATCTCGATATCGTGCTGGCAAAAGGTGACATACTGCAAGTAAGTGGTGAGAAGAGCCGAGTACACGGTTTGGCCGAGAAAATTGGTTTCATCTCAATTCATAGCCAAATGGCCGACTTATTGGCATTTTGTAGTTTCTTCATTCTCGGCATTATGTTTGGGTTAATCACCATGACATTTGGTCAAGTCTCGTTTGGCTTAGGCAACGCGGTTGGTCTGTTGCTATCGGGTATTATGCTGGGCTTTTTGCGCGCAAATCACCCCACTTTTGGTTATGTACCGCAAGGCGCATTGAACATGGTTAAAGACTTAGGTTTAATGTTCTTTATGGTAGGTATTGGTTTGAGTGCTGGTGGCAAGATGTTTGCACATCTCGCCCAAGTTGGTCCACAAGTGATTGGCTTAGCATTCTTAGTCAGCGTGGTGCCTGTGGTAATCGCTTACCTAGTAGGTGCATATGTGCTGAAAATGAACCGCGCATTGCTGTTTGGCGCTATCATCGGCGCGCGTACTTGTGGTCCGGCAATGGACATCGTAAATGAGTACGCAAAATCAACCATTCCTGCGCTTGGTTATGCCGGTACTTATGCTATCGCGAATATTTTGATGACGCTCGGCGGAACGATACTCATCATTCTCAGTTAATCAGTTCACCGTCAAGCCACCATAATGCAAAAACTCCCCACTAAACCGTGGGGAGTTTTTATTTGGATATTAACTGGTTAGGTTTTCAATCCATATTATGCATCAGCAAACTCTTTACGCAATTTCTTCGCTGCCGAAACCATATTCGCTAATGACGCTTCGGTTTCTTCCCAGTTACGTGTTTTCAAACCACAATCTGGGTTAACCCATAGTCGCTCTGCAGGGATCTTGGTTGCCGCTGTATTGACTAGACCTTCAATCCACTCCTCTGTTGGAATATTTGGCGAGTGAATATCATAAACACCCGGTCCAATTTCATTAGGGTAATTGAACTCTTCAAATGCTTTGAGCAATTCCATATTAGAGCGTGACGTTTCAATAGTAATCACATCAGCATCCAATGCGGCAACAGATTCGATGATTTCATTGAACTCTGAGTAACACATGTGTGTATGAATTTGCGTTTCTGGCTTAGCGCTTGCCGCTGATATCTTGAATGCATCCACAGCCCACTCTAGGTATGCTTTATGGTCACGCTTTTTCAGCGGCAATCCTTCACGAATAGCTGGCTCATCAATTTGAATGATGTTGATGCCCGCTTCTTGTAGATCAGCCACTTCATCTCGTAGTGCGAGTGCTAGCTGGTTCGCAATCTCTTTGCGTGTGATATCTTCACGTGGGAATGTCCAACATAGAATCGTCACAGGGCCTGTCAGCATACCTTTCATTTGCTTAGTGGTTAGTGATTGGGCATAAGTTGACCACCCAACTGTCATTGGTTTTTCACGTTCGATATCGGCAACAACAATCGCTGGTTTCACACAGCGTGAACCGTAACTCTGGACCCAACCAAATTTGGTGGTTTGGAAACCCGCTAAGTTTTCAGCAAAATATTCCACCATGTCGTTACGCTCAGCTTCACCATGCACTAATACATCAAGGTCTAGTGCTTCTTGACGCTTAACAGCATCTTCAATGTGTCCTTTCAGTGCGGTTTCGTATTCTGCTTCCGTTAACTTACCAGTACGGAAAGCACCACGTTGTAGTCGAATCTCGCTAGTTTGAGGAAATGAACCGATGGTCGTCGTTGGGAACAAAGGTAAGCCTAATACTTCGGCTTGGTGAGCTGCGCGCTCTTTATATGGCGCACTTCGCTCAACCAAAGCCTTAGTAATGCCACTTAGACGTTGTTGCACTTGTGGTTTGTTTACGTGAGTTGCACTCTTACGTGCTTGAATTGGTGCGCTGTAAGCGTCACACGCTGAAATTGCACTTTGGTCACCGTCTAGCGCTTTGCCTAGAAGTGATACTTCCGCCACTTTTTGTTTAGCGAATGCAAACCAGCTTCTCACTTCTTCGGTTAATACTGGCTCTAGTTCCAAATCGACTGGGCTATGAAGCAGTGAGCAAGAACTACCAACCCATAGGTTATCACCTAGTTTTTCTTTCACTGGTTGTAGCAACGCGAGCTGTTTAGAAAGATCCGCGCGCCATACGTTTCGACCATTGACGACACCAGCCGACAAAACCCAACCTTGAGGCAGTTTCGCAACAATACTATCAAGTTGCTCTGGTGCCGCTGAAAGGTCAACGTGTAGCCCATCAACATTAAGTTCAACAATGCGGTCTAGCGTCTCTTCAACTGAATCAAAATAAGTGGTTAATAGCACTTTTACGTCACTGCGGATCACTTGATAAGCCAATTTGAACGAATCCAACCAATTCTTATCAAGTTCAAGCCCTAGGATAGGCTCATCGATTTGTACCCACTCGACGCCTTGCTTGGCTAACTTCGCCAAAATTGCTTGATATGCAGTAAGAAGACGCGGTAACAGTGTGAGACGATCAAAACCTTCATCAACTTCTTTACCTAGGTAAAGGTAGCTTAAAGGCCCCAGCAATACTGGTTTAACATTGTGTCCAGCTTTAACCGCTTCATTCACTTCTTCAAACAGTTGTGGCCAGCTTACTTCGAATGAGTCATCTTTACTGAACTCCGGCACAATGTAATGGTAATTAGTGTTAAACCATTTCGTCATATCTGACGCTGCACTACCAGAACAACCGCAGTTAGCTTGTGATTGACCACGCCCTACACGGAACAATGTATCTAGATCTGGAAAACCATTTTGATGGCGCTTAGGTACATGCCCAAGTAAAAGTGTGGTGGTTAAAACATGATCGTACCAAGCAAAATCACCTGCTGAAACGAAGCTTAACTCCGCATCTGACTGTGTTTGCCAGTTTTTAGCACGCAGCTCGGCGCCAACTTGTTTAAGTTCTTTTTGCTCTATTTCACCACGCCAGTATTTCTCTAACGTAAATTTCAGTTCGCGTTTTTCACCGATTCGTGGATAACCCAATATATGTGTAGTCGTCGCCATTTCGCCTAATCCTTGTGCTGATTCATTTAGGTGGACAACAAAGATGTCCGGATGGCTAAAATATCGCGCTATTTTTAATTATGAACAACATCCAATTATTCAACCTGTTTATTAGAAAATTTCATGTTCTAGATTATTCGCTGTTATATGAGCTGCAAATAGAGCCGTCTAGACGTTTACAAACAAACCAATACTGGTTAGGTTAATAATATTCATACAAAGGAATGTGGGATGAAGGGAAATAATGATAGAGCTAAAACATCTACGAACGCTGACTTCACTGCGGGACACTGGTTCTCTCACTGCGACAGCGACGGCATTACATCTAACTCAGTCGGCGCTTTCTCATCAAATTAAAGATCTTGAATCACGCTTAGGTGGGCAACTGTTTCTTCGCAAGACCCGACCAGTCAGGTTCACTTCAGAGGGTGATATCTTACTGCGTTTGGCTGATGATGTTTTACCTCGCTTTGCAAATGCTCAAAATGAGTTGGCTAACTTAAAAGAAGACGTAAATGGTCGCCTACACATGGCGATTGAATGTCACTCTTGTTTTCAATGGCTAATGCCTGCGCTAAAGGAGTATCAATCCACTTGGCCAAGCGTTACTTTAGATTTCTCTTCCGGTTTTGGTTTTGAACCGCTGCCTGCACTCATGAGTGGCAAGCTCGATTTAGTCATCACCTCAGATATTCAACCTCGCTCTGAAATCCACTTTGAGCCACTGTTTGATTTTGAGATGCGTTTAATCACTGCGGTTAACCACCCACTCGCTGAAAAATCGCAGATAAAGCCAGAAGACCTTGCCGAACAAACGATGATCTCATACCCCGTGCAGAAGCAACGTCTCGATGTAGTAAAACACTTTCTTCAACCTGCTGGTGTGGAACCAGCAAAATGGAAGCAGTGCGACAATACCTTAATGTTGGTACAAATGGTTTCAGCTGGGCTTGGTGTCGCCGCCCTACCAAATTGGGCGATCAGTGAGTTTTCACGACAAGGATTAATTAGTAGTGTCGCTTTAGGCGATGGGTTATGGCGGCGCTTATTCGCTGCGACACGGAATTCAGATAAGGAAAAACGATATTTGCAGGCGTTTTTCTCCACAGCAAAACAGCAATGTAAGAGCCATTTGGTTGGCATAAAATTAGCTTAAAAAAACGCCTTTACTGAACAAATCGGTAAAGGCGTTTTTAATTTAAAGACGGTTTAACGCTGGCTCGCTTTAAACTGGTTCGTCAATGGATCGTATTGATAACCTACCGTGTCGAGCTTTGTGACAACTTGCTCAACATCCATTTCATAGCGACTAACCAATTCGTCAAAGCTATCACATTCCAAACGAAGCTTTTCGTTGACTATGCCCAGTAGAATAACGCTATCTAGGCTTCGTACATTGCTCAGATCCATATCTCCACTCCCAATCTAAGTAGACTTACTTCAAGACTAGCTCTCATTGAGTAAATTAACAGTGAAGACGATCTAAATACCGTTAACTCACTACATTGAAAATTGGTAGAGAAAACATAATCGCCGCAATCAACATCAATAAGGTAAGAGTTAGCTGAGCCTTAGTGGCAGGTTTAGTAACAAACAGAGGTATACACCAAACAATCGCAGCACCAATCATGAACGCTAGAGTGGTAAAAATTGGCATCATGATCATTTGTAATTGCGCTTCTGCTAAACCATAAACACTCAACAGTATCGTTAGGCTCGTCAACATTACAGAGACAACACCCACGATCGGCAAAATACGCTGGAACGCTTGTAATCGAGAGCGTGCAATAACCAACAAAAGCTGCGCAAAACAAGCGCCTAGCAAAAATATTTGCATCACTACGTATGCACCAGCAGCAACACTCGGCTGCTCACTAATCATAATACCTACGTATGCAAGTGCCAAACCATTGGCTAAATACAGCACCCATAGTGGTCCACGTTCACGTGTTTTTTTAGTCTGAACTTGAGAAAAGAAGTACACCAACGCCGCTGACACCATAAATGCTTGCATCTTTAGTGATGCCACAGCAAGCCACAAAAGCGCGAGTGTAGGGAGCATCTTATGAATACGACCACGCTGACCAGGGCATATCTCACCCTTCACAAGTACTAGCGTTAAAATAATCTGAGCACCCAGTAGTAACGGGGCAAATACTGCTAACAAATGCTGAACCATGGAATTTCTGTTCTGTTTTAATATAAGTGGATGCGGATAATAGCAAACTTACTATAACCAAGTAACCTCGAGATGCTTGGTTCAGCATGAATTGCTATTCAATCCTGTGTAATTTAAGCCTACAAAGTAGGTTTTCAAGCTCCCAATCTCAACTATCCGCTAGATATTTTAATACCGAATATACGTCGATAAGCCCTTTGTAATGACCATGATCATCGACCAGCAACCAAGGGAAAGGCTGACTGACCACGAGTTGCCTTACCTCTTGCAGATCGGTTAAATAGCTTAAAGTGTATCCGACCGGTTTCATCATTCGATTGACAGATTTGCTCCAGTTGCCCTGCTCTCGGCTACTTTCTAAATCAGTACCCATATTTGGCGTCATGTGCAGATTGATCCCCGAACGGTCAACAACTCCGACGCATTGCCTGTTATCAATCACTGGCAAAACATCACTCAGACTGTCTTCAAAATACTGATAAGCCAGTGAGAGTGGGTCTCCAGGGTCAAGGTGCTTTATTTGTAGATTTGCGAGTTGAATAATCGAATGACTAATTTCAGTACTGGTGCTTGAGGAAAGTTGACAATAATTATCCTGACCAAGAATTTGCTCTAATCGCTGCGGTTGAGCAACCAACTTCCCTTGAATATATTGCACTCTCAACTGAGTCACGGCTTGCAACTCTTGCTCAGACTCAACGCCTTCCGCAACCACTGCAAGCCCTAATTTGTGGCTCAATCGAATAAGAGTATCGATCAAATGATATTCACGACAATTTGGTTGTAGATTGGCAATAAACTGGCGATTGATTTTTAGCACATCTATCAAAGGATCTTTCAAGTATCCAAATGAAGCGTAACCCGTACCGAAACCGTCAACGGCAATGCTCACTCCAGCCTCTCGGAGTAATTGAATGATTTGACGATTCTTTTCCTTACCTAACAGAAACGGTAAATTGGTACATTCTATGGTCAATTTTTCAGGTGAAATGCCAGCTTTATCGAGCGCTAACGATAACTTTTTCAGCTCTTCATAAACGTTATCATCGTTAGTAAATGCACGGTTGATGGATAATCCAACTTGTTCGCCGAACTCCTGTGCCAGCAATTTAAATTCGCACAGCGCCAAACTACCCACCCTTTCATCCAAACGCGTATGCTGGTTAAGATCTTGAGCAATAGCAATGTACTCTTCCGTCTTCACCTTTTCCCCCTCTAAAGGTGGGATATGACACAATGCTTCAAATCTCTCAATTTGTTGTGTTTTGAGGTTAATAATCGGTTGAAACAATACTTCAACTTTATCGTTATCCAGTGTGTGTAGTAAATGCGCCTCTAAACGTTTTTTCCGCTCGATTTGATGGTGAATATCGCGCTCATAAAACGCCATCTTCCGCCGATCTCCCGGTTGTAGTTCTAACAATGTTTGACAAGCATGGGAAACCAAACGGCTTGGTGTTTCTGCATCAACACCAAAAATAGACACGCCTACCTTTCCCGTTTTTACTTGCGTATGTAGAACCTCTCCACCCTGTTTAAAGTATTGAAAAAACGCACCTAACGTTTTAGCGATATCGCGAATACGCTCATCTTGGCATTCCACGGCAATCGGTAATGCCGCTAGAAAACGACCGCTATCCATATAGCCACAACAGAGGGCATTGGTGTGTGTTTTTAAATACTGGGCAAACTGTCGCTTAGCCTGTATGACATTGGCACAAGAAAAATTAGGCTGCATCGCGACAACCAGAAGATTGCTTTGACTGTCTATTTTTCCACATTGCCGTTCCAAATCGACAAGAAAGCGCTCTGTTACTGGCAATTGTGTTAACAAATCGACCCCACCACAGGTGATATCTTCTACCCGTTCTAGCTGCGTCGACAGATCAGAATAAAAACCAATGTAGTAGTTTTTCCCATTACTTAAGGAGACGGACTGTATCGTGATATTCTGAGGAGACACTTCACCATTAGCACGGCGAGATAACAGCACTCCACTCCAATAACCTGCGCGGTTAAGCGCATTCCACAAGTCCTGAAAATAGCGATCATCGTGATGGGAAGAATTAAAGATGTGTGTTTTTAGCCCGACTATCTCATGCCTTAAATAGCCACTCATCGACTCAAACTTATAGTTGCAAGCCAGTATGCGGGTTTCAGCATCTGTCACAACTATCCCTTGATGTTGGTTTTCAAATATCGAATAAAATAACTCTGCCGCTTCTGTTGCTCCTGGAACAACCATACATGGTGAAATGGTCCCTTTCAGTCGCAGCTCTCCATGGCGAGAAATTGAGAGTTCAACATAAGTGAATAGAGAATTGGGGATCAACAGGCAACAATGACAATAGACCTCCTGATTAGAAGTTAAGGCTTTTCTAAAAGCGGCCTTAACTGCTTTTTTCTGTTGGCGAGGCACTAATTTTAAAAACTCTACGACGGGCAACGAATCAAATGACTGGGCAAAAAACAGTTGCTGAACATCGTGATCACAGGAAAATTCTCGCGAAACCAAGTTAATCTCCCAGTCATAGACCAGATATTTCGGCTTCTTTACTTCCGTGTTTGGCTCTGTGTCCGCCAAATGATGGATAGCATCATTCATTGTTATACTCAATCCGTTAAATACTCACAGCAGTTTAACCCAATCAAGAAAACTACAGCGTTAGAAGGGTAGCAAATCAAATAAAATTAAGTAGATGACGAAACTACCTGCATAAAAATCATACAATTACGCTCAACAAATCGCCTACACCTAAGCCAATAAACTATGATAACAAAACAACTGAGCATCTTGACATCACTTGGCTATAGATAGATGTGATTCAAGCCGCTATAATTCGCGCTCACTGGATCTAAGAGCAAAATATGTACAACAACATCACTCCAATTCACGAGCATAAAAAGTACTGGGCAGAATGCTTTGGTACTGCGCCTTTTTTACCGACTAGCCGTAAGGAAATGGATGCCCTCGGATGGGATAGTTGTGACATCATCATCGTAACGGGTGATGCGTACGTCGATCACCCAAGCTTTGGTATGGCGATTATTGGACGCTTACTTGAGTCACAAGGTTTTCGCGTCGGTATTATTGCTCAGCCAGATTGGAACACCAAAGATGCCTTTATGGCGCTGGGTAAACCAAACCTCTTTTTTGGCATCACCGCAGGTAACATGGATTCAATGATCAACCGCTACACGGCTGATAGAAAATTGCGCCATGATGATGCCTACACACCAAATAACGAAGGCGGTAAACGCCCTGACCGCGCAACTTTAGTGTATTCACAACGTTGCCGCGAAGCATATAAAGGCATACCAGTCGTACTCGGTGGCATCGAGGCCAGTTTGCGTCGTCTTGCCCATTATGATTACTGGTCAGATAAAGTTCGTCGCTCAGTATTATTTGATGCAAAAGCGGATATTTTGTTGTTTGGTAACGCCGAGCGTGCACTCATCGAGCTTGCTCATCGTCTTTCTGACGGCGAAGATATTTCAACACTAACCAATATTCGCGGCACCGCGGTTAATCTTGCCGAAGCTCCGCAAGGCTATACGGTTATCGATTCCTCACGCATTGAAAAGCCGCGAAAAGAGGCGTATGTACCAGTAAACCCTTACGCTGTTGAAGAACAATGCGAAACCAGCACTGAGAAAAAATCGGAAGCACAACCGATCACTATTCGCCCATCTCGACATGATGCAGAAACCAGTGCGATACGTTTACCTCCGTTTGAAAAGCTCAACAACGACCGTATTTTGTATGCTCATGCTAGCCGAGTCATGCACTTAGAGACCAACCCATACTCTGGTCGCGCTCTTATTCAGCGCCATGGTGACCGCGAACTATGGATAAACCAGCCGCCTATCCCGCTGACGACCGAAGAGATGGACTTTGTATTTGGTTTACCATTTGCTCGTGTACCTCATCCTATGTATGGCAAAGCGAAAATTCCTGCTTATGACATGATAAAAACCTCGGTTAACATCATGCGCGGCTGCTTTGGTGGTTGTTCATTCTGCTCGATCACTGAGCACGAAGGTCGGATTATTCAGAACCGTTCTCAAGAATCAATTTTGGGTGAGCTAGAAGAAATTCGCGATAAGGTGCCGGGCTTCACTGGCACAATTTCTGACCTTGGCGGACCAACAGCAAACATGTACCGTTTAGGCTGTAGCGATCCAAAGGCAGAAGCAAACTGTCGTCGCCCATCGTGCGTCTTCCCTGGTATTTGTAACAAACTAAATACTGACCACAAACACACCATCGATCTTTACCGTGCGGCACGCCAAGTAAAAGGTGTCAAAAAAGTAATGATTGCATCTGGTGTTCGCTATGACCTTGCGATTGAGTCACCTGAATATGTACGCGAACTCGTCACGCACCACGTTGGTGGTTACCTAAAGATTGCTCCAGAGCATACCGAAAAAGCTCCGCTCGATTTAATGATGAAACCGGGCATGGGCAGTTATGATCGCTTCAAGGAGATGTTCGAAAAATACAGCGCTGAAGCAGGTAAAAAGCAATATTTGATTCCTTACTTTATTTCCGCTCACCCGGGAGCTAAAGATGAAGATATGCTCAACCTTGCGCTTTGGCTGAAAAAGAACAACTTCGAATGTGATCAGGTACAAAACTTCTACCCATCACCGATGTGTAATGCAACTTCAATGTATTACTCAGAAACTAACCCACTGAAACGCGTTAAATACAAACAGCGCGAAGTGGTGCCAGTCGCAAAAGGGGAACGTCAACGTCGCTTGCACAAAGCACTACTTCGTTACCATGATCCAGACAATTGGCCAATTATTCGCGATGCGCTAATCGACATGGGTAAGAAATACCTCATTGGTGACAAACCAAATTGCTTAGTGCCAGAAGACGACCTTAGTGTGCAAACTCCGGCACAACGTCGTAAATCTGGTCGTCATGGTTCACAGCGTTTTGCCACTAAACACACGACTAATCAACCCGGTTTTGGTAATCAAAACCAGGCAAAACGTGGCGAGAAAGGCAAAAGTCAAAATGGTTCATCTACCACTAGCAAAGGTGGTTTTATCAAGCCTAAGCAACGTAGTAACGACCAAACGGATCAAGCGAAAAACGGCAATTCAAATGGTGCAGGTAAATCACGAACCCAGCAAGGTAACCGTGGTAGCCAGCAAAATAATAGCCAGCAAGGCAATCGCAAACCTAAACGCCGTTAATTAGTCTCGATTGAAGCTGAATTAAAAAATAGGCCCCAAAGGTTTTTCCTTTGAGGCCTATTTTTTTACCCTAACTATCTATTATTTGGCGGCATTTTTCATCTGCAATCCAAGGAAGACAAAGCTAATACCTTCAATTAATAGAGAGATACCGACAAAGGTGCCAAGTAGTGAAAGCGAGAATGATGGATCTTCTAGTAACGTAAAGAAGTAGCCTCCTATCAGCAACGAGACCAAACCACTTAAGATTACCCACGAGCTACCAGGTAACGAGCGGCTTCGGAAACCAAAGATCATGCGGGTGGCACCGTTAAACATCATCACAACGACCATCAACATTGTCATGGTGATCAAACCAGCAAATGGATTAAACAGAATAAACACGCCACCTACAATATAAAGTACAGCGCTTAACACGTACCACAATTTGTCTTTCCACGCTCGAATGCTAAACGTATGGTAAGCCTGAACAATCCCACTAAACAAAAATAGCCCACCAACAATAGTCGTGATGGTTACACCTGCAATAACAGGTAAGCTCAATGAGCCTAAACCCGCAATGGAGATGAGTACACCCACCATGGCAAACCATTTCCAGCCTTTAGATAGCAGTGTTTGAGCTGTTACTTGAGTCGTATCTTGTTGTACATCGCTCATAGTGATTTCCTACAGTTTCTATCGATCTTATGTTTACCAATCTACGCCTCTAATTAATTGCAACAATCACTTAAAGCAAAAGCATAAATTCCATTATTAGTAATTGTAGTCATTAAAAATCAGGAAAATGGAACAATACTGTAGAAAAAGAAAAAGCCGGCTGTTTTGAAGTGACCCCGTAAAGTTGGACATTTCTGTTAAGCGGCTTTCAAGGCCTGAGTTCGATATTCTATCGGAGTCAGGCCTTTTAGTTTCACTTTTATACGTTTGGTATTGTAGTACTCGATGTATTCTTTAATTTGCTCTATCAAATCATCTGCATCTTCAAAGCTTTGGTTGTGATACATCTCTGTTTTGAGTAAAGCAAAAAAGTTTTCAGCAACAGCATTATCCAAGCAGTTACCTTTTCTCGACATGCTTTGCGTTAACCCACTCTCCGCTACCTTTTTCTGGTACTGTCGA
>NZ_JAKJTB010000023.1:0-84556 GCF_050337565.1 Vibrio kasasachensis | reverse complement strand
TCGCCGCGAGTGGATAAAGCAAAAACTATATGCGCTCTCGCAAGTCTACTGCATCGATATTTGCGCCTACGCGATTATGAGCAACCACTATCATCTGGTAGTTCATATCAATCGAGATAAAGCACAAGCACTTTCCAATCATGAAGTTGTCGAACGCTGGCAACAAGAGCACAAACTTCCAAGCTTAGTATCGCGTTGGTTATCAGGGCAATCAACCAGTGATGCCGAAACTGAAGCTTGCATGTCAATCATTGACTCTTGGCGCTCTCGCCTATGGAGCCTCAGTTGGTTTATGAAAGCAATTAAAGGGACACACACCCTAAAGTATTCAAAAAACCTATCAATCTTTGGCGCAAATATACAATATTACACGTATGGCAGACCTTATTATTGATAAAAATAAGGAGCATGCTAATGGCTGATATAAAGAGAACAATCTCCTGCCGAAATACACGATTTACGGTTTTGGTTTTTACGATGTTTACGAGCTTTTCAGTTCTTTCTGAAACCAAGATTTCAAATAAATCTCTCGAAAACACCAAGGTATATTCTGTAGAAAAGAGCACCGAAATCCTCTATGAAGCGAAAGCTACATGGGTAGCTGACTTTTTCGAAATGTACATTTTGCAGGGGCACCCTTCACAATTGGGTTCGCTAAAAATAGATTCGCGAAGTGTCACGGCTTTCGATGAAAGTGGGAACTTGCAGTGGCAGGATCAAAGAAAGCCTTCTGACAAGTTATGTATCCCTGAACTCTTTAGTGAGTTTATACGTGCTCACGCTGACACGCTACAAAGGGGGGAAGCGATTAAGTGTTTAGGGCCCGTTTTGAAAGCGAAAAAATTGGCACCTTTCGAAGTCTCGTTCGAAGGAAATAAGAATGGACAACATGTGTACCACATTGGTCCTGGCTCAATCGGTATGTGGTTTTTCTTAGACACTATCGAGATTCACTTCAGTGCTGATATGGAGCACTTAACATTCTATAGTGGAACGACGCCGGCCCCTATAGGTATCAATCAATCGATGGAATACTTAACATTTACAGGTAAAATTAGTGATGAAAACAAAATTGCACCGATCACTGATTCACCGCTTTGGTAGTAATTTGTGTAAATTCAAGAGTGACTAAGCTACATACCTCAGTCACTCTTAAACAGGCAATACTGCTTTGGTGACATTCCCGTCCATTTCTTAAATATTCGATTAAAGTGTGCTTGGTCTGAAAAACCACAGATAAACCCTATCTCTGCAAAACTCAAATCTTCACTCAATAGCAAATGACTTGCATGGTGAACTCTTACCTCCTGCAAGATTGAAGCAAACTTTGCACTGCTAGAATTGAGATAACGTTGCATGCTTCGCGTTGATAGCGCCATCAATTTTGCGGTGTTGAGCATATTCGCTTCTAACAACCCTACGCTGTATATAGCTCTTTTGGTTTTATCAATGATGTTATCCGCAGATAGATAATCTCCCTTAGAAGTATCTTGAAGAGGCTGAGTTTTAGATGGAGAAAAATCTGCAGACCAATGTATATACCACTCTGAGCTACGCTCTATCGACCCACAAACTGTAAGGTCTGGATAGCTGAATATTGGCTGTTGACCACTTTCATCTAAGGTGAGAGTGATGGCAGAATCCGTGATGTGGTGAATCAAACCGCATATCACGCCTAATACAGCTAAGTCTTCCTCAATGGTTGGCGAGGAATCCCCTCTAGATTGGTGAGAGATTCGCGCAAACGTAGGGGCAACCTCACACTCGATATAGTGATTACTGTGAATATAACTCTCAAGCCTTTGCCACTTGCTTAACAACGAGTGGGGTGTACTTCGAGAGAGAAGAGCTTTACCGGTTGGCGTATCAACAAAATCACAAATACCTACGCCCGTCTTTAATAAGGTAGGAAGCCCATAGTGACCACTAACAAACGAAACAAATTCTCTTTTTGTTTCTAACGGGATATGTGCTTTATCATGAGAGTAAGTTAAAGAGAGTTCATGAAGTGATAGCTTGCTTAAACCCGCGGATAGAATGTCGAGCATTATGCGACTTGCAAAACCTGCGTTGCGACTTTTTTCAGGCATTCGTTAATGGCTCCCTAAGACGTTATTCTAATTGTCTCCGTTTAAACCCGTTGCTGTTTGCTGCAACTGCGCTTGCTTGTGAGAAATAGACTGAGCAATTTTACTACCAATCCATGGTAGTTTGACTAACCATTTTGGTGAACGAGATATGATGAATACTACGCCACCAAACCATAGTAGTTTACCTAGAAATACAGACGCTACTACCAAGTAAGCGGAAATGCCCGATAACAAACTCAAAATGACCATCGTTCGCGGTGGGGTTGGCAACAAAGACATTGCTGCCAGAGCGTATAGCCCATATTGGTTAACATATCCGGTTAGCTTCTGCCAATTCTGATAGTGACTTGACTCCTCCGCTGGAATCGCACTTTGTATATAACTCTCAAACAAAACGGAAATAAACACTAAAATACTCGCCCCCGCCGCAGCAGCAAAAGCAAACATCAAGGCGATAATCAACGCCTTCTTAGGTTGATACCAAGCAAGCAACATTACGGATGTTTGCGTAGGAAGGGCTGGCACAAAAAAATCACCGATAGAAACGCCTGCCAAAACATATACTGCTTTGGTTTTTTTTCCATTTTTAGTCACCCAATTGAGCACCCGCTTTGCCAATGTTTGCTTTCCCTGCATTTCCATACATCCTTATGCTTTTAGCATGATATTTTCGATAAAATTTGGAAAAATCCGCCTTGTCTGCATGACCAATTTCATTTTGCCTATATGGATTTCTTTTTTACTGCTCAATGCACCTTGAATGATTTCGTCTGCGGCTTGCTCTGCTGATATTTTTCCTTTCCCTCGTCCTCGTGTCATATCGGTATCGACTAATGGAAGTATCGCCTCACAAACCTTTACGGCACTACCTTTGCGTTTTATCTGGGCATTGAACGATTTACAAAAAGTGCGCAAGCCAGCTTTGTTTGCACAGTAAATGGGGGAGCTTTGTTTCGGGGCGATAGCCAACCCTGAGGTAACATAAACCCAAGTACCTTTCGCTCTTTCCACGTTACCAAACAACAATTGCGTCAACTCAATGGGAGCGTTGAAGTTGATTTGTGTTTCAATGGCTACGCTTAATTCATCTTCAACAGGTTCAAACAAGTCTCTCGCTTGCTGCACGCCTGCATTGTGAATCACCATATCTAATGGCTTTGTCTCAATGGCTTCAGCCAGTGCTGCTATGCTTTCTTTAACGGATAAGTCACAGCAAATCCATTGAACGTTGGGGAAGCTAAGTTTAGCCGCACTAACCGATTTCTCACCACTTCCCGTTGAAATTACTGTATAGCCAAGAGAGGTACATTTAGACACAAGCGCTTTACCTACCCCGCGGGTACCCCCAGTAATCAGTACTGTTTTAGACATTTGCATGCTCCCTGATAATAGATAAGTCCATGGCGGTATCGAATGTTGCCAATCCTAAGTATTCGACATATTTCCCTTTAAGGTTTTTATCTCGAGGTTCCAAAAGACCGTCTATTTTCTCTAGGCAGTGTGTTTTACTGTTGAAGTGAAAATCGGTTGAGCCAAATCGCATTTTCCAAAACCACTTTTTGGGCGTAACACTAATAACAATTTTGTCTTTGAAATTTCGTTTTTGTAACGTTATCCCTGTATGGGCTTGCACTTTTAGAACGGTGTAGTCCAACTCTATTTTTCTGCCGTTCATTAGAGCATCCCAATGCTTAGCAATTTCAAAAGGTACGCTTAGCAGCGTGCACGGAGATGTCACGAAATTCAGGTTTTTCTCTTTTTCTTTATACTTGGTTTTATAACTACTTAGCTTTGCAGTGCCATGGCCATTTTTTACATCTAAACAACCTCTTTCATTCAAATCAGGGTGATTCATAGAGGCAAACTGAAGCCCATTTTTGCAGCACCACAAAACTTCTTCTATCGCTATGTCCTTGCTACTGGCTCCTTGCCAAACTCGCGTGGCTTTCAGAAAACCGTTATCTAACTTCTCTATGGTTAAGTTGTATTCAAACATCAACCTTGGATTAGTGTGACGATTATTGGTTACACCTGCATTAACTTGTCCAATTTGAACTGCTTTACTCTTTTCCATTTTTCCTCCTCACACCAGTTAGGGTGTAATGTAACGAGGACTAACTGGGAACTATTGAATATTTACGCCAATCATCTTTATCCACAAACTGTAATTACAGCAGGAAGTAATGGAATTGAGTTTATTGAGGCTTGTAGTGAAAACGAACAAGGTTCCTTCTTACGATTATTACTTAGGCGGAATTTTACTCAGCCTTAATTAAAAATTGCGAGTAGAAGGCATGGTAGAGCCTGTTATCCATATGGTTTGTTAAATCGCTTGGCGGTATTGTGTAAGCAATTATCATTACACTTTGGTTTGCACCTATGGAAAAACTAATTTTGAAGAGAACGGTATATTTGCACTTAATTGTATCAGCGCTATTAGATAGCCATTTAAAGGAGATTCAAGGCAGTGTTGATGCTGAGGAGTTTGATGAATTTCGCAGAGTGACAGGAAGAATAATGGGGGAAATCTATACGACCGTTTTATCTAAAATTTGGAGTGAGCACAATGATCTTAACCCTACGCTTATGGGCGGTGATTTTGAGGTGGACAACAGTGTTCAAGAAAAAGCGGTATCCTTTGTTGAAGAGCTTCTCAATAAATTAGATGCCTAAGTATGTAAGTTCGGCGTTCTAAAGCATAGCTCGAGATTAGCTTTAAAAACTTTGGTTGAATAGTGAGACTAAGGCACAGATTTCAAGTTAATAATGTGAAGATGAGGACGTTGTTAAATATTTGCCAAAGCTAGAATGTTTCTGATTCATAACATTGTGAGGAAGGATTATGTCTGGTTTTGGTCAGCATTTATTAATTGATGGCGCTGAGATTTACTACCAAGTGTCAGGCAATCCTGATGGTCAACCGTTAGTGATGTTACATGGCGGTTTAGGCAGTAGTGAAGATCTCGAAGGGCTATTAGGTTATATACCGGAGTTGTTTAAAGTTATTCGTATTGACCTACGTGGTCATGGGCGTTCAACGTTAGGTGAATTACCGTTGAGTTATATTCGCTATCAAAAAGACGTTGAGGCGGTTCTCGATCAACTGCAAGTCTATAAGTTCCACCTATTTGGATTCAGTGATGGAGGCACGGTTGGTTACCGGTTGGCGTCGATTCATGACTGTCGAGTTTTGAGTTTAGCCACACTAGGCGCTCAATGGCGTTTAGAATACGACGATCCTTCGATTGATATGTATGAAGGTTTAACCGCTGAGTTTTGGCAGCAAGAGTTTGAGGAAGAAGTTGCCCGCTACCAGGAAATTAACCCACAACCCGATTTTAACCTGCTGGTTAGTGAGGTTAAAGATTTGTGGCTAGATACGTTGGATAGCGGCTACCCGGATGAACTTGTTGAGAAAATTAACTGTTCAACACTAGTTATTCGTGGTGATAAAGACTTCTTGTTCTCTCTTTCTGAGGCACAAGCGTTAACGGACAGAATTCCTGATTGTGAGTTCTTAAATGTTCCTTTTTCTGAACATGAAGCGCACAAAGAATACCCTGAAATTGTTGGTGAAGCACTGCGAAGGTTTTTGCAAATCAACCATTGATTGCTTATTGATCTGAAGGGAATATTGTTTGATAAAACAGCACCACGATAGTGGTGCTGTTTTAGTTTCATATACTCAAATTAGAGTGACTCTTCAGTGTATTGCTCTAACATTGCTTCAAAGCGCTTGTTGCCATGTAGAGATTCAAAGTCTTGTTCGTGGGCGATAAGATCTTTTGTTGAAGGGCTGGCTTCAATCGCTCTTTCTAAATCATCAATTGCTTGTTCTTCAATCCCCAATTTTGCGAAAGCGCAGGCGCGTTGGTAAAGAGCTGGTCCATTCGTTTCATCCAAATCTAAAACACGGTTACACAAGCTCAGCGCCCAGTTGTATTCGTTGGCTTCCATGGCGGCATCCGCTTTGTAAGTGAGTGCTTCTAAGTCACCCGGTCGGATCTGTAAAATCTCATCATAGACAGCGATTTTTTGCTCGGGGGTTTGCATGTTTTGAGAACGTAGCCAAAGGTTATGGACTTCGTTGATGATTTCAATTTCTTTGTTGTTCTCACTGATATTACGAGTTTTACGTTTTAGATCGCGCTCTAAGGCGACGAATTTCTTCTCATACTCTTGTGCGATACCTTCCAGACGTTGGTCGGCCATCTCTTTGGTTTTTATCTTTAATTCGCGCAGTGATTGCCAGCCAACAAAAGCGATCAATGAGGCCACGCCAGCGATAATATAGAAGAAGTAGGTAACGGTAACATTGGCATAGTTTAAGGATTTGTCGGCGACAGCAAGTTCGCGATCAGTAATATCAATGACTAATCTACGCTCTAAATCTTGCTGTGATTCACGTAAAGATTTCAGCTCATCAAGTATGTAGCGTTCCATCAATGGACGATCAAGTAAGTCAGATTCAGAATATTTTTCTTCGGCAAAAGCAGAAAAGCTAACGGCGGTAAGGACGATCAACAAGAGTGAAGTGATAGAGCGCATTTGGCTTCCTTACTGTAAAAAAGTTGTATAAATTCATCGTTCTTTTTCACAGTAGCAGATCGACAAGCGGTAACGCAAAACGCAAAGTGCCATTTAATTGATATATTTGCAGATAATCTGAATTGGGATCAATGCAAATAGCGTTGGGCAAAGTCTTCAGCCGGCATCGGGCGGCTAAATAAATACCCTTGCAGGTAGGAATAGTTGTTATTGCACATTAACTGCTTTTGGCTCTCTTCTTCAATCCCTTCAGCGACCACTTTTAATCCAAGTTTTTCGCAAATCACGGAGGTGGCTTGAATAATGGCCAATGCGCCGTCTTGGTCGGATTGGGCAAAGCTCTTATCTAGTTTGACCATATCTATCGGTAATTGCTGTAACACCGAGAGTGAAGAGTATCCGGTGCCAAAATCATCAAGGTATATCTTTACACCAATCTGTGAAAGCTCACCCAGCCACTGTTTAACCTCTTCCATTTTGTACACCATGCATGATTCTGTAAGCTCAATGGCAATTTGAGAAGGCTTCACATGGTACTTCTTCAGTAATTCGGTTAAGCGTGCGTTGAACCCACTGTGTAGTTGGATGCGAGAGACATTAATACTAACGACTAAATCTTGTTTGTGGCAGTTCTGCCATTGGCTCAGTTGTTGTAAAGTGCGCTGAATTACCCAATCACCGAGAGCGACGATCTGCCCAGAATCTTCAGCAATAGGGATAAATTCAGCGGGTGATATATGCCCCAACGTTGCATTACTCCAACGCAACAAAGCTTCTGCTCCGTATAGTGTGTGAGTCTTACAACAGAAAATTGGCTGATAGTGCAAGCTAAACTGGTTACTGTCTAATGCTTGAGTTAGGTGTTGGCGAATCAGTGATTTTCGTATCACTGCTTGTGCAATATCGGGAGTGAAAATTTGGTAACGATTCTTGCCCTGTTCTTTGGCTTTGTGCATCGCGTAGTTAGCGTATTGAATTAAGGTTTCAACGGGTAGGCGTTGTTGTGAATCAAACGTAGAACAACCTAGGCTGCCATTGACTGACACGTTAATGGAGCTTTGCAGTTCATAGGGGGGACGGAGTAATTGAATGATCTCCTGAAGTTTACGATCTAATGATTCTTGTACTGGCAATAAAGCAACAAATTCATCACCCCCAAAGCGAGCTAATGCTAACGAGTCAGGCAGTGCTTGTTGTAACCTTTGAGCGACAGCCATCAGTAGTGAGTCACCTTGAGTATGACCATAGGTATCGTTAATCATTTTGAATCCATCAAGATCGATAAACACCAAATGAAAACTGTGATGGGTTTGCGCCCATGAGTTTGCTTGCGAGAGTAAGCCGCGACGATTGTATAGTTCGGTTAAACAATCGTGATTGGCTTCAAATTGCGCGGCCAGCATCTGTTTTTTTTGCTCGCTAATATCAGTCAGCTCAAGAAGTAGCTGTTTTTTTTCTTTTACCCAGTTCGCCGTTATGTGGAAGCTATAAGCTTTACTATTGATGGTTAAGTAAGTTTCTTTTTCAACCACGCCGTTAGTTTGGGCTTCGGTTAACCACTTGTCCGCGCGTTGGGCGCTGCCCGTCAATGTTGATAGGTGTGTAAGTGGGAGTGGATGAAAATTTTGAAAGGCATTATTCGTGCTAAGTAGATTGCCCATGTGATCAAATAACAAAGACAAATTGGATCCGTCGGTAAAAGACGGTTGATCAAGAGGATAAGATTCTTCAGACAACGCATGCACTAACATGGCTAGTCGACCGTCTTCGAGCACTACACCGCTAAAGTCGCACAGAACGCGTTTATGTATCTGTTTTGGGGTGATGTTCCACCATTTTCTAATATTGTCACCAAGACCAAATTTTTTACGAAAGGTCTCTAAAGAGGTTTTAACCGCTTGCGACATACAAGATTTAATATCTCGTTCAAGTAACTCTTCAAGGCTTTCGGCTTCCCATAGCAACAGTGCGGCTGGGTTGGCCCAAGAAATACATTGTTGATCAAAATCATAGATCCAAATAGGAGTATGAATTTGTTCCAAAGCCTTAAATCGTTCCATCAATCACTCTCTGTTTAGCGATGCTTAACCGACTGCGTATGCTATTTAGGTGAGTGATAAGGTTCAATCTTAAACTTTCTAAAAGAGTAATAAGTCTCAGGTGTGAGAGGACGTTTCTTTTTTGATTCAGAGTGGCAGTCTGTTATTTATATCTAGGCTAGTAAAAGACCCAGCGAGAGCAGGGTCTTTTAAGTTGGAGTTCGGTTTCGCTATAACCAAAGGGTAATTACAGTACTTGTAGAATATCTTCAATCGGTAAACGAGCTTTTGGTTTGCCGTGGTTATAGTCTTCGCCATCTTGGTGGTAACCCATTGCCAAAGCAACTTCACAGACATAACCACCGAGCTCATCTTTAAACAGTTCACTAATTAGCTCAGGATCTATCCCTTCCATTGGTGTTGAATCGATACCAAGACGAGCGAGAACGTGCAAAGTATTTCCTAAGGCTAAATACGTTTGAGAGCGAGTCCAATGACCGTTAAAACCGCTTTCATCGGTATTCGCTTCAGCAAACGTGTACGCGCCATCCAGCATATTGTTGTACATATCGGCAGGAAGGTGACCTGAAGTGACTTCAGCATCCACCACTTTTCTATACAAGTCTTTGCTGTAGTTCGGATTGTACGCAAACAAAATTATGTGTGAGGATTCTTTCGCATGTGGTTGGTTAAATTGGTGTTTGTTTGCGAATGTGTCGTGAAAGCGTTGTTTAGCGGCATCACTTTCAATCACAATAAATTTCCAAGGCTGTGAGTTGATAGAAGATGCAGATAAACGGATTGCTTGATAGATCACATCAAGGTCTGCCTGTGGGATACGCTTCTCCGCATTGTAACGTTTAGCTGTATAACGTGATTCTAGATCTGTAATAATTGGATGTGTCATATCGTACCCTACTGAAATTCTAATCTTGGCGATTGCCTTGTCTACAAGCTGCATTCTAGGGTGATGAGCTGCTGAGAAAAACCATCTCGTCATTGAAACATTATCAAAAATATATTGATAATAGAGAGGGTTCTATATGTGGCTTCGTAACAGCTTTTAGCTTGGTCATACTTAGTATTCACGATGAAAATTAAGGTTTAACTCTGATAGTAACTTCTTGAACCAGAGGAGTTTTCCATTTTTCTCCTGTGTTTTATGCCAATAGAGTTTGATTTGATAATTAGGTATTTCAATGGCGGGTGGAAAGATGTTTAACCCTAGTGACAACACAAGGTGTTCTACGTAAGTGCGAGGTACGGTAAGTAGATACGGGGTTCCTGAAATTAGGTAGGGTGCGCAAAGTACACTTGGTAGACTAACTGCAATATGACGTTTGCGATTTATCTTAGCTAGTTGCTCATCAACGACGGCTGTTCTTTCATTCCAAGGTGTTACAACCACATGTGATAGGCGTATGAAATCCTCAAGGCTTAACGAAGAGTTACCTCTAAGTTCAGTGTGCTTAGCGCAGGCTACAGTACAGTACTCATCATCTAACCAGATCTGGTGAGCGATGTGATTCGAACGCTCAATTTTATGATCAAACCCTAACGCAAAATCTATGTCACCTTGTTCCAGTTGAGCCTCGGGTATACGTTGGTTGGTTTGGACTATTCTCAAAGAGATGTTTGGAAAGTGTTGGGCTAAATAGGCGCTAACTTTAGGTAGAAAAGTCCATGTAGTGAAATCGGTCCCGCTTAGCGTTATTTCATGGTGGCCGATGAATGGATTGAATGGTATTGAGGATGACAGCCCTTCATTTAGCATTTGCATAGCAGGTATCACAGATTGAGCTAGCCGCTCGGCTTTCTCTGTTGGTAACATTTTGCTGTTGGTGCGAACAAATAAGTCATCATTTAGCCGCTCTCGGAGTCGTGCTAAACCGTGACTGCACGCGGATTGGCTGATATGTAAATGATGCGCAGCGCTATTGACGGAGTGGCGTTGATATATTGCCTCAAAGATTTTTAGCAAGTTCAGATCAAGATTTGTGATATCCATATGAACCTCATGCAGGATGTGGATGAAGAGAATGCACTTACATCATATTAATATTGAGTTATGCTGTCAGCACATGCTTGAATACAAAGGATTAAGAATGTTCAATATGCGACCAGCCACCAAAGCAGATTCTGCAATCATTTATCGCTTTATTCATGAACTTGCCGACTATGAGCGAGCTTCGCATCATGTTGAAGCCACAGAGCAGGATATCCGGAAAAGTTTGTTTTCAGAAGGCTCATCAGCGAATGCGATGATTTGTGAATGTGCGAATGAAACGATAGGTTTTGCGGTTTATTTTTTCAATTACTCTACTTGGCTGGGTAAAAATGGACTTTATTTGGAAGATTTATACGTTACGCCAAATCATAGAGGTTCAGGGGCTGGAAAAGTTATAATGAAAACCCTCGCCAATATCGCATTGGAAAATGACTGCGCGCGTTTTGAATGGTCTGTATTGGATTGGAATCAACCAGCGATAGACTTCTATTGTAGCATTGGTGCACAGGAACAAAGTGAATGGAGAACCTACAGGCTAACGGGTAGCCAGCTGCAAACATTTGCTGCTCAAAGTTAGAAATTTAACGAAAAGACAATGATTCTAATTTGTTCACTACATTTGATTACGGTCTTTATGTTATAGGCTTGCGCTTCTTTAGCATCAAGAATTGGATTGATAACCAATCAGGTTTATTAAGCTTTCAGCCGTACTGATAGCCTGTTTTCTATTAGCAATATTGAGCTTTTGATACAAATTTCGAATGTGAGTTTTGATTGTTGTGCCAGCCACATCTAACTCATGCGCGATCTGCTCATTGCTTAACCCCGAGTAAATCAAATCAAGCACTTGCCATTCGCGTTGAGTAAGAGGGCTGTTGCGAACCAACTCGGGTACCTTTGGATGGTTTACGACCTGGTTGATGAAGCTTTCGCCAAAGTGCGAAGAGCCGCTTCTAGGCTTTGTGGTAATAGATTTGAGTAGTTGATTGGTGCGAAAACGAGTTAAATCATCAAGCTCAGATTGAAATTCAGCTTGCTGCAATAGGGGGACCAATTGATCTAAGTCGTAAAGGAAATCGCCTAAGATCGCGGTTTGATTCGCCAGATTCAACGCCTCTTTTATGGCGTTTTTTGTCGTCAGTTTCGGCTGTGTATGTATGGCTAATACAGACTCAATAATCGCATTACGGCTGATATCAGTAACCAATTGGTTGCGGGCGGCTTCATCTTGAAGGTGGCTAAGGCTTTGAGCTGCTTGTGGATACTGCCCCAAGTAAATCTGCGCACGAGTAATGTTGCGCCATTGCATTTGAGTAAAGTGGTTGCATGCTTGTTCAGGTCGGATGGCATTATTTAACCATAATTGAATTGAACTCATATCTTGTTTAGCTTGCCAAAATAGCAGTTGCGAGAGAGAGGCGTTGGCGTTCCAATCAATATGATAAGAAGATTGAGCAAGTCGGCACTCAATCTCGGCTACAAACTTTGCTGCTCTATCCATTTCACCACGGCATATGGCAAGACGCGTGAGCATTGCATAGCATTGCAATAGTCGTTTTTCTGATTGATTCTTACTGAGTTGAAGTGCTTGATTTACGCATGATTCCGCCTCATCGAGCCGATTCCAACTAAATAGTAATTGGGCTCGAACTCTGAATAGAAACTCATGCAAAGACGGTTGTTTTAGCTGTTGAGCATCAAGTAACTTGAAGGCAATTTCTTGTACATCAAATGACGCTTGTAAATGACCTTTAGCAGTCAATATTTCACTTTGTTGTAGCAAGGCCCATAACGCATGATGGTGAACTTGGTACTGCCGCGCCAGTTTCTCAGTTTGTTGCATTAAAGGTAATGCGCGATCCAAATAGCCCAATACATGATTCACTTCACCAATGACGGAAGTCGCGACAATACGACTATAGTAAGCCTTTCCGTCAATTTGGCTCAATGCTAATTCTGCCAAATTTAAAGCTTGATGTGGTTGGTGTTTACTTATCGCTATTTGGGCTTTTAATGCATTGAACTCGCCCTGCATTTTAACTGGCTGCTCTGATTGATCTATCTGCGCGAGAATCGAGTTGACCTCTTCGTCGCGATGTTGGCTTTGTGCTAACCAAGCTTGCAGAAGGCTGAGGGTAGGTTGCTGGTAAATTTGGCTGTGAGGAACGCTGTTCAAGGCGTTGTCTAAGCAAACATACTCACCACCATTGAATAGTTCCCATCCATATTGGCAGAGGATCTCCGCCGTCAACATATGGTCGTTGGCTTGTTTTGCATGCAATAATGCCTGTACAACATTCGGTAGCGTAAGCCAAGCGCGCGCAGCCAGTTGATGCAGATGAGTGTCTTGCTCGGGTAAACGAATTTTGCGTTCGTGGTGCAGAAATTCACTAAATAGGCTGTGGAACCGGAACCAATTGTGAACCTCTGTAACAGGTGAAATAAATAACCCGTAGCGCTGTAAAGATTCAATCATGTTCTGGGCATCATCACGTTGAGTAACGGAGGCTGCTAGGGTGTGGTTGAATTTATCTAGTATTGAACATTGCAATAAAAATTCTTGAGTGTCGTTATCGAGAATCGCAAACACTTCATCAATAAGATAATCCCATAAATGGTTTTGATTCAATGGAGTCGTTGATAGCGGAGGCTTGACTGCCATAGCTTGATATTGAGTTTGCCATGCAATCAATTCGAGTGCGGATGGCCAACCTTCGACATATTGATATAAACGATCAATTTCTTCGGAATCGAGAGGCTGATCAAGGCGTTGCATAAAAAATGCGGTCGTTTCATCGATATCAAATGCAAGCCAACGTTGATCGACTTCCGTCATCATTCCGCGTACCCGAAGGTTTGCAATACCAAGCGGAGGAATCGAGCGGGTGGTAAGCACTATCGTAAGATGATCGGGTTGATGCTTAAGGAAGTAGTTCATTGCTTCATGGATAAGCGCATCCTGAATATGGTGGTAATCATCCAGCACTAAATATGCGTGCTTGCTAGTTTGTCTGATTTGTTTGAGCGCTTCAATCAAGAGACTCATGACAGATGAGAGCGGTTGATCCTTTGCTTGTTTAAGAGCGTCTTGACAAGCATTCCCTGTCGCATCATTCAGTGCCGCCAAAAAATAGCTGGCAAATTGAGTGGGCTCATTATCATTAGCATCAATATTGTACCAGCCAATATTTTGTTTCCCTTCTAACCACTGCGCGGCAATTGTTGTTTTTCCATACCCGGCAGGTGCGCGAAACAACACCAATTTTTGTTGATCAGTTTGTTTTAGTAAATCCGTAATTCGAGATCGCTGGATTTGATCGAGAGAATAAGTTGGACGGCTGAGTTTTGAAGGAATCCACATCCTGTTTGTATCCTTGTGCTCGCAACTAAAACCAAGTCATAAAAGCGCGTGACAGGCTTTGCATGTGTTAGCACATGGTAAGGGAGAAAATGACTGACGTGGTTGAGGGATGAGTCAGATTTTTGCTCATCTCACGTTTTGTTATTGTCTACGCCCCAATAATGTGATGCTAAGCAATGAATTTCACATGAGAAAGATTTTGGAATGGTCTGTCATGGCTGCGCAGCGTCTTATACCTGCTCTTAATGCTGTAAGTGTGACCAATTCGGCAGAATTGAACTTTGCGATCCTACGTTCACACAGAAACGTCATAAATCTAAGCTAGATTTATTGGGGGCAAATTGTGATCACAATCAATGTTCGTTCAGTGTTAATTAAAGCATTACGTGACCGTTGTCATGTTTACTGGGGGTAGGGTCAATCTACGCCCCCCAAACTACTCCTATCAGCCTGCTATTTAGGAGGATGCATTGTTGCTTATGCCTTTGCACGATAGCAAATAGGGAAACTAGAAGAGACTTCATCGATGAAACCGACACAGCAGATCCAGTTCGACAAAGCTTCATTCCAAAACAGTGTTAAGAAACACCTCAGCTCAACTTATGCCACTACCATAGAGAAGGCTTCTAGCCGAGCTTGGTACTTGGCAATGGGAAGCGCATTGTCAGAGTTGACCACGTTCGACTTGTTGGAGACAGAGCAAGACGAAAGAATACGTAACGCTAAGAGTGTTAACTATCTATCGTTGGAGTTTTTGATTGGTCGTCTAACCGGTAATAATTTAATCAGCATGGGCTTGTACGAACAAATCACACAAGCGATGGAAGAGTTAGGTCAGAATTTAACGGATCTACTGGAAGAAGAACGCGATCCTTCATTAGGTAATGGTGGCTTAGGGCGACTAGCGGCTTGTTTCATGGATTCACTGGCTGCTCAAGAGTTTCCAACCGTGGGTTACGGGTTGCATTATGAGTATGGTTTATTCAAGCAATCTTTTGCAAAAGGACACCAGCAAGAAGCGCCCGATGCTTGGTGTGGGGTTGAAGGTTATCCTTGGGAAGTTGCTAGACCGGATCTCGCGCAAGAGATTGGTTTTTACGGGCACGTTGAAGTGACTCAAAATAACGGATGTGAGCAACGCCGTTGGGTTCCGGGCATGACAGTAAAGGCAATGCCTTGGGACATTCCAATTGTTGGCTATCAAAGCGATACCGTATACCCATTAAGACTATGGGAATGCAAGGCAATCGCCCCGTTCTCATTAGAAAGCTTCAATAACGGTAACTACTTTGAAGCACAGCATGCGCTTATTGATGCGGGTAACATCACCAAAGTACTCTATCCAAATGATAACCACGAAAAGGGCAAAACTCTGCGTTTAATGCAACAGTACTTCCATAGTGCGGCATCGGTACGAGATATTTTGCGTCGCCACGAAGAGGCGGGGCATACCTTAGCTGCTTTGCCTAAGTATGAGACTATTCAGCTTAACGATACTCACCCTACCATTGCGATCCCTGAGTTAATGCGTATTTTTGTCGATGAAAAAGGCATGAGTTGGGATGAAGCATGGTCAATTTGTTCGAAGACGTTTGCTTATACCAACCACACTTTATTGCCAGAGGCATTAGAGTCATGGAGTGAATCTTTGATTCAACGTTTGCTGCCTCGTCATATGGAAATCATCTATCAAATTAACCACCTATTCTTGAAGGAAGTCCGAGCCAAGTGGCCGGATGATGTTTCAAAGCAGCGCAAGTTGTCGATCATTCAGGAAGGCTTCCACCGTATGGTGCGAATGGCAAACCTTTGTGTGGTTGGCTCATACGCGGTAAATGGTGTGGCGGCGCTGCACTCGCAATTGGTTAAGCGTGATTTATTCCCTGAGTTTGATGAACTCTATCCAACGCGCTTACAAAACGTGACTAATGGCATTACCCCGCGTCGCTGGCTAAAATTCTGTAACCCAGATTTAAGTCAACTGATTACCGCTAAGATTGGTGAACAATGGGTCGCCGATTTAGACCAACTCGAAGCGATTTCTCAATTTGCTGATGACGCAGAGTTCCAGCAGCAGTTTATGGCTGTTAAAAAAGCCAACAAACAGCGCCTTGCGGATTGGGTTAAACAGAATATGGATATCGAATTGGATACCAATGCCATCTTCGATGTGCAAATCAAACGCTTACATGAATACAAACGCCAGCATTTGAACATGCTGCATATTTTGTCGCTTTATTATCGTCTACTTAATGATGCAGATTTTGATATGGTGCCAAGAGTCTTTATCTTTGCCGCTAAGGCTGCGCCCGGTTATCACCTCGCGAAAGAGATCATTTACGCCATCAACATGATTGCTGAGAAGGTCAACAACGATCCGCGTATTAACAACAAACTCAAAGTTGTATTTCTGCCGGATTATCGAGTCAGCATGGCGGAAATTATTATTCCGGCAGCAGATGTATCGGAACAAATTTCGACAGCGGGTAAAGAAGCTTCAGGCACAGGTAATATGAAAATGGCGCTTAACGGTGCGTTAACCATAGGTACCATGGATGGTGCCAATGTCGAAATTCGCGAAGAAGTAGGTGATGAAAACATCTACATATTTGGTTTGGATGTCGATGAAGTGGAGCGCCTACATGCATCCGGCTATAACCCGTATTCGTATTACAACGCCGATCCATTGCTTAAAGCTTCATTAGATTTGCTGGTGGGTGATGAATTTACCCCTGGTGAAGAAGGCAAATTAAGGGTGACGTTCGATAGCCTGCTGGATGGGGGAGATCCTTATCTCGTTTTGGCCGATTTCGCTTCTTATGTTGAAGCTCAGGAAGCCATTGATACTCAGTATCGAGATCAACAAGGATGGGCGAAGAAAGCCATTTTGAACACCGCATTGGTCGGTAAATTTAGTTCTGACCGAAGTATTCGAGATTACGTTAACAATATCTGGCAGCTAGAGAGCGTAAAACGCTAATTGAGTAAGACCACCTAAATGGTGGTCTTTATCTAGCAAAGTGAAGAGCTTTCGGAGAGAGTTATGATCAGTCAAACAGTGTTAAAACAGGCGGCAGAGGTTGCCAATATTGCCGATTCCTACATTAGTGCTTGGGGAAGCAATGCGGCGGTGGAAGAAGACACGATTCTGAGCTTGTTGTCAGCATTAGGTTACAACACGACGAATGATGAAGCGCTGCTCGCCAGTGCGGAAAAAAAAGCCAAACGAAATGCACTTGCCCCTGTCGTTGTTCTGCGAGATGGTCACCCACGCGAAGTTTCCCTTTATATCGGAAAAAGCGTGAGAGAGAGTGATTTCAGTTGGTCGATTCACACTGAACAAGGTAAGCATTTTTCAGGTGCAGTGAGTGAACACATCACACGTGATGAACGCCAAGACGGCGGTGCGTTAGTCGTCTCGTTACCGAGTGATTTGCCATGGGGTTATCACCAATTGTCGATTACGCGAAAGAGACGTAAAGTACCTTACCGCGCCAGTTTAATTGTCACCCCACAAGCCTGTTTCAAGCAATCAGCGATGGAACAAGGTAAAAAAATGTGGGGACCGAGCATTCAACTCTATACATTAAAAAGTTGTCACAATTGGGGGATAGGGGACTTTGGCGATCTTAAGCAGCTGGTAGCGGAAATAGCCTCTCGCGGTGGTGACTTTGTTGGGCTTAACCCCATTCACTCATTGTTTCCTGCTAACCCAGAAGCCGCAAGTCCGTACAGTCCGTCGTCGCGTCGTTGGCTGAACGTTCTTTATATCGATGTCAGTTCGGTGCCCGAGTTTGCGCTAAGTGTTGAAGCGCAACAAACGGTAGGCAGTGTAGAGTTTCAGCAACGCTTACAGAGCGCTCGAGATGCTCACTGGGTCAACTATAGTGAAGTTGCGGCTCTCAAACTTAGTGTGCTACCCCTATTATTCCAAGAGTTTAAAACCCGTCATTTAGAGACGGATAGTGAGCGTGCTCGTCTGTTTTTAGAGTTTGTTGAAATCGGTGGTGAAAGTTTACTTAATCAAGCCGCGTTTGATGCGTTACATGCTCAACTTCAGCAGCAAGATCAGGGCGTATGGGGTTGGCCGGTATTTCCAGAGCAGTATCGTAAATTTAGTAACCAAGCGGTTCAGGAATTTATTGCCCAGCACCGCGATCAAGTTCACCTTTACATGTACCTGCAATGGATAGCCGATTGTCAGGTGCATGAGGCTCAAGTGCTGGCCGAGAATAAGGGCATGTCTGTCGGTCTATATCGTGACTTAGCCGTTGGTGTTGCTGATTCAGGTGCGGAAACATGGGCAGATGATGGGCACTTGGTTCAAGATGTGAGCATAGGTGCGCCGCCGGATGTACTTGGACCATTAGGGCAAAACTGGGGGCTGCCACCGCTTAACCCAGAAGCACTGCAAGCGACTGGCTATGAGGCGTATATCAAGCTGTTACGCGCAAATATGCAACATTGCGGAGCACTGCGGATTGATCATGTGTTGGGGCTGCTGCGTTTATGGTGGATCCCGAAAGGAGAGAGCGCCACTCAAGGTGCTTATATCTATTATCCAGTAGAAGATATGTTGGCGATACTGGCATTGGAGTCGCATCGGCACCAGTGCAGTGTGATCGGTGAAGATCTGGGAACTGTGCCCGATGAAATCGTCGATAAACTGCGTGAAGCAGGTGTGTATTCATACAAGGTGTTTTTCTTTGAAACATCAAAGCAAGACGGTGGCTATTTGTCGCCTGCACATTATGCAACTCAATCAATGGCAACTTTGTGTACTCATGATATGCCAACCTTAAGAGGTTTTTGGCATTGTGATGATCTTAAGATGGGCAAAGAGCTTGGTTTGTATCCAAATGAGGATCAGTTACACGGCTTATTTGATGCACGCTTGAAGAGTAAGCAAGCCATTTTAGACTCGGTAGCTTGGCACGGGTTTTTACCACAAGGCGTAGGGCTAGACGCATCACGGGTACCAATGGATGGCTATTTAGCGGAGGCGTTGCAACTTCATGTTGCTGCGGGGGATTCTACCTTGTTTAGCGTACAGCTAGAAGATTGGTTAGAGATGGATCAACCTGTCAATATTCCGGGCACCGTGAATGAATACCCGAACTGGCGACGTAAGTTATCTATGGATCTAGAGCATCTGTTTGGCTTGGAAGGTGTTAACCAAATTGCGGTGAAGCTTTCGCAAGTTCGAAGTAAAGCTTCATCTTGTTGATGGCAGGTGAGTGCACGTGTCATCATGGTGACTTCAACATATTGAACATAACAGGCAGATAGATAAGAAAAACTTTGATCTGGTCACTCACGAACAGATTCAGTTTAGATAATATAACTAAACGCCCGCTAGACGGATTGTCCACCGGCGTTTTTTTGCTTGTTAGTGTAGAGCTAGCATTTGACTAGCAAAATGAAAGTTAGGTTAGGGAGAGAATAACTTGAACATTACTGTGGAAAAAAGAGCGCAGGCTTATAACCAGCTTTCAGCCGCTTCGTTTGCGGATCCATTTTCATTCATTGGTCCTTACCTCAGCCCTCAACAGAGTTCTTTGAGAGTTTGGATGCCGGGTGCTGATAACGTCGATTTGCTACTAGACAATGAGACACGCCTGTCGCTTACTCGTGAAATTGATGGTGGCTTTGTATTGGCTAAGAAACTTGATTTACGCTCTAGCCATTATCAACTGGCAGTTGATTGGTCAGGTATAGAGCAAATTATCGATGATCCTTACCAGTACCATAATATCTATGCTGAATATGATGATCTGCATACGCCGAAGAATATGTATCGTCACATGGGGGCGCAGTTCGTTACCCTAGAACGAGATGGAAAATCGATTTCGGGGATTCGATTTTTAGTCTACGCACCCCATGCCAGTGCTTGTAGCTTAATTGCCGATTTTAATCATTGGGATGGTCGTCGTAACCCAATGCAGCGTTTAGATTATGGCATTTGGGGGCTCTTCATTCCAAACCTAGAGGAAGGAACCCGCTACAAATTTGAGCTGAAAGATCCCAACGGTGAACCTCTCCCTCATAAAGCCGATCCTTGGGGAAGTTTTGCCGAACAGCATCCTTCATTCTCCTCAGTGACTTATAATCACGAGCGCTACCAATGGCAAGATAGTCAATGGCAGCAACGAGCGGTCAGTGATAAAAGAAAGCAGGCGTTAACGTTTTATGAACTGCACGCCGGATCGTGGCGTCGTGATGAATATGGACAGTTCTTAAACTACCGAGAATTGGCGAAGCAACTGGTGCCTTATTTAGTCGATATGGGCTATAGCCATGTTGAGTTAATGCCGGTTTCAGAACACCCGTTTTATGGCTCATGGGGCTACCAACCAATAGGTTTATTTGCTCCAACGAGTCGTTTTGGTACGCCAGATGACTTTAAATATTTTGTTGATGCCTGCCACCAAGCTAACATTGGTGTCGTGCTCGATTGGGTACCGGCTCACTTCCCATCTGATGATCATGGGTTAGCTAATTTTGATGGTACACCGCTGTTTCATGACCCTGACCCACGTCGTGGTTGGCACCAAGATTGGAACTCCTATATTTATGATATGAGCCGCGAGCATGTGCGTCGCTTCTTAGTTTCCAATGCGCTGTATTGGTTTGATCTTTTCCATATTGATGGCATCCGTGTCGATGCTGTTGCGTCAATGCTGTATCTCGACTACTCACGCAGCCACGATCAATGGATCCCAAATATCGATGGTGGCAACGAAAACTATGACGCTATTGCCACGCTGAAATGGATGAATGAGGAAGTGTACAAGTACTTCCCTAACGCGATGACCATTGCCGAAGAGTCAACGGCGTTTCCCGGTGTTTCTGCTCCCACTTATATGGGCGGATTAGGCTTTGGATTCAAGTGGAATATGGGTTGGATGCATGACAGCCTTTCATATATTCAAGAAGATCCTATCCATCGTAAGTATCACCATGACACCATCACCTTCCCACTTATCTATGCGCACAGCGAGAACTATGTGCTATCGCTCTCTCATGATGAAGTGGTCTATGGCAAAGGCTCTATACACAATAAGATGCCGGGTGATGAGTGGCAACAAACCGCAAACCTAAGAGCATATTTTGGTTACATGTATGGTCAGCCCGGTAAGAAACTCAATTTTATGGGCGCAGAGTTGGGTCAAACCGCAGAATGGAACCATGATGATCAATTGCAGTGGTTCTTACTACAGTTTGAAAGGCATCAAGGTATTCAAAATCTCACTAGAGATTTAAATATGCTTTATCAGCAAGAAAGTGCTCTACATGAATTAGATTGTGAGCCAAGCGGGTTTGAATGGCGCTTACAAGATGATGCTAATACCAGTATTTTAGCGCATGAGCGTATTAGCGAAGCTGGTGAGCGCATATTGGTGATTAGCAACTTTACTCCTGTTCCGCATAGCCACTTCCATCTTGGTGTTCCCCATGGCGGGCGTTATCAGCTGTTACTTAATACCGATTCGAGCAAATACAGTGGAAGTGATTTTAGTGTGCTTGAGCATATCGATACCACGGCAAAAGAAAGCCAAGGTTTAGCGCAATCTTTGCTAATAAGTTTGCCACCACTTTCGACTCTGTTTTATAAGTTGAGTTGAGTAACCAGCTTATAATTTTTTAAAACCGTCATTCAATCAATGCCCTACCTAACATAGTGGGGCATTTTTTTATTGTTTGGCGTATTTTCTCCTACACTGATGAAAAGGAGAAAAAACCATGATTACAGCACTTTATGCCGCTTTATTAGCTCTTTTGATGATCTGGTTAGCTGTGCAAGTGATTAAGTTGCGGCATAAAAATAAAGTGTCTCATGCTGATGGCGAGATTGAAGATCTTCAGGTAGCTCGTGGTGCGCAAGGCAATGCTGCTGAGTACATTCCAATCACTCTGATCTTAATGACGTTGATCGAATACAACGGTGCGAATGCTTTACTGATTCACGGGCTAGGTGTGCTATTTGTTTTGGGGCGAGTGATCCATGCAAGAGCAATATTGAGCAAAAACTTTAGTGGGCGTGTAAAGGGTATGAAATTGACATTCGCCGTTATGTTTACGCTGGTGATACTGAATTTTGTCTATTTACCATTTGATAAGTTGTGGTAGCCATGAAATACCGTTGGCCGCCCGCTTGGATGCTCGTGTTAACAGGCTTAGTGCTCAATGTTATGGCTATTTTGATGTCGAGTATCGTATTGGAAAAACAGGGCTCTAAAATATCTGTTTTAGAAGAACAGAAACAAGATAATCTCTATTCAATTCAATTAACTTGGAATCGAGTGGAAAGTTTAGAGCGGAAAAAAGAGCTGACCTTGCTCTATCTCCATCAACGTAGCCTCACTCAGACGTCGTTAACTCAAACAGAGCGACTGAAAGTCATTGATAACATTTTGACCGAGCAATTAAGTGATTGGTTGGTATCGTCGATGCCTGAGTTAGCAGTAGATAATATCCCTCATATTTTTGATTTAATTGAAAAGGAGCAATTAGCCCAGCGAAAGAAAATCGACGATTTCTATTTAGGCAACCTCTCCATCAATGAACAATTGATTAGGCTTAACGAGAGCATGGCTTGGTATCGAAATATCAGCTTGTTCTTACAAGTGTTTGGTTTGGCGTTGATATTGGCGAGAGATTTAGAAGGTATACCAGTAGCTAAATGACTCGATGACTATGCAGGAAATAGCTGAATTAATTTAAATGGGTGTAGGCAGTACAGCACCTGCATATTGAGGTGCTGTAGTTGATGGGGAGAGAGTCAGTTTGATTCTATTTCCAAGAGCTAGGGTATTCAGGCAATTCTTGAGATTTTTTATACGCTTTAGCGCGAATCTCTCGCTCTTTAGCTATAACTTCTTCTTTAGTACCAGAGATCCAGAATTGGATGAGCATAACACCTGCGGATGTTATATCACTCTCGACAAGAACATCGTTGGCTTGGCGAGTATGACGAACGTAGTCAATTTCACCTTGATGATAGAGCTTTTCGATTAGATCGTAGTCTAGAATGTCTCCTGCACGACCAATTTCTTTTGCTGTCATAAGTACGATTAATGTGTATTTTTCAGCTTGATCCTTGCTCCATTTATTCCATGGAGTTTCATCAGTAATTGGTAAGCCAGCAGCAAGTTTTAGGTTATCTCCGAATAGGTTGTTCCCAAACGAAAGCTCGTAATTGTAGTGATAGCTATGAGCTGCGCGAGGATTTATTTCAACAAAGGCTATTTCACCATCAGGCATGATCCAGAATTCAATATTAAAGAACTGATTAACATAGCCAAGATCAACCAGACGACCCATATAGTCATCAACCCAGCTACCGACTTGTTTTGCTACTTCAGGTCCAACCGAAACAGTCGGTGTGATATAGCCTAATGCTTGGTGATTCTGGAAATAAACTTCTTCTGTTAATGCGTAATGAACAATATTACCTTCACCGTCAATATAGCCTTCATAGCAGTACTCAATCGCTTTGGTCATATCGACATAATGTTCAGCAATGAAGGGAGGGATGATTTCAGGTAACTCTGTTTTATCGATGCCATTCATAAAGTGACAGTAATTATCAGCAATACCCTGTTGTAATGCTGTATCTGCACGGTATTCATCAAGAATCGTAAACAGCTTCTCTTTACTATCAATCTTAAAAACCCCACGACCTAAAGATAGAGAGGTATTCTTTAACATGAATGGCCACTCCTGAATCTTGTCAGCGATTTGGTCATTGGTTTCAGTAAGAGGGTCAACCCAATCAAAGTAGTTTGGATTAGATTCTAAAGTTCGCATGAGGTATTTGTTCATGCAATACAGAAATGCAAGACGAGAAGGTGCTTTTTGTCCTAGCCCTTCATTGATTAAAATATGACTGAATGCATCTTTCTGCGCAAACCCACCAACACTTTGAATCCCTTCAGCTTTACACTGTGCAATGCTCTCTGAAATATCACTTTCCCAGTTTTTTGGGTCAAGAACAGTAATATCTGCAAACGACTTCATCTCTTCTAACGCATCCTTCATATAAGGTTGTGGAGATAAAAATCCAAATTTAGGTTTATGCATAGTTATATAGCCTCAATATTTTTGATGATTATATTATCAGTAACATACTATGTCGAAAGAGAAAGAATGAATTGAGAAGCTAGACAAGAATGGATATTCAGAAAAGTAGCGAAAATCGATGGAAGAGCAATAGCTTAATGTAAAATTGCCGCGGCGAATTAACGCCGCGGTTTTAGAGAATACTTGTTATCTAAACAGAAATCGGTTCAACGGTGTTTTCTCAATACCTTTGACGAGCAGTAGTGTTAACACTATGGTGCCTGAGAACACCGCCGCGTCTTGTGCTGGCCCAGTAAGTTGCCAATAACCAACCACGTTCATCATGATGATGATCACTGGTAAGTGTGCAACGTAGATAGGCAATACAGATTTAGACAGGTTCAAAATCCATTGGGAATGACCAAGAGTTGGCTTTGCCAGTAAGAATAAGAATAAGCCGGTTCCCCACAACATAGTGCCAAACACAAAGTCGTTGGAATTGAATGCCTGCTCGTAATCGACCAGATAAAACGCTTCGCCAAAATGAATCGCCATTCCGACCAACGCTAAAATTGCCCCTTGAGATGCTGTCGTTTGAATGTTCTTTTGGCGAATCAAAAAGCCAATCGCAAACATCAAGGTACTAAAGAAAGGACCATTACGAGTGAAAAATGGTGTCCATAGTTCGGTTATATTTTGGTAACTGCCGGCTAATACACCATACACGTACAGTACAATCGCTACAGGCAACAGCCAACGAACTTTATCTATCTTAATTAGTACAGCTGTGATGAGCGCTGCAATCATCAACGCTGGAATAAACCATAAGTGGACCAAGCCACCTTCAAGCAAGGAGTTTAATGGTGCTTGTGCTAAGAAGCCCCAATAGCCGCTGCGTTCCGTTAAGTAGCCCTCGGTAACCACAGTTTGGAGGTTAAACGGCATTAGTAGACATATCACGCTCCAAACGATGAATACACGGGTTAGAGGAGCGCAGTAACTCTTGAGCGTTGCCATTGGCGTGGCGGTTAATTTAGGTTGGATGAGATAGCCAGAGATCAAGAAAAACAACGGTACCGCAAAGCGGGTGGTCTGATTAAAAATTAGACCGAACCACGGCGTCTCTTGATAAAGGAAGTAAGTATAGAACATCGAACTGTGCATAGCGACGATGACGAAAATAGCCACAAGGCGTCCCAGTTCGATACTGGTGATTTTTTTTGATTCCATAACAATCACTTTTATAAATTAATTTGAGCACAAACTAACAATAAATGGTTCAATTTCAATGGTGATGCGTCAATCCAAACGCGTATATTTCATTAAATATATTTATTTCGAGACGCAAATCAATATATTTACGGATTTGAATATTTTGGATAAATTTGTAAAAAAGAACGTTCGTGCTAAAGTTAGAATAATCAGAGTAGATGGTGATGCGATGAGTAAAGGGCGTTTAACCCGTGAAGCTATTTTGGCAACGGCATTTGAGTTAGCGAGTAAGAATGGGTTAGAGAGCTTGACGATAGGCGAACTGGCTAAACAATGCGGTATGTCCAAAAGTGGTCTATTTGCTCATTTTAACTCGAAAGAGAACTTACAATTGGCTGTACTTGGGCACGCGAATCGAGTGTTTACTGAAAGCGTGATTGAGCCAGCGCGTTGTTTGGGTGATGACGATATTATTCTGAAGTTTAAAACGCTGTTGGATCATTGGTTAACTTGGAATCATTCATTCCAAGGGAGTTGTATGTTCCTTGACGCTTGGAAAGAAACAGGCAGTAAAGACACTCCAATTCAGCAAGAGTTGAAAGTGACAATTTCAAAGTGGATAGATTATTTAACTATTCAATTACATAAAGGTAGAGACAATCAGCAGTTCAGATCAGACCTTGATTGCGAGCAAGCGGCTTTTGAATTGTATGGGCTTTATTTAAGCGGACATTTGTTCAATTCGTTACGCGGTGAACTCGCCAGCCAAGCTCATTTCTGGCAAGGGGTTGATCGTTTGTTGATGGATTGGACAAGAGAATAACGACTGGTGAGTTTAGTGTAGCTTGCCTTTTTTATAGATGAAAAAAGCACGGTCGTTCGTTTTTGCGTGCGAAGGCTTTAGTAGCCAAAGGATAGGTACCATGAGTGAAAAAATTTATTTTAATACTTCAAGCAAGTTTAGCTTGAAGCGCAGTTTAGTAAGTGTTTCAACCCAATTACACCATAAATTGGCTCCAAAGCATGCGGAAAATACAGCCCGTAAGTTACTGCTTACGCCTGTGAGAACCAAAGCTAAAAATGAACAGCCCGACGGCTTAGTAAAAGGCAGCATTGTTTCTAAAGAAGGAAACTTGACGACATACTCGCTGGGAGCAGGTCCGATATGGGTGTTAACACACGGTTGGTCAGGAACAGCGAGCCAATATTTCCCGTTAATGGAGCATATTGCTAGCCGTGGGTTTACAGCGCTGGCGTATGATCACCCAGCGCACGGTGAAAGTGGCGGGGTATACGGGCATATTCCGGGATTTGTCGCAGGCTTAGAAGCGATTCTTGATAGCGTTGAAGAGATTGCAGGCTTGATTGGGCATAGCATGGGTACAGCCTCTGCCATAGAGTGCCGTCATATTAAGTTGGCCGACAAGCCAATGCTATTGATAGCACCGGTTCTTGATTACCTCGATAACTTGTTTAGCAGTGTGGCACGTTCTGGCTACTCAATGCGTTTGTTCAACGTTGTGATACAAGAGTTGGAGGAGCACTACCGGTACCCGATTCAATCGGTTGATCCATATGCCAAGTTAAAACTTCGTCAATCACAGACCATTATTGTTCATGATGAGGCGGATAAATTCACTAAGTTTTCGGTTTCGCAGAAAGCAGCGCAAGAGATGGAAAATGTGACGCTAGTTGCAACACATGGGCAAGGTCATGGGCGTGTAATGAAGTGCACGGAGGTTATGCAGAGCTTCGATAAGTTAATAGTCAAATCAATATCTTAACATTTATAACCATTAATTTGATGTGGTTAACAAATTCGTAAAGTAAAATATTTCCTTAGAGGGTTATGTGGGATCATTTGCTGTGCCTAAAGGCTCTCATAAGGAAAATAATAATGAATAGAAACGATAGTGTCCCTTTGCCCAACAATACCCGAGAGTGGTTAATTAACCGCAACAGCCTAATCATCCTTGCGGATGTCGCGTTGTTTATCACTCTTTACTTCACCCTACCGTTTGAGCCACAAGTCGTTTTGGGGCTCAGTATGTTGGTTTTCATAGCGATTCTTTGGCTAACGGAAGCTCTGCACGTCACGGTTACGGCTATCCTTGTGCCTATAATGGCGGTGTTATTTGGTGTCTTTAATACGCAAACAGCACTGAATAATTTCTCTAATTCAATCATCTTCTTATTCCTTGGCGGCTTTGCCCTAGCGGCAGCGATGCACCGACAAGGACTTGATAAAGTCATTGCAGATAAAGTACTGATCATCGCCAAAGGAAAAATGAGTGTTGCAGTGTTTATGCTATTTGGTGTGACGGCATTGTTATCGATGTGGATTAGTAACACAGCAACCACGGCTATGATGCTACCTCTTGTGCTTGGCGTTTTGAGTAAAGTGAACGAAGAGAGTGGTCACAAAACCTATGTGTTTGTGCTACTTGGTATCGCCTATAGTGCTAGCCTTGGTGGAATTGCAACCATCGTTGGTAGCCCACCAAATGCGATAGCGGCGGCAGAAGTCGGCTTAACCTTTACCGAGTGGATGAGCTTTGGTTTGCCAGCCGCTGCGATCTTGTTACCTCTGGCGATCGCCGTATTGTATATGGTGTTGAAGCCCGATCTACGTGGCGAGTTCGATCTAAACCATGAGCCGGTAGAGTGGGACAAAGGTAAAGTGGTTACCCTCGCCATCTTTGCCGCGACGGTATTCTTGTGGATTTTCAGTAAACCGATCAATGCGATGATTGGGGGTTATGCCAAATTCGATACTATTGTTGCCCTTGGTGCGATTGTCGCAGTTAACTTTGCACGCGTTGTTCATTGGAAAGATATCGAAAAAACCGCCGACTGGGGGGTATTAATACTATTTGGTGGTGGTATTTGCTTGAGTAATGTACTGAAAGTAACAGGAACGAGCGTGTTCCTAGCCAATAGCCTGAGCGGCTCGATCGCCCATTTAGGCATTTTCTTCATTATTGCCGTTATTGCTGTATTCGTGGTCTTCCTTACTGAATTTGCAAGTAATACGGCCAGCGCTGCGCTGTTAATCCCCGTATTTGCAACGGTTGCGGAAGCATTTGGTATGTCACCGGTAATCTTATCGGTGTTGATTGCCGTCGCAGCTTCTTGTGCGTTTATGTTACCTGTTGCAACTCCGCCAAATGCCATTGTGTTTGGTTCTGGTCATATTAAGCAAAGTGAAATGATGAGAGTTGGTTTGATCCTTAATGTTGTGTGTATTACAGCACTTACAATGATCGCCATGTCTTTTTGGGCATAATGTTTTACGATTAATCGCTTAGTGATTAGTGCATGAGTAATGTGGCACTATGAAACAATAAACGCCCAGTGCTATTAATGAGCACTGGGCGTTTTATTGTTTATCTCTTAGAGCGTCAAAAGATTAGGATGCTGAATGCCAAATCATGACAATTTCTTCGTGAGCCGTATGTTCACAAGGCTTGCGCTCAACTTCTTTAAACCCCTGCTTTTGATAAAACTGATGTGCTCTGCTGTTTTCAGCGTAAACCGTCAATTGTAGTTCGTTATGTTGCTGTTTTAGGCTATTAAGTAGTTGATGACCTAATCCTTGAGATTGAGCATTCGGTATAATAAATAGTGCCGGAACAAAGCCTTGGTAATGAGAGATGAAGCCTAAAATATTGCCGTCGACTTCATATACCCAAGTATCACTATTTGGCAAATAGATCTCTTGCATTGGCTGTTTTTGGCTAAGCCAAAATGCCTCTGAGATAAAATCATGAGCAAGGATGGAAGCGGAGTACCAGATGGCGACCACTTGATCTAGGTCTTCTGCGTGTAATTTACGAATCATTGTGCTTTTACCTCGATAATTCGATAAGTAAGGCAGGGTATGCTGAAATCCAAGTGCTCACACGCCTGCCAAAAAATGACATTGGTGAAAGCACCTATTGCTCAAGTTAGTTCGCGGGGTTTGCGAGCTTGCGTGAAAGCCGTTCAACGCGCTAACTTGGCGACTCCTTGGACTCTCAAGTAGTGCGAATATACAAGCAATACCACGGTAGTGCAACTTGTACCATTATGGCTAGGAATGAATAATAGCGAAGGTGGGGATAGCAGTAGGATTGTGGTATCTTGACCGGCTAAGCGACTCAGAAGATCCCGATAATGAGTAACGAGATTCAGAACACGATTGCCAGTTTTACTTCAATAGAGCAAGCTTTGGATTACTTTGAGATAGGTTATGACAGCCAGTTTATCAATGAGTACCGAACGCAGTTGGTGAAGCGTTTTAACGGCTATCTAATTTTAGAAAAGCCTCAAGATTGGTTTGCTGCTCGTCGTGCGTTAAAAAATGCTTACTGCAAAATTCAACGCTCACGTTTGAATAAGAGTACCAGGCAAGCGTGTCGCGGTTGTACTACTTGTCAAAGACGGTAAGGGTAAGGTTCTGGATTCATCAATGATGAAGGGGCAGAACAAGCCTTCCCCTTCATATTGGCAATGCAACATCAACCTGAGCTATAGACATTGCGCCACTCTAATCAGTTAGTAGAGATTACTTCTCAGCAGCAACCACTGAAATTTCTACTAGCAAGTCTTCACGAGCCATGCTTGCTTCAACACAAGCGCGCGCTGGTGCGTGACCTTCAGGAACCCATGCATCCCATACGGCATTCATTTCAACGAAATCTTTCATGTCTTTGATGTAGATGGTTGCAGACAACATGTGCTCACGTGAGCTACCCGCTTGCTCTAGCAGAGCGTCAACCTTGTCTAACATGGTTTGAGTTTGCTCAGTAATGCCTTTGTTTGCATCAGCAGCAACTTGACCACATAAGTAGATAGTACCGTTGTGTTTTACGATACGACTCATACGTTGTTTGGTTTCTTGACGTTCAATCATTATTAACTCTACTTCTTAATGGAGGTTGTTCAGGCGTAGGGTAATGAAATCTAAAATCTAATTCGAGTAGGTTATTGTGAAGAGGTGATCCCAACGTTGATATTGGTATTCGGTGATTGAATCAGATTGACATGCTCGCGACAAAATGCACAAACAAGTGAAATGGATTTTGGCAAAGATAAAAAAGCCAGCCATTGAGACAGGCTCAATAGCAGGCTTAGATTCACGCTGAGTTATATTTACTCAGCTGACTTTTTTGACGCCCAAACGTAGAGCAGCTCAAGTGCGACTGTTGCGCCTGCAAGCGCTGTCATATCCGCGTGATCATAGGCTGGAGCGACTTCGACAACATCCATGCCCACGACATTCATGCCAGCAAAACCGCGTAGGATTTTAAGCACTTTGTCGGAGTTCAGACCGCCACATACTGGTGTACCAGTTCCGGGAGCGAAAGCTGGGTCCAAGCAATCGATATCAAAAGTCACGTAAACTGGTTTATCACCGACAATACTACGTACTTTTTCAACGATATCGTCAGCCAACATGTCGTTTGCTTCCATCGCATTGATGACATTAAAGCCATGATTTTGCTGCTCATACTCAGTACGAATACCGATCTGCACAGAGTGCTTTGGCGAAATTAGACCTTCTTTTGGCGCATGATAGAACATGGTGCCATGGTCGTACGCGCTGCCATTTGCATAAGTGTCAGTGTGGGCGTCGAAGTGGATCAACGCCATTTCACCATGATGTTTAGCGTATGCGCGCAGAATCGGCAGAGTGATGAAGTGATCACCACCAAGTGCCATTAGCGTCTTACCATTTTTAAGGATTTCACCCGCCGCTTTTTCTAAACGGTAAGTAAAATCTTCGGCATCACCACAGTCAAAGACTAGATCGCCAGCATCGATAACTTTAGCTCGGTCAAATACGTTGAAATCCCAAGGGAATTTTTTTTCTTCCCATGCAAGGTTCACAGACGCACGACGAATTGCATCAGGTCCCATACGAGCACCCGGACGACCAGATGTGGCCATGTCCAGAGGCACACCTAGCACCACGACATCGGCATCGCTGCCGATTGGGTTACGTAGGTAAGGGCGACGCATAAAACTCATTGAGTTCGAGTAAAGTGAATAATCAGTTTTGTTAAACAAATCATTCATTTAAAAATCCTCTAAGTAGGTGTAGCCACAGAGACCTTGTTCCAGTTCTTGTAGTACCTGTTGTTGTTCTTTTAGGTCGACTCGTTTATTAACGAGCTCGCGATAATGCTCTCGAATGTTGTCTACGTCAATGTGTACGTAACGCAACATGTCTTCAACCGAGTCGCCTTCATCAATACGTTCAACAATGGCTTCACCTTCGTCACTTACCGTCACGACTGCGCTGTGCGTGTCGCCAAACAGGTTGTGCATGTCACCAAGAATCTCTTGATAAGCACCCACTAAGAAGAAGCCCATCAGGTAAGGTTTATCTGTACTCCAAGCTGGTACTGGCAAGGTTGATTCAATACCTTGACCTTCAACATACTGCTCAATTACGCCATCAGAGTCACAAGTGATGTCGAGCATGACAGCGCGGCGATCTTCAAGCTCGTCTAAGCCAGAAAGTGGTAACACTGGGAATACTTGGTCAATGCCCCATGCGTCAGGTAACGATTGGAACAGCGAGAAGTTAACGAAGAACTTATCTGCCAAACGCTCGTTGAGCTCATCCAAAATAGGACGATGGAATCGATTTTTGTTGCTCATCGCTCGGCTAAGGTCGAAATAGATACGCAGTGACATCTGCTCTGCCCATGCGCGTTGTTGCAAGTTCAATACGCCTGTAGAGAATTGTGAATGAACTTCAGCAAGGTCTGCCTGTGTATCGTTGTAGATTTCGATTAGTGCACGTGCATTGCTGCCATCAAGTAAGTTCTGCCAATTACGCCACATGTTTTGTAGTAGCGTAGGCGCATCACTTCCCAGATCGTCTATTTTCTCGGGCTGATAAGTCTCGGTACCAATAACGTTGGTGATCAACACAGCATGATGAGCGGTCAGCGAGCGACCTGACTCAGAGATAATGACTGGCATCGGTTGACCGTAAGCTTGGCATACATCACCCACAGTGCTGACGATGTTGCGTGCATATTCAATCAAACCGTAGTTCATTGAATTGGAAGACTGACTGCGCGTGCCGTCGTAATCCACCGCAAGCCCACCACCGATATCAAAGAAATCAATTTTTGCACCCATTTCACGGAGTTCACAGTAGAAGCGTGCAGATTCATTCACCCCATTGCGAATATCACGAATGTTGGCCATTTGTGAGCCAAGGTGGAAATGCACCAATTGCATCGCATCAAGCTGTTCTTCTTTTTTCAGGCGCTCGATAACAGTCAGTACTTGTGAGGCAGATAAACCAAATTTTGATTTCTCACCGCCGCTGGCTTGCCATTTACCTGCACCTTGCGAGGCGAGGCGAATACGAAGGCCTAAACGAGGTTTAACGCCAAGGCTCTTCGCTTCATTTAAAACTAGATCTAGCTCAGAGAGCTTTTCTAATACGATAAAAACTTTGTGACCCAGTTTTTCACCGATCAGTGCTAGACGAATGTATTCACGATCTTTGTAGCCGTTGCATACAATCACAGAACTGGCTTTTTGTGCTAGCCCTAGTACCGCAAGTAGCTCAGGCTTACTGCCCGCTTCAAGACCTAGCTGTTTAGTTTCAAGGCTTGCTTGGCTGGCTAGAATTTCGTCTACCACTTCTTTCTGTTGGTTTACTTTAATTGGGTAGACCAACAGATATTTATTTGGGTATTGATACTCTTCAATAGCTTGATTGAACGCCTGACAAATACTGTGCACTCGTTGGTGCAGTATTTGTGGAAAACGAACAAGTACAGGCAGGTTTAGCTGCTTCTGTTCAAGTTGAGCAACGATATTACTTAAAGGGATTTGATGCGCTTTGTCGCTGGTAGGAGATACGTACACTTCACCTTGGTCATCGATACCGTAGAAACCTTGGCTCCAGTAGTGAACGTTGTAATCCGCGCGCACACGGTCTAGTTTGGATGTTTTTTCCACATCTATTCTCACGAAAATAGAGAGAAGAAATGAATCAGATTGAGCTGATATCACACCTGACACGGCATTGCAGTATGAGCGTGTCCGCGCGCATTAACGGACAAAAAGGAGTGCGAGTAAAACAAATGTTATTTGTCGTATCGATTAAAAACAATGGCGTAAAAAGCCCCCCAAATAAGCGCAAAAATTGTTCATTCAAATCAAGGCTTTTAACGATGAGGGGTAATTTTTATTTGATGATTAGCAACCATATATGTTGATGCGAATATCAATAGCAATAACGCCCCTAGTAAATAGAGGCGTTTTAATGATCAGTCTTCTTCAACTAAGTTGGAATCGTCAACGTAGTCATCGCTTGTATCAAGCTTGTTGCGACCATTTAAAGTATGAAAGCGCTTACGTCCACGAGCTAGCTGGATGTATTTTAGCCAAATGCGTTCCAACTTGGATTTAGCTTTACCTGGGTTCTCAATGACTTTGACGAAGTGTTTCTCTTCAGGATTCTGAGGAGCTAACTCGCCGTTCTCTAGAGCAAGCATGGTATCGCCGTAAATAGTTAGGATCTCTTCTTCTGCAAGAGTAAAGTCACCAGATTTGGCAAAACCACGTGGGAATTTAGTGTTGTCGTAAAAGCGCTTTTTGCCATGACGAAATTCAGTGTCAGACATTTCGATTGACCTCAAATGGATTGTTTTGGACGAAGACCAATACTATTGATAGGCTAAATGTTAGTCCGCATTAATCAGCATTGGTATATGCCGAAAATTAGGCGTAAAGTTGCAAAAAGAAAAACAAAATATTTCTATCGTTGCTATCAAATTTTATCGTTAAATCCATATAACACTTTGCGTATTCTTGCTTTATTTTTTTTGGATTTCCCTGTTAATCTTACAGCGCAATTTTCTGAGGTATAACAATGGACGTAAAAGTCTTTAGAACGTTTTTAGAGTTGGCAAAAGTGCGCCACTTTGGTCGCGCTGCTGAAAATCTATATATAACCCAAGCTGCGGTAAGTGCACGAATCAAACAATTAGAAAGTCATTTTGATACTCAGCTGTTTATCCGTGATCGTAATAACATAAAACTCACCTCGGCCGGCGAGAGATTAGTAAGCTATGCCGAAGTGATGGTGACGACTTTGCAACAAGCAAAGCTAGAGCTATCGCTTGAAAGTGGCAAGAAGCTGCAACTGACGATGGGCGGTACACCGAATGTGTGGGATGCCTATCTGCAAAATTGCTTAAGTGCTACGACAGAAGCCTTTGATGGTTATGGCTTTATTGCTGAAGTTATGGGAAGAGAAGCGTTAATTCGAGGCTTGCAAGAGCGCACGTTGGATATGTCGTTTGCTTTCGATCAGATTAAAGCTGATGAGCTGAACTGTAAGAAAGTCGCCGATGTCGTATTGCTGTTGGTTTCTACCGAGCAGCACTCGGTGGAAGATGTTTTTGCTGATAAATATGTGTATGTGGATTGGGGAACGAAATTTGTTTCTGAACATGCAGAGCGTCATGCAAAAATTCCAGCGCCTTATTTGAGGACGTCAACAGCGCGTATCGCATTAGACTTTATCCTTGAAAAAGGAGGCAGCGCCTATTTACCGGCTTCATTAGTCGAACCGTTTTTAGCATCTGGGCAACTACATAAAGTGGATGACGTAGAAGATTGGTGCCGTCCAATTTACTTGAGCTACCGTAAAGCGAGTAGCGCGGTAGATGCGATTAAACAAGTTGAAGAACTGGTTAAAAGTATCGACCCCGTAACGGCTTACAGTATTAAGCAAGCTGCGGAAATATAAAATATACCCAAGTAATCTCAAGACTCTGAATCCTGAAGTCACTTGGATATATCCCCGTCATACTTGAAGTTGCAGCGGTGTTGGCTGTGTTCGTGCGCCCCAATCACATAGTTCACCTATGCTCAGGGGACTTTCTTACTTGCCGCCTACCTGCACCTTCAAGTTTCTTGGGTATAGACGGAAGAGAAGAGACCATCTCAATTAATTGAGGTGGTTTTTTTATGCCTTCTTATTCTAATGCGTGAGCTTTGAGCCAGAGCTGATGGATAAAAAAAACGGAATGGGCATGTGCCACATTCCGTAAAGACTAAGGACTGAAATTTGAAAGCAGGGATTAGTCTAAAAAATTAAATCAGGTCAACCAGTTCTTTAAGTGCTTGTTCACGGCTGGTTTGTGCGGGTTCATCACCCATGTTAAGCGCTTCAGCGTAAACAAAATTCACATCTGTAATGCCAATAAAACCAAGCATAGTGCTCACATAGCTTTCAATCGTGTTGCGAATGCTATCTTTATGCATACCGCCTCGAGTAGTCACAACGGTCACTTTTTTATTCTCAATCAAACCGACCGGACCGTTCTCTGTGTAGGTAAAAGTCACGCCAGCACGGGCAATTATATCGAACCAGTTTTTTAGTTGAGTCGGTACCATAAAGTTGTACATTGGTGCTGCAATGATAATTTGGTCAGCGGCTTTTAGTTCGTTGATCAGTTGGTTAGATAGGTCAAGAATCGCTTTAAGTTCCGGCGCTAGGTCATCTCCATTGCTACGTAGCGCAGTCGCCATATTCATATCCAAAACAGGGATAGGATTGATGGCCAAATCACGTTCAATCAGGTTTGACTTCCCTGTTAGAGCTGAATCAATCAGTTGGTTAGATTGAGAATATTCGCCAAGAATGCTTGATTTAAGAACTAAGGTTGTCATGTGGATGCTCCAAATTTTTGATTGTGTCTTTAATCTATGTAACGAAGTTTAAGTGACGATTTAGCGTTAAAAAATCCGTTAGGTTAGATGAAGGTATTCAAAAAATTTGAACAAGATTGATACCTTCGCCGAATCTAAGGTTTGTTTCTCGCAAAAAACAATGCGTACAGAGCAGGAATAACAAACAACACTACAGGCAACGAAAACAGTAATCCATAGCCAAGAGTAAGCGACATTGGTCCCATGTAAACGTCGGTTCCGCCTAGCCCATAAGCAAGGGGCAATAGCCCTACGACCGTTGTGATTGAGGTTAGCAATATGGGTCTAAATCGACTAACGGCAGCATCAACCACAGCTTGCAAAGGCAGTACGCCTTTTGCTCTTAATTCGTTGATTTGATTGATGAGTACTAGAGAGTTATTCACTACCACTCCCGTCATGCCTAGTACGCCAATTAAGGCGAACATCGATAAAGCCTGCAAATGAACCACCAAAGCCATAAGCGCAGCTATGACGGCAAATGGAATTACTGTCATAACTAATAAAGGCTGCGTTAATGAGTTGAACATAATCGCCAGTACGAAATAGACCGCGACTATGGCAGCGGGAAAGGCCACCATGAAGCCGCTCATGGTTTCATTGGTGTTTTCCGCTTCACCGCCGACATCTATGGTGATATTGCGGCTATATTGTCCATTGAGCTGTGCGATTAATTGGTTTGACAGTTCTACAGGGCTGACGCTGTCATCGCTGATTTGTGCGGTAACCGTTACTTCGCGTTCGCCGTTGTAGTGTTTAATTAAGCGCGCGGCTTCGATTTGTTCTACCTTGGCTAATCGGCTCAATGGTACTTGTTTACCATCGGGCGTGTAGATTTTTGTCGTGGTTAGCGTCTCAAGTGCTCGATGCGTTTCGTCGAGAATTAGACGAATGTCAATTTCTTGATCACCCAGCCATGTTGATGTAACCGTGTCACCTTCAAATGCGATGCGTAACGTTGAGGCTAAATCTGACACGGTTAAACCATATCTTGCTAACCATTGGTATTGAGGAACTATGTTTAATTGAGGGTCTTTGAGTGCTTCGTTGTTGGTTATATCAGTGATACCTGGCTGTTGTTTTAGCCAATCACTCACCAACTCTACTGCTTGGTTTCGTTCCAAATACGTACCACCAAGCACTCGAATTTCGACGGGTTCTCCCGGTGGTGGACCGCCCGCATCAACAGAGAATTTAACAAACATAGCGGTTTTGTTTTCTGCCAGTTCTTGATTGAGATCGGCAATAATTTCGTCAGCTGTTCGTTGGCGCTGATCATAATTGGTTAGTGTTAACTTACCTTGGCTTATTGGTGAGGCATACGCCATCTCATAACTTACACGCTCTTCGCTCGGTAGTGCCAGTATTGCCTGCTCTATAGCGGAGTGCTCGTGGCGAATTTGGCTAAGTGGGGTTCCGGGTGTGACTTCAGTGTAGATTTCAATGTACTTAGCCGACTCACTAGGGAAGATGTCGATCTTAAGCGATAGAATTAAGCTTACACAGAGTGCTGCAACAATAAACGCCAAGGAAATAACACTTTTTTTATAATTTAAACAGTTAGTTAATGATTTTTGGTAATGTTGAGCCAACTGGTCAAAACGGTCTTTTTCCTTAAGTTTATTTTGTTTGCTCTGCAAAGATTGTGACAGATGTGCTGGTAGGGTGAACGTACATTCTGCCAGTGAAAACAGCAGCGCGGCAATCACAGTCAGCGGAATGACAAAGATGACTTTACCCAAGGTTCCAGGGATAAAGAGCATAGGAATAAACACTAAAGCGGTTGTGGTCAAACTTGCCAGTATAGGTTTAATGACTTTAAGCGTTCCGGAGATCGCGGCATCAATCCCGTTTTTACCACGCTCTTTTTGTTGATAGATACTTTCGGCAACAATCACGGAGTCGTCAACAATAATACCGATCACCAGCAGTAGCGCAGCTAAGGTAATACTATCGAGATTAGAACCAAATATTGGCAGTACAATCATCACGCCCAGCACACAAAATGGCACAGACAACGAAACCCAAAAAGCGACTTGTCTTTTTAGTATTAGGCTAAGTACTAATAGCACCAGCAGTAAACCAATGGCACCATTGGTCGAGACAATAGAAAACTTCTCGCTCATATCGCTAGCGAGATTCATCCCGAGTTCGAAACTATATTGATCAGCTAAGCGTGCTTGTTCATCAGCAATTAGGCTTTTTACATTATCGACAGTCGTGATGATGTCGGCATTACCGCTGTTGGTCAGCGAAAACAGTATGGCTTGTCTACCATTAAGTACGCCTATTTCAGTTGCTCTTGCAAAGCGGTCTTCAACGGTCGCGATATCGGAAACGCGTACTATGGTTCCGTTAGGCAGCGCTTTTATCACAATGTTGCCAATTTCTTGCGCTGATTGTACCTGTGCCATGGTGACAATTTTTTGTTCACTAGCCCAAGATTCAACTAAACCACCGGATTGAGACAAATTACGTTGGTTGATGGCGGTGCTGATTTCTTGAAATGTGATTTGATAGCGGCTTGCTTTACTTGGATCAATTTCTACCCAGAACTCTCGTTCATTGTATCCAGATAAAGTAACGCTGGTTACACCCGAGATTCGAGCGAGTTTTTTCTCAAGCTGATACGCGTAAGCTTGTAATGAATCTAGGTCGCTTTGTTTGTCCGCTAAGCTGACACCAAACGTCAGCACTTCAAATGAAGACGTCTTCTCCTGCGTGACTGTTGGTGGATTGGTAATATCTTTAGGTAATCCACTTACACGGTCAACAGCTTGTTGAATATCTCTCACTACTTGAGCATTGTCTTCGCCTGGCAATATCTCTAACTCAAGAAAGGACATGCCATCAGAAGATTGAGAGGTAAAAAAGTTTATTCCTTGAACTGTACGAAGTTCCTTTTCTATAGGGTTGGTGATATTCAGTTCAATATCTTGGGCGGTAGCCCCAGGGTAGAAGGTTTCAATATGGACGGTTTCAAATGCCACATTTGGATATTCTTGTAGTTTTAAGCTGTAAAGTGAGCCTGATCCCATCATAAGCACCATTATGGTGATTATTCGCGCCAAAAATGGTCGATGAGCAAAGTAAGAAATTAGCGAAGACATAACGATTCCTATCGAGAATAAACCGGTGTTATTGTTCTGGTGTTATTTGTGTGGATGCGTGTATCGACATCCCTGGTTTAAACTGGGTTTGAATATTGTCGAACTCTAGCTCAACTGGGTAAGCCATACTTTGTGGCTCAATTTCTACTCCAATACGTTTTATCGTCGATATGATCTTGGTTTTTGGCGCTGTTTCTGCCCAAAATTCAATTTCTTGCCCAACGGTAAGCCCGGTTAGGTCTTGCTCGCTGGCTGACAGCCTAACCATCAAAGTGTTGGTGTTAACCAATTGGTAAAGTAATTCACCTTGGCTGACCCAAGCTCCGATATCCGCTGAGCGGGCGATGACGTAGCCATTGATATCGGCTGCAATCGCAGTATCATCGAGATCTTTCTTGGCTTTTTTGAGTTCAATATTGGCCAGCTTTAATCGTGCTTTGGCGTTGAGATATTCTGCCTGTGCGATATCAAGCTCATTAGCTGACAAGCTGTTCTTGCTCATCAATGTTTGGTAGCGTTGGAAAACAGACTTCTTGAGTTTCAGATCAGCTTGCGCAAGTTCGACGTTTGCATGCTGTTTTGCTACTTCAAGTTCAAAATCAGCAGGTTGAATTTGTGCGATAATTTGCTTTTCACTGACAGCTTCACCAGCCTCTAACCCCGCGGAAATCAGCACGCCATCCACTTCCGCCACGACACTGATCGGTGATTTACTAACCGTCTGACCGATAAGGTCAACCGCAGACGCTGGTGCCGTTGCCAATATGGCGAGAAGACAAGATGCGATAATGGATACTTTCATTGAGGAAGTCTCATGATTGAATAATTTCCATTAGTGTGAGTGTGAGGATGTCGAGTTTTTGTCAAATGGCTTAGCATAGAGATTGAATTTCGATGACGTTCGACATTAATTCGACAGCGTCATTTGCATCCTTAGATGAGATGCTTTAATTGGGTATTATAATGCTAACGGGTAAACAGGTTTTAGTTGTAGAAGACAACGAAGAGCTACAAGGTATATTGGCTGATTTCCTAGAAGTAAAAGAGGCACAAGCGGATTTTGCTGACAATGGCGAGCTTGCTGTGAAGTTGGCATTAGAAAATGAGTTTGATGCTATTATTTTAGACGTCATGTTGCCTAGAAAAGATGGAATGCAAGTTGCTCGAGAGCTTCGTCAACAAGGCTGCACTACACCAATTTTGATGTTAACCGCCTTAAACGGCGAACAAGATTTGTTAACGGGGTTTGATGCAGGCGTCGATGATTTTGTTAGCAAGCCATTTCAGTTTCCTGAGTTGGAAGCGCGCTTAATTGCAATGATTAAACGCTATCGAGGTTCGGTTGCCCAAACGCGAATTCGATTTGGTGAGCTTGAAATAGATCAAAAAACACATCAAGTAACGCGTCAAGGTAAGCTGTTGGTTTGTTCACCAGCCATGTACCAAATTTTGCTGGTATTGGTGAAAGCGCAAGGTGAGGTTGTCTCACGCGAAACATTGATTAACCAATTGTGGGGTGATGATGTACCCGACAAAGATATTTTAAGAAGTCACGTTTATTTGCTACGGAATATTCTCGATAAACCGTTTGAAAAGCCAATACTAAAAACAGTACCCAAGTACGGGTTTAAACTGGAGAACTAATGCGTCTGACCAAAAGACAGTTTAAGCGTCATAAGGGCAACTCAATTAATGATGTTAAATCACAGTTGTTGACGACGTTTTCAATTATTGCGTTAACGACCTCGTTTATTGTGTTTTTTGCATTTTCGCTTCGGTTAGTGTTTCAAGAAGATGCCCAAGTCGAAAGCCATTTGAAATCATTCGAAGAAGTTGCAATAAAATATTACCGATTGGATCAAGTTAAGAGCGCCAGATTGAGTCAGTTTGTTACGGCTTACTATACGCCTAAAGCTTTTAGTCAACAGCTGCGAGAGCATGCGCCTTATTCGTTGAATCAAGTTTCCCCATTTCGCACCTATTCTGAAGATGGTTTTGTGGTGTACCACACCAACTTTGATTTTCAAGGAAAGGTGGTGCCGCTTTATCTAACCATTAATTCGCAAGCAATTGAATTTGGAGATGAAAACTGGGATGCATTAATGGTGCTATCAATGCTGTTGATGGTCTTCTTGATTGTCGTATTACGTTTTTCGCTCAAACGTGTTTTCGAAGGTTTAATGTCTCCCATATTAGAGCTCAGTGGGCAACTTAAAAACGCGGATGAAGGGGCTTTTCATGTTAATGAACATGCCATTGATGAGCTGAAAAATATGACCAAAGAGCTTAATCAATACGCACAAATGAAAGATCGAGTGACCAAGCAAGAGTTAATGTTTGCGAAGTACGCCAGTCATGAGTTGAAAACGCCGATTGCGGTGATCATCGGCGCAGCTGAGCTGCAAGGGATGAAAGTCGATCCTCAATTTCAAAGCAAACAACGTGAACGAATTTTAAAAGCAGCGACGCAGATGCAACAGACAGTTGAAGTATTACTCAACATTGTTAAGCAAGAAAACACGGCGAGCGAATTGAAGGAGCGATGTATTGTTGCTGATGAGATCGACTTTAGTGATTTTGTGCGTAAGTTAGATCAAAAGGTATCGTTCTCCACTCAATTGACGGCGCAAACCACGACCAATATGCCGCCAGCAGTCTTGGCAATGATACTCAAAAATTTGTTGAGTAACGCCACTCGTTTCACTCATCAAGGCGCGATAGAGGTGTCGATATCAAGCGATATGGTACGTGTTGCGGATACTGGCGTTGGGTTTTCTACTCAAACCGAATCTGAGCACGGACTTGGGTTATTGATTGTTGAACGGCTATGTAATAGCTATGGGTGGTCATTGTCCATTGGTGATAACCCAAATCAAACCGGCTGCCTTGTCGAGTTGAAACGTTAGAGGTTCATTAGGCTTTCTATCGATTCTTCAACCGAAAGTTGATGGTAAGCGTTAATGTTGACGCCATCAGTGGTATCGATAAAGACCTTTTCAATATTGTCTTGTCCGTGATCGTCAATAACGCTAAGGCATTGCTCAACGGTATTACAGAGTAAGGTTGAGTTATCAGACAGTATTATGGTGCATAAGTGTAGATTCATAGCCAAATTCCTTTTATTAGCAATAGCTTGTATACGTTACGTTGAGAATCCTTCTCTCAAACAAAACTAGTTAATAATTTAGCATTAGGCAATTTGTGATTAATATTTAAACGGCCTAACTCGTGAGCATCAAGTTCCGAAAGTGGCGAAACTTGCTGATAAATCGCGTTACACTTAGGGAAAGTGATAAGTCAGGAGATGGAATGGGACACACATCTGAGCAATATCAACTTGCTCGGCAAACGCGAGATGCGCGCTTTGATGGGCGTTTTTTTGTTGCAGTTAAAACAACCAAAATCTTTTGTCGCCCAATTTGCCCAGCTAATCTCCCCAAAGAGGAAAATGTAGAATATTTCACCAATGCTGCATTTGCATTACAGGCCGGTTATCGCCCTTGTTTGCGTTGCCGACCAGACAGCGCACCGAATTCATGGGCTTGGCGTGGTTCAGAGACTACTTATGAACGTGCAATGAGGTTGATTGAGCTGGGTGACTTGCAGCATGGTTCGTTGCAGAAATTGTCAGAGCGACTGGGCATTACTGATCGTTATCTTCGTCAGTTATTTGAAAAGCATTTGGGCATGTCGCCAAAACAATACGCTTTGTATCATCAACTAATGTTCGCCAAACAACTCCTACACGCCAGCAGTATGAGCATTACGGATATTGGGTATGCTAGTGGTTTCAATAGTACTCGTCGTTTCAATGATGCGTTTAAAAAGGCGCTTAACCTTACTCCTAGCCAACTGAGGCGAGAATCGAACAATTCTGGTACTCATCAATGTATTGAATTGAGCTATCGTGGGAGCTACGATTGGCGTTATACGCTTGATTTTTATAACTTAAGGTCGGTCACTGGTTTAGAGAAAATCGACGACAACAGTTACCAAAGATATGTGAATATTGATGATGTTCAGGTGTGGTTCAAAATCACTTTTGGCATTAAGCCAAACAAAGTATTGCTTGAGTTTGAATTAGACGATGTAACGCAGCTAAAAAAACTAGTGATGCAAGTGAGAAGGGTATTTGACTTGGATGTGGATACTCAGTTGATCGAGCAATACTTTGAAGAGCTGCAACCGGGTATGGTTATTCGCTCTGGGATACGAATGCCTGGAGTATGGAATGTTTGGGAGGCTGGGGTTCGCGCGATTTTGGGGCAACAAGTGTCGATCAAAGCTGCTATTAATCAGCTTAACTTATTGGTTTCGACCTTGCAGGGTGAGCATGTTACTCATTTTCCAACGCCGCAAGAGTTAGTCGATGCTGACTTAAGTTTTTTAAGAATGCCACAAAGCCGCAAAGATACGTTACATCGTTTTGCTGATTTAATGGCATCAAATCCAGAAGCTGATTTTACACAATGGCTTGAGCTCAAGGGTATTGGACCGTGGACGGTGAACTACGCCGCAATGCGAGGGCTATCAGAGCCTGATCGCTTTCTAGATGGTGATTTGGTGGTAAAAAAAGCACTCAAGAAGTTCACCAATCTCAATGCGAAAAAGGTGTCGCCTTTTGGTAGCTACGCCACCTTCCATTTATGGAGCCATGCCGGATGAACCGCTTTACCATCATTGACACACCACTTGGAAAAATGACACTGCAAGCCAATGAAAAAGGAATGACAGGGGCTTGGTTTGAGACTCAAACCACCCAGCCAGAAGCATTGGGTGAGCGTGATGATCAGTTTGAAGTGCTTACCGCTGCAAAACTTCAGCTTGATGAGTACTTCCAAGGTATTCGTGATCAATTTGAGTTACCCTTAGCCGTTACGGGAACCGTATTTCAAAATAAAGTTTGGCATGCGTTAACCACTATTCCATTTGGTGAAACTTGGAGTTATCAGCAGCTAGCCGATGCAATTAATAACCCTAAAGCAGTGCGCGCTGTTGGGTTAGCGAATGGCAAAAATCCCATTTCGGTGATCGTGCCTTGCCATAGAGTGATTGGAAAAAATGGTAAATTAACGGGTTATGCTGGTGGGATTGAACGTAAGCAAGCGCTGCTCAAATTGGAAAATGGGGAATAAAAAGAGAAGACATAAGCCGGTTCACAGGCTATTAGATGACACAGCACATAAACACAATTGAGAATTTTCAACCTTGTTTATGTACTGTGTCAGTATTTAGTTTGTGTGCAGGTTTTATCTAGCAAGTTTGCTGTGTACGCTGCTCGAACAGGGTTAAATATGAACTATGCTCGATATCTCTCTCGCTCAAGCCAAACTGCGCCGACAAGGATTGCAATTCAGTTCGGTAGCCATCTAAAGCGTGTTCGTCATCCGTCATAATCGCAAATTCGGCAAAATATCCAATCTCGGGTAAGTAGTCGAGTGTGATATGAAACTTCCCAACAAAGTAAATACTACGCACTTTACGAGCAATTAATCTGACTTGATAACCCATATTTTCGAGCATGCTTTTTGCTGCGGCTGAATTGGTGATATTGGTTGCTTCGCAACGATCGCTCTCTGGACCTTTTACTATCCAAAGTTTGATGCCGGAAGGCTCCATTTCACGAATTGAAACCGTTTTATTCTGCTGCTTTAGACCCATATCATGGGTATCAAAATACCAGTCGGTTTCAGCATTCTCTTCGAGCATAATTTGGTGCTCGATACTGTTAAGAACGCGTAAAAATGCGTCCTTACAGCTTACTCGATACTTTAACTCGACTTCGTATTTGCCTTTAAAATGCTCGTGGCTCATTGCGCTTCTTAGTCTACTCGTTTGTGTTTAGGCACGTAGTTTAGAATTGAAGTTGGTACAGGGTTACGCGGTACAAATCCTTCAATCTCGCGACGCTCGATCAGATGACCTAAGCGGCTTTCAATCATGCATAAGTTCTTAAAGTTATCTTTAGATACAAAGGAAATCGCCTCACCTTGTGCATCCGCACGACCAGTACGACCAATACGGTGAACATACTCATCTGCTGGGAAAGGCAGATCATAGTTAAGTACACGCGTTAAGCCGTGAATATCGATACCACGAGCGCCAACACCCGTGGCGATCATGTACTGAATTTTGCCCGCTTTAAAATCTTCTAGTAGCTGGCTACGAATTGCTTGGCTACGACCACTGTGGAAGGCTTCCGCATAAATTCCGCGCTTCTCTAGTTGTTGAGCAAGTTTCGCTGCACCGTGTTTGGTTTCAATAAAGATCAGCGCTTGGTCCCAATCGTTTTCTTTGATTAGGTGGCTAAGCAAGGCTGATTTCATATCTTTATCAACGGTAACCAACCATTGTTGAATGTTTTTCTTTGATGCTTGGTTTGCTGCGATTGAAATCTCATACGGGTCGTGAACTGCTGTCTTCGCAAGATCGCGAACTTTGTTCGATAGCGTTGCAGAGAAAAGAAGATGCTGGATGTCGGTTGGCAGGCGATCAAGGATCTTGTTAATGTCTTCGATAAAGCCCATGTCTAACATGCGGTCTGCTTCATCGAGGACCAATACTTCCACTTCTTCGAAGTAAACCGCGTGCTGACCGTACAGATCAAGTAAGCGTCCAGGCGTTGCTACTAGCACATCAACACCTTCGATCAACGCTTGTTTTTGCGATTTATCATCGACGCCGCCGTATATAGCAAGCGATGTTAGATTTAGGTTTTGGCTATAATGGCGAACCTTCTCTTCAACCTGGATAGCCAGTTCGCGCGTTGGGGTTAAAATTAACGCTCTAATACGTTTTTTGCGTTGAGTTTCACCTAGGCGAAGTTTCTCTAAAATTGGCAAAACAAAGCCAGCGGTTTTACCTGTACCCGTTTGCGCTGCGGCAAGCAGGTCTTGCCCTTGTAAAATCACAGGAATGGCTTGAATTTGAATATTCGTCGGCTTGGTGTATCCAAGCTGTTGAATGGCATCTGTGATGGGTTGGCTTAAGCCTAGTTTTGCGAATGGCATGGTTTTACTCGGTATCTATAAGTAGCGAGGGGCATAAAAAGCCCCTTAGTTGATGCAGAGTTTAACATGAAGCGCTAGCTGTTTCCTTTCTTCAATTTGTCTTTCGTCATTTTCGATTTGTCACGTTGTTTATCTTTCCCTTTTTTTATTATTTCGTCACATTTGCCATGCTCCTGTCCTTGATCAGAGCAGTTATAGTCCGTGTCCTGTTTGCCTTTGCGATCTTTCATATTGTTTTTATTGCTCTTTGTGGCCTGTTCAGATTTCTGCATCATTTTATTTTTGGATTCATCAAGCATTTGTGGCGTGGAATCTAAATCGTTGTCAGCGTTCGCTAACGGGGAAAGAAAAAGCATACTTAGCAGTGCGATAAAAACTCGTTTCATAGTTGACCTCTTAGCTCTACACAATTCTCATAGAGTATTACCCAAGTTGTTTGTTTTTGCCTGATTTAGCGCTATTAACGATTTCCCGCTGGTTGCATAGCTAACCAGCGGGATTGTTTAGACACGAACAAGAAGCGGCTAGAATAGTGCGCTATTGAGCCACAAGTGTGTGAGGATACTGGCGATGTAACCAAGGGCAATGACAGGCGCCCATTTTAAATGACCAAAGAAGGTATATTTACCATGTGCGGCCCCCATTAGTGCAACGCCAGCCGCTGAACCAATAGAGAGTAAGCTCCCCCCTACGCCTGCGGTTAAGGTGACCAACAACCAGTTCCCCATCGACATTTCAGGTTCCATAGTAAGTACAGCAAACATGACCGGAATATTATCAACAATGGCCGATAGAATACCGACCATCACATTGGCCCAAACTGGATCCCATTGGTAGTACATGATTTCTGATACCATGTTCAAGTAGCCAATCAAGCTCAGCCCACCAACACACATTACGACGCCGTAGAAAAATAGCAATGTGTCCCACTCCGCATGCGATACTCGGCGGAATACATCAAACGGAACCACTGAGCCTAAGCGTTTAAGCGCGAGATCATCGCGATTTGCGATTGCGGCTTGCGCCTTACGGGCTAATGAGCGCTTGAGCGTAACGCGTAGGAAGAAGCCGAAAAATTGAAGATAAGCCAAGCCCATCATCATACCAATCACAGGCGGGAAGTGCAGCACGGCATGGAAGGCGACAGCGGTGGCAATGGTAAGAATAAATAACGCTACAATCCTGCGAGCGCCGCGTTTTAGCTCAACATGAACGTGTGCCACATTAGGTTTCGCGTTCGGAATGAACATTGACATAATAACGGCTGGTACAATGTAGCTAACAACAGATGGTGCAAATAATGGCATGAACTCTGAGAATGAAACATGCCCAGCTTGCCAAACCATTAGGGTGGTGATGTCACCGAACGGGCTGAATGCGCCGCCAGCATTGGCGGCAACCACGATGTTGATACAGGCGAGGTTGATAAAGCGAGTGTTATCTCCTCCCACTTTCATTATGACCGCACACATCAATAGAGCTGTGGTTAGGTTATCGGCAATCGGTGAAATGAAGAAGGCAAGTATACCAGTTAACCAAAACAGTGCTTTGAAGTTGAATCCTTTACCGACCATCCATGCTTGCAGTGCATCAAACAGCCTTCGCTCTTCCATTGCACTGATATAAGTCATAGCGACCAAAAGGAAAAGCAATAGCTCGGCATATTCGAGCAAGTTATGCTCAAGAGCGATCTTTGCGACATCAATTTGACCTTGCTGAGAGTAAACATACCCCACCATGGCCCAGATAATCCCAGCAGCGAGAAGAACGGGCTTGGACTTGCGCAATTGCAGGTACTCTTCGAGCATGACTAAGGTGTAAGCAAGACCAAAAAGGATCAGGGCAGCGTAGCCGACAGTAGAATGGGTAAGATCGAGAGGGGTGACATCGCTGCTAGCCGCGAAAGCGGAATAGGGCAAAAACAGTAGGCCGAGACAAATTAGCCATAAACTTTTCATTACTTCAACTCCTTGAAAATTCGAAAAATTAGGATTGTTCCAGCGCTCGAACCAAAGATTATTGATGCAGTCTTACAGCGTGCTGCACACGTATTATTATTGGTAGTCTAGTTAGACATTTGTTATTTAGGCATTAATGGTTCAGCACGTACTAGGAAACAAACCATATTCTAGAGACCTTTTGTTTATTTGTTTGTGAGTTGTGTGGAATAAGACTGAATTGCCTTAATATTTAATAAATATAGATAATTTTGTAAATGATTGTAGTGTTCAATGTTGAGGTTGAGTGTAACGACATATGCTAACTATAATTGAAATTACAAAATATGATGCCAGCACTCAGCGTATAAGTAGGCTTAATGCCAATTGTTGAGGTGTGTGCTTTTTGAGTCTAGAAGCGAGAGTTTTTTGTCAAAAAATGACACTGTAACTAATTTAACTGGATGTTCTTCCTTAAATGCCATTAATTTTGCGTTCATGTGGGTTGGTTTAGTATCACGGAGATAACGCTATTTTGACGTTCGAGAAATAGCTAAATTAGTATGTATCCAAGTCACCCTCACCTTGAAGGTACTTGGGTATAAGGGGCAATGATGAGCTCAGTAATTCAAGATGGTGTAGTAGTGTTAAATACAAGCTTAGATGCGGTCTTAGATCAGCAAGCATTGAAAAACATCGGCTCTCAAACAACACCTGACGAGAAGAGTTTTTGGAGCAAGATGAGAACATCAGCTAAGAGAGCGGGTGAAGATCTGGCGGTTTTAGGCATTAAATCATGGTTGGCTTTGGCTGATTCGAATACGTCAGTACGGCACAAAGCGGTTCTTGGTGGAGCGCTTGCGTATTTTGTGCTACCCACAGATATGGTGCCAGATGTTATGGCTGGCGTCGGTTTTACTGATGATATGGCTGCACTAACTCTCGCTGCTAATTCAGTTGGAAGCGCGATTACCGAACAGCATGAACAACAAGCCCGAGACAAGTGGCGTTCGATGACACAATAGTCACCTGCCGTTTATACCCGTGTCTATCTTTCAATTAAGCCGCTACAATAGCGCCAAATAATTAAAGAGAGATAATGATGAAAATTTGGGTAGATGCGGATGCATGTCCGGTCGTCGTTCGAGATATATTGTACAGAGCGGCGCAGCGTACTGGAGTAGAAGTAACCTTAGTTGCAAACCAGTTTATTCGTACGCCAGCGGCGAGCAATATAACTATGGTACAAGTACCATCTGGGTTTGATGTGGCGGACAATGAAATTGTTCTACGCTCTGATGCCGGCGATTTAGTCATTACCAGCGATATTCCACTCGCTGATGAAGTGATTACTAAAGGTGGTCATGCCCTTAGTTCTCGCGGGGAACTCTTTACTAAAGAAAACATAAAATCACGTTTGAATATTCGTGACTTCATGGAAACCATGCGCAGTAGTGGTATTCAAACCGGCGGTCCGGCCCCATTGAACCAACATGACCGTCAACAGTTCGCCAACCAGTTGGATAAATGGCTAGTACAATGGCAACGCGCTCAAAAGTAATGATAGTTTTATAACCTAGTTTAATTGACTAATCCAATCAAAGCGTTATGGTGACTGGCATACTCGAAAAGAACAGTCACCATGAGCACAATCGCAACAAACCAATCTGAGCTATACCACTCGGTACAGCAAAATTTCACCAATCTTTTAGCTGACTACCAACGCATACCCGCAGAGCTAGCTCGTCGGTGTGAGGTTGAAGGTCATATTAAAAATACATTTATTTCCGTTGCCGATACAGCCGCCTATTTACTCGGATGGGGAACACTCGTCTTAAAGTGGCACCACTGTCGTAGTCAAGGGGTGGATGTTGATATGCCTAAGGCGGGCTTTAAGTGGGATCAGCAGGGCATGATAGCGCTTCATTTTTATCAACAATATCAAAGTTGGCAATATCACGATCTACTTGCAGAACTAGAATCAACAACCAGGCTGTTGTTGAGTTTGATTGAAGCGTTAAGTGATGAGGCGTTGTATGGCTCGGTTTGGTATCAAAAACGAACGCTGGGTAGAATGATTCAATTTAATACCGCGGCCCCAATGAAAATAACTCAAACTAAGGTGCGTCATTTTATGCATAATCAAGAGATTATTTGAGAATGAGTCGCTTTTCGGTCAATACTTCGGTTTCCGCCACACTTTTATAACGCACTTGGTCAATTCGATAGCGTCTGCTTTTGCCTGCTTTTATTCTTGAACAAAATAGAACAACAAACAAGCAAAGTGGCATTTGTATTTAGCTATCCCGAGGAGCTGAAACGTGGAAAATAAATGGGAAGAATTTGCCAAAAATTTTGAACAGAGCAACAATTATGTTGTTGGTATAAAAGATATTAATCGAGTCAAACAACGGTTGCAGCAACATCGTAACCTTGGTTCACTGTTGGAACTAGGTTGTGGTAATGGTACTTATACCGCTAGCTTAGTTGATTCAGCTGACAGTATCGTCGCAACTGATTTATCTCAACCTATGTTGGAAGTGACTAAAATACGTTTTGAGCACGAAACTAAAGTCGTTGTTGAGCAAGCAGATTGTTTTGCTCTTCATTATCAAGATGCCAGCTTCGATACGGTTTTTATGGCGAATTTACTACATGTGATACCGAATCCTGTGGATGCGCTGCAAGAATGCATGCGAGTGCTAAAACCCGGAGGGCAGATCATTGTGGTGAGCTTTACCCTCCACGAGATGAGTTTTTTCAATAAGTTGGCACTAAAGTACCGCTATATACGTAAATATGGAGCGAAATCAGCTAGCAGTACGCCAATGACCCCAGTACTTGCTCATGAGTTAACAGCAACCGCTGGTTTTCAAAACGTTTCAACAGAGATGTTAGGAAAACGAGTCAAAGCGGTGTATTTGAATGCAGTTAAGAACTAACTCTAGAAACTCACGGCGTTTTTGTGCCGCGCCGTGATTAGCTACTCATCACTAAGGTAACAACAGCTGTTGTAATATCTAGTCCGCTTTAATGCAATATCCTTTCTATCATTCTTCCTCTATTTTAATTTACGTATCACATCATACTGCTATATGAAATAAATGAAATCGGTCACGATATTGATATAGCGACCGATTTTATGTTGTTGATATTATTATGTTCTTAACTATATCTGATATTTTACTAAGTAATTCGATACAAAATACAGTATTGGTTGGAATTTTGTATTTTCTCGATAACCCGATATATGCTACTTAGCATAAATAATTATCATAATGGCCTAAAGAATAGATACCTATTTATGCCATTGCCTGAATGATCTTGGTGATGACATGGCTTAGAAAACTGTCAATATTCTTAGCTAGAGAAGGAATTATTGGATGTATTTTCAACGTGATTGAAAATATATTTATTATAGAATGGGATTTAACTAATGGAATTGATTTTAGAATTGCACCCTATAGTGAACAGGTTAACTGTACTGTCTATTACTGTTTTTGGACTTACGTTGGTTTTGTATCCTGCAGTGCTATTTTCATTGAGGAATAAGAATAACCCTAAGGCTAAGTATGGTCATGGATTACTATTTGCTAAGGAAGATTTACTAACTAAAAAAGGAATGAAACTTCAGTATTATATAAAGAAAACACTTTTAGTGTCTGGAACTATTTTGTTAGTTTTTGCAGCGATTGACGAAGTTTTTTACTAGGGGATATTAGTGCCAGCATTTGTGAGATTTTTGTTTGTACCAAATATTTTTGTTGTGCCTGTAATGTTGTATTTGGGTGTGATGGCGTTAATTGAACACGGCACGTATATTTTGTTTCTTTGCGGATTATATAATGCTTTGATTACATTCGGTCTTTATAGGAGAAGTTTTTTTTCGTGTGTGTTAATTGCATTGTTTCCTTTGTTCCTATTATTGTTAAAATCTTTTGATGGTAGTTTTATTATAGATACATTGTTACAGGAAATGCTAGTGCTATCTATTTGGATAGTAATATGCTGTACGGCGTACCGAGTTGGTGAGCTTGGTGACTATTTTAACCCCAGTTCTTCGAATGAATCTAAGAAATAGTGCTTCTGCAACATAGACGTTTTTTGTCGTGAGTATACATAATGAGGTTGATATTGAGTATATATTCTCTTTTATATCTAATAAGAACTAATATTAATAGACATGTAGAATTGAATAAAATTGTCATTTTTTCGTTCTTTGTTTATGTTTTAGATATGCTTATTTATTATTGTGGTCTTGATTTTATTGATCCTTCATTTCACGGTTTATTACCATTCGATGGTGAAGGTCACAGCCTCTACTTGAGTGAGTGGTATTTTTATGCCATTGACTTTATCATTTGTTCTTCTCTCGTGATCTATATTTTTAATATGAGGCTGGGTTTCTATTTATTGATACTATCCTTCTTTATGATTATTATATCACTCGCTGTTTCTGGTATAAGAATTGTTGCTCCAATTATGGATCTTCTGAATGTTACAAAGACCATTGCGTGGGGAGCATTAGTCTTCATCAGTATGAATGAATATAAATTAGGAACACTAAAATACAAATTCCTCAGTAATAATATAACCAAGCATCAGCTTGTTATGGCGTTGTGTTTCATTGTGATTATGTTGTTCAATTCTCAACTTTTCCTTGCTTATAGTTTTGTATTTAAAGGTGATGAGTATTTTTCTTTGTTGCAATATGATGCTCCCAGTATTAATGATACGGCATTTTTAATTGGAATTGTGCTATTAAATATATCTTTATTAGGTGTCATGCTGAAAAATAAATGGAGTCGGTTTGTATTCTATACAATGACAATCTTTTATATCCTCTATTCGGCGTTTTGTGGAGTTAGGATTTATGTTCCTGAAGTTTCAATTATGCGTTTTGTTATGGAGTTGATGTGGGGAGGCTTGTTATTGTTAATGCGTTCACCCCCCAGATTATTGAGCAAGTAGCTTGTTCTTACTGTCTACTTTATTATGACTTTGTTTGAAGTGTTATATACCTGATAATTAAGGCGCCGCATGTAATAAGTTAATTAATTTAGTCGGTCTTAGAATATAATAATAAAGCGGTTTAGAGCTTGCTTTCAGTGATGTTCGGGTGGAATTAAATTAGTTTCACAGTAATTAGTGTTGGCTCCAAGTAATACAACTTGCTGTTTGTAAATGAGGGATTTTCGATAGCGTATGAAACTGAGTAAAGCGACCTAATGTTCATCAATATTGATATGGTCACTCAATGATTTGGATAAAGTTTCTTTGGTAATTTAATCGCTATTCACTAGGCATTAGATGACGACACTCTTACTGTCTACTTTATGCTGACTTTTTATATATTAAGGTATTTAAATGAAAATTATGGTTATCTATTTATTGTTATTTTTCTCTTTGCCTCTACAAGCGAATGAACGAGGTGATTTGGAAAATGAAATGGCTGATATTCTAGGGTTTAAAGAAACAGTTGACCACTATTTTATGGAATATAGAAATCAGCTCGTGAAGCTTTATCCGTTTCTTACTGACGAGTACTTTGAGTCTAATTATGGTTCTGTTTTTCAATATGGGAAAGAGCGGTATATGGAATCTTATATGAAGGGATTATCGATTTACACTGATGAAGAGCTCAAAAAACGACTAGAATATTATAATTCTGATGAAGGAAAATGGATTATTAAGAAAAATTTAGAGTCAAATAAAATTATTCTTGATGATTTAACTCGTGCTTCTGGTGACTTTAATGAGGTCTTTATTAAGAAAATGAAATCGTTGGAGTGAGCGTTTGCTGCAAATGTTTTATGGCTCAATATGATGCGAAAAGCAACGGTACTCTAGGATATCAAAGTCCAGTTAATGACGAACTAAAGAATATCACCAAACGCGTCCTCAGTTTTTTGGTAAAGATGATATGGTTTAATATATGAATTTATTTGATTTTTTGAAGAGATTAGATCGTGAAAATATAGAATTCAAATCACGATATGTTTGTTCTAGTTGGATTTCTATTACGATTCCAATGAACGAACATTCTTGGTCTGTTAATTTTGATGAGTCTGGTTTTTTAGGTATAGATGTATTTAAAGTAACATATGAACATATGGATGAAAATCCAGAGCAGTTATTTGCTCTTTTCAATGGTGCGAATAAGGTATGCACTAATTTCGCGAAAGAGGAGAAATTATTGTTTAAAAGCCCTTTTACCTTTGTAGGGCAAGGTGGCACTATCTATGAGGTTGAGGGTATATTCCCTGAGTTTGGTTCGAAAAATGGCGTTGTTGTCACTTCAAATAAGGACAGTGAGGAAGATATTCTTCAGCTTGAATATCTTAGCGGCTATAACGTAATTTATTTATCGATTAATCATGGTGTAATTACCAATCCCGATAGCCTAAAAGAGATGCTCTCAGAATTTGATTGGAAGGGAAAAGGTACAAAACCTGATTGGATAAATGGTAATTAGATTTTTACCATTATGGTCTATACCCAAGAAACTCGAAGGTGCAGGGCGACCGCATGAGTTGATTTTATGTTAGGCAAAGTTTGGTATGTTGTAATCACTGGTCGATATTACGCTATAACGGAAAACGAAACCTAGAAATAGCGCTTAAAAATTACACATTCGCATTTCGATTTTCGGACGGTACTTGTTGGCAATTTGTTGCTGATAACAATTTACTAACTCATGCGGTAGCCCTGCTCGAAGATGCAGGTAGGCTGCACGATGGAAATACAAAATTTTGTAAGGAAAGTGTTCTTAATTTCATTAGGTTTGTTGGTGACTCTGCTCATCGTGATAGCGGTTTTTGATTTATAAAAGCTGCGACTAAACTTTTCTTTTTATCGTAAACACATCACGCAAGTTGAGTGACATGAGCGTGAGGTTTACTGCCCCAGCCATTAACTCAATTACCTGAATGGTGTAAAACGTCGCACCAAAATCCCCTTGGCTTGCCAGTGAATTTAGATAAAGTGCCGCTGGCAATAGAACCACTAAACCATTGATAGCAATGATCGGCATACGTTTCTTTTTACGACCAATGGGACCTACCCCCATTTTTACGTTAGGTGCAAGCTTTGCTCCTGTTGCACCAGTGATCGCCATTAGTGGAATTAGCCCCCAAACGGCATAGGCAATGACCTGTTTCACCTGAGCTACGGTTTGATGTGAGGTAAATAGCTCACTGATTAACGTCGAGCTAAAAAAGCTGGCGATGGTAACAAACGCGAGTACAGCGCAAGTGCGATGCAACATCTTTAATTTTTCTCTCATCGGACTCTCTCCTTACTACTAGCGTGAGCGATAACTGCGATGGCAGCTACGACAAGTATCTTCAGCTTTATCAATGCCATCTTCAGCCATTGAAGTATCACGTTGTTGGCTTGCTTGATACAACTGTGCAATGCCTTGATCCATTTGCATCATTAGCTGCTGGAATTTTGCTGGATCTTGCCAAATCTTTTCACTGGCTTTGCTGCCTTCACTGCTACCTGGAGGAAAGCTGTGTTTTAACGTTTCACTGGCTGCTAGTAATTGTGTAGCAGTGGATTCCAGTTGCGTCCAATTGGTGTCTTTGCCATCAATCAGGTCACTGGCTGCATCAAGTTGTTCTTCGATAGAACTGAAGGCTTGTTGGCGATTGTCGACAGTTGCTGAATGGCTACTAGCCCATACAAAGCAAGGTAGTAATAGCCCGATTAGATAGATTTTGTTGTTCATTAATAGTTTCTCATTTGCTATGGAGTGATATTAATTTACACAACAATAGTTGCGCGTGCAACTATTGTTGTGTAAATTAATTGCCAACAAAGAGAAGGCTACGATGGAATGTGCCTTAACTCATTAACTCAACGAGAAAATCAGTTTAGGTAGAGTATGAAAATAAAAGTTTGGGATGCGGCGACACGCCTCTATCATTGGGCGCAAGCCGTTTTGTTTGTTGCATTGCTAGCAAGTGGTAACTCAGGTAATGGTCCGCATATTGAGTTAGGTATTACGTTGCTGATATTGGTCGTTTGGCGTTTGATCTGGGGATTTGTTGGCAGTGAAACCAGTCGTTTTGCCACATTTACTCACTCGCCAGCGGTAACATGGCGATATATCACTGGCAAGGTCAAAGCGCAATTTGGTCATAACCCGCTTGGGGCATGGATGGTGATAACCTTGGTGGGTAGTTTACTAATTCAGTGTATCTCAGGGTTGGCACTTGCAGGGTTACTGGATGGTTTACCATTGGCAGGATGGTGGTTAACTGATGACGTGTTTGCACTATTTGAGTCTTTGCATGTTGTACTTGCTACGGTGCTGCCCGCATTAGTCGGTTTACACCTTGTAGCGATCTTAGTGTATAAGTTGCGCGGTAAGGCACTGGTGAAAGCAATGATTACCGGTTTTACCCAGCCTACAGGCATTGCGGCTCAGCCTCAGTTTGCTTCTCAAGGCTATGCTTTTTTGGTGCTAGTTGTTGCTGCATTAGTTACTATGGCAACAATTGCATTTTCAACACTATAGTCAATGGCCTAATTAATGAGTGAAAAATTTGATCGACAATCTAGCTTTGGGTGGATGGTGAATGTAGTAGCCAACAAGGCTGAGAAGCTATTTGAAGTGGAGTTAAAGAAGCATGGTCTTACGGTGGCACTTTGGCCAACCATGATGTGCTTGTGGGAAGAAGAAGGGGTAACTCAGCGTGATATCGCCGAAAAATCGAAAGTGGAAAACTCCACCACCACACGTACTTTAGATAAATTGGAAAAGCTAGGGTTAGTGGAAAGACGAGATGATCCTAATAGCCGCCGTTCTCATCGTATTTATCTAACTGAACAAGGTAAAGCACTCAAAGACACCTTGATTCCGATCCCAGTTGCGGTTAATCAAGAAGTGTTGAGTAGCCTGAATGACGAAGAGCAAAAGCAAATTATTGCTTTGTTGCAGAAAATGGTCGCAGCGATTTGATCGCTACGTTCCCAGCCCAACCTGAAACCTTAGCTTTGTTATAGGAGAGGTTGTGCAATTTTATTCGCGGTGTTTTAAAGCAGCGTTTGATAGCTTGGCTTGTTTGCGAGTGTTGCCACGCTAACGTCACTGAGAATATTACTGAAAGGTGATGCCTGCATAAATGTGTAGATCGGTTGCTGGGCGCATCTTTCAAATAGTTTCTCATGACGAAACGCGATGTAATCTAACGCACAGTGTAGGTAGAGAGTGGCTAATGTTGGAAGCTTTACACTTTTGGAAAATTGGTTTTCTAGTTGGTGATTAAGCAGATTCAACGCGCGTTGTAGCCCAACAATAGCTCGTTCATTGAGTGTGTTGGGTTGGTCTATGAAACGTTCAAGTGCTATTGATTTAAATCCGATTTCCATCATTGTTTTAGCTAGACCCATCAATGCTGCCTGCTCAGAATTAGCCAATTGAGGTTGCTCGATGGTGCTTGGTTGGTAATTAGCGATCAGGTATTGGCATATCGTCAGACTCTCTGCAATACATTCGCCCTCAGCGGAGGCTAGGGTCGGAATCATACTAAAGGGATTAACTTGCAATAGATCTTCAGGGGAAGCCCAAGGGTCAACCCAAACCAGTTCTACATTTTCTTGCTTGGTAAGCAGAACGGTGATGAGCACCACGCGTGAAAATGGCGATGTTTCATTAAGATAGAGCTTCATTGTAATTCCTTTTTATGGTGACTTTAGCCTTGATGCGTTGGTTTAGTCTTTGACACGCAAAATAAAGCGATCAGCAGCATGCATGTGCTCGTTATAAATAGCGGCTGGTAACTGGGTACTATTGGTGCCAAGTGGGCATAAAGATAACCAAATATTCCTTGTGACAATGCAAACGCCATGGTGAGCAGCCCCCATGCTTTGGTATTTAATTCATAGCCCACGCATTCCAAGGTATAAGCCGAGATGAGTGCGACCGTGCCTGTTGTAAATAACCCAACTAGTAATGATGAGAGGGCTAAGCTAACACTATGAGTGCAAAGAATCGGTAACATTACCCCCACAGCTTTGAGTAAAAAGGCGCAAGATAGAGCCAGTTTAAGGTTAAATTTGTCACCTAATATTCCTGATATTACAGGCCCTAGCGCTGCACCCAAACCGAAAATTGCCCACATAAAACCGCCATAAGTGAGTGATTGATGCAGATCGCGAACAATATAGTCGACCCAGAATAAAGTATGCGGCAAGTAACCAATGGCATCGAGTGAATACGCACAAATTAACATCAACAAGGTGGTTTTTTGTGATTTCGATAGTGTGTTAAATCGGGCATTGGATGACGTATACCGTGCCGTCGGTTGCACTGCTGCCCAAGTGCGCCAACTCATAACGGTGACCGCGAAGGTGATCATAGCAAGTATTAACCATGCCGCAGAGATACTGTGCTGAAGAATGAATGGGAGCACGCAGCCTGCGAACATCACGCCTACGCCGATACCAGAGAAGATAATACCGCTGATCCTTGCTTTGACCTCTGGTGCGTGCAGCCGAACAATAATAGGTGGTGCCAATATCATCAACATGGCACCGGTGAGGCCTGCAATGCCCCTTAAAACAAAGTAATAACTAAATGATGCATCTTGGATAGCGCAGCCTAAGAAGCTGATACTACTAAGTAGCATCGCCGTTCGGATCAGGTTAATCACGTTAAAATGGTGTAGTAAGTAACTGCTGAAAGGCGCACCCAGAATGTAACCTATTAAGGTTGCTGCACCAAGGTAAGAGGCTTGTTGTTCGTTAAACCAGCCAGCGTGAATCAATGCAGGCATCATCGCAATATAGGCAAATCGACCAATGCCATTGCCAACTAGTGTTGCGCCCAACCCCGCTAATGAGTGGGCATTAAGTAAATGGGTTGGAGAAGAAGAGAGCTTAGAGCTAAACACATAAAATCCTTTCACCGAACTAAACTGCTATCACTTATATCTAAGTAACGTACTTAAGCAACCGAGCACCTGAAGGTAACTCGGGAGCATAAGCCTTAAGTTTCTCATTTTCGATATGTGTGCGCAGTTAGCCTTTAGTCACATATTCAAGTGATTTCAATAACAATGAATCAGAATCTTGTCGAGAACCTTAACTATTTTCGCAGAACTACATAACTCTGAGTCACTTGGATATAGGCGTTTATTTATATCTATAGGGCGCAAGTTTTTTTCCGGTAAACTCATCCATATCATGCCCGATCCATAGCTCGGCATTTGTCGCGCTTAGTAAGGCATCGACTTTAGCAAAAGAGTGCTTAGTCTGTTGCGGTTGGTTAAAGACTGGAATCGCCTTTTGTTTGCGGTTTAGATGAGAGTGGTAGAGATCGCCACTAAGGACAATTGGACCGTAGTTAGGTAAGTCGACATAGAGAGTTTGGTGTCCGGGAGTATGCCCTGGAGCTGAGATTATGACCACAGAACCATCCCCAAAGACTTGATAGTCACCATCAATTTGTAGAGCTGATTCTTTTAAATCTTGGTATTGAGTGAGGTCAAAACCTTGCTGAGCTGAGCGTGTGGGGTCAAAAGCAACATGGTATTCGGCTTTTTGGACTAGCCATTTTGCGGCACTAAAAAGGTTAGCATTACCGATATGGTCGGCGTGTAAATGGGATAAAGCAAGATAGTCAATACCAGAAGGTTTAAGGTCGAGCTCTGAAAGCTGCCCGATAAGCGTTTTCGGTAGCGAGAAATGGAAAGCCCCCTCCATTACCGTCATACCTTCTGGAACTTGGTTCAACGTATCGTTAAGCCCAGCATCCCACAGCAAGTGACCGTTAGGGTGGCTGATTAGGTAGCAGCTGTTTGCGAAGAGCAACGGCTTCTCATCAGATATATTGGGGTTAAACATACTGGGTTTTCTCGCTTCAATCCTACCGCAATCCAGTACGCTAATAGATACATCCACTTGACCATCATTGTTTAAATGATCATACCCATTAGCAAAGACGGTTGTTGGTAGCGCTAGGCTCAATAAAATCATGCCATTCTTCATCAAGTTTCTCTCCATTTTCTTGAAGTGACGTGTAAGTTATCCAAGCTTAGGTAGTTTGTTTGTTATTAAAAACGGCATAATTTGGAACTACAATTCCATTAATGGGACGATGGCTTGAACTTCAATGATCTTCTGATCCTTAAAACCATTGCAGAGAGAGGCAGTTTTGTTTCAGCTGCTGAACACTTGGATTTACCTACTAGCACCGTCAGTCGTCGTATAGCTGAACTAGAAAAAGTCTTAGGGATTAAGCTAATCCTGCGTACATCACGTACAGTACAGTTAAGTGAGTTAGGACAATTACTTAATCAGCAAACCGCCCCTCACTTGGAAGGATTGATTGATAGTGTCACCTTCTTACAAGATCAACAGGAACATATTAGTGGCAAGATGTTGGTGGTATCACCAATTTTTCTTTCTTATTTTCGCTTAGCCGATTGGTTGGGCGAGTTTCAAGCGCGATATCCGAATCTTGAATTACATTACCGCATCAGCAATGACATTGAAGACATTCATACTGAGCAGGTTGATTTGGCTATTCGTCCTGGTCCGTTGAAAGACTCATCGCTGGTAGCGAAGTTTCTTTATCAACCTAAAATGAGGCTATACGCGGGGTTGCCATGGCTTAGAAATAACCAATTGCCCAAAAAACCTTGCCAACTTAATGGCTGTAAATCGTTTACAGTGCCATATTTTGCTAAACCTTGGAAGTTGAACAAAGGCAGTAAAATTCAACAAATAGAGACGGATTATCATGTCTACGCCAATGACTTTGGACCAGTTGCACAAGGGGTGGTGCATGGTTCCGTCATTGGGGTTTTACCTAAGGTATTTGGTGATGAATTGGTAAAAGAAGGCAAGTTAATAAACTTATTGCCTGAGTATCAAGTTGAACCACCTGGTCCAGTTTATGCGGTTTATCCTTCAAAGCAGTTTCTACCACGCAAAACCCAGTTGTTGCTACGTTTTTTAGAAGATAAATTTGCGTCATTGTAGTGTCTGGCGATGAAAAAAAAGCAACCACAGATAAATGATGTGGTTGCTTGGCTAGGAATAGATTCCCCTAAAGTTTTGAATAATATGCAGAGATATTTTCGATATCTTTATCGGATAACGCAGCGACCATAGCGTTCATAGTTGGGTCTTTTCGGCTGCCGTCTTTAAATGCTTTCATTTGCTTAACCAGATAGCCCTTTTTTTGACCCGCTAGGTTAGGGTATAGCTCGATAGGTGAGATACCATCGGTCCCATGACATGCTACGCACGTTATCGCTTTTGCTTTGCCTGCTGCAGTATCGTCTGCTACGGCATAGCTTGAAGCTGCGACTGCTAGGATACCTCCAGCAACTGCTAAACCTAATGCTCGCTTCATACTCTTCTCCTTGTTATGAATAAATAGACATTGCTTAATTAAAGTGGTTAAAAAGGGCGCCAGAGTCCCTACTCCCTGACGCCCGAAGGTTAAACGATGTTACGTGGAGCAAATGAGAAGGCTCTGAATTCACTCTTGTATTTCGACTCGCCTAATTTCTTAATGTTGGCGACGCCCATTTTGAAGTTGTAATTACCAGAAATTTGGTCAACAACTCGAGTCGTCAATGAGTTGGATGGCTGCCGCATATCGATCATGTTGGCGTATAAGCAGCCCTTCTTCACCGCTGGCGTAACAATGGCAACTGCGGTTACTGCTGCTTTATCCAATTTTATATGGCCATTCTCCATCAACTTGCTGAACTGGAAGTCATCACCATGAACGCCCAAAATAGTATCTTTGAAGTTGGCGACCCGATCGGAATACATCATCACTTGGTCACCAGATTCGATACCGCGTTTCTTGGCATCATCAGGGTGAATCTCTACCCAGTTTTCAGGCCAACGTTGGATGACATAAGCCCTGCGTTCCACATCATCAAAACCTGACTGCCAAATTTCGTTAATACGACCATTCGAAAACCAAAGCTCGTCTTTTTGTGGTTGCAACCACTCGTAGAAATCACTGAACAGATCCCAAGGGTGTTTTTGTAGGTTGACTTTACCTGTCTGGCTGTTGAAGTGAGTCAGCTGTTTCTTGAGTACGTTCGCGCCTTGAGGACCATCGGTAAGTCCTTTTTCCGCCAGTTCTGCTTCCGTCATCTCGGTATCGTGTAAACGCTTAGTACCCACCAGTTGTTTGGTATCGTAGTTGTAGAACACCGGACCTTGGATACCGTCAGTGCCGTACTCACGTAGCTTCTCATGTAGGGTTTTGCCTTCCGCATGCGCCGCGACTTTAATCATGTGGAAATCTTTACGACTGCCGCGACTAAATCGTGAGGCTTCTTCGGCAACTTGGTTGGAGTTCTCCCAATCAAAACCGTCATAACCCATACGCGTCGCTAATTGGCTGATGATCCACCAGTCTGGTTGTGCATGCCCAGGGGCATCGGCGAACTTTTGGTATAGACGCAAGCGACGTTCACCATTGGCACGCATGAAGTCGACTTCACCCCAAGTGGCAGCAGGGAAGACGATATCAGCGAATTTGGCACCAATAGGGTCTCGTAGATAAATATCTTGGTTGATTACGACCATACCACCAGAATCCGCGCGCTTTTTCAGCGTGTCGATAATCTCTTGCTTGTCGTAGCTAAAGACTTGATTGGGGTTGGCGATAGTCAGTTCCCAGAATTTTTTCTGTAAACCTTGGCTACCACACATCGCTTGGATCCATGTGGTACCAATTACATGTGCAAAACGTGTGTGACCAGAATATAAGTAACGGTCGGTATCGATAGAACGACGACGACGCCCCGGTACTTTCTCCGGCGATTTGTTGCGAGGAAGTTTACCGCCGGATTGCCCGCCACGTTGGTGCCCACCAAAGCGACCGACAACGCGTCCTTCACGTCCGCCTGCACCTACAATGGTCGCCAGTGAAGAAATCGCGTTAGTGTTGCCAGTATTGTTTGACCAGTAGAAGCCTTTCTCGATACCAATCGAGGTTTTTGGTCTGACACCATCAACTGGTTTAGCCATCATTTCTGCGGCTTTGTAGATTTTAGCTACATCAATGCCAGCGACTTTCGCAGCGTACTCAGGGTCATATTCTTTTTGCGCTAGGTTCCACTCTTTATAGCCAGCAAAGCCATTAGTTTGGAATTTGCCCCAAGTCGTTCGCCATTGCCAAGGGGTATTACGCGTACCTTGACCGAAGCCAGAGCTTGATTCCCATTTGTTGTTGACCCAGTTTTGGATCCATTCGCTGTCTTCCCAGCCATTTTCCAAAATGACGCGAATGATAGCGCCGACCACTAGGTTGTCTGAACCTGGGTTTAGATCAATATGAAGCCCACCTTGTTGTTTTAACCAAGCAATGCCTGCGGTTTCACGTGGGTTTAGCATCACGGTTTTCATGCCGCGACGAACGCCGGGCATAATGAACTGAGTGAAGATGATAGTCTTAGTTTCGTACGGGTCAGTACCGCAAATCATTAGCGTGTCGGCAGCGCCCCAATCATCGTAACTCGGTCCGAAGTTATCAAAACCAGCATCACGGAAACCCGGTGTTGAAGTGACATCTGAAGGGGTGTCATGGAAGGTGAAGTTAGCGGTATTTACATGGCGAAGCGCGTATTTGGTAATCGCATAGGTATTCTCAATATATTGATAAGAATATGTTTTTACACCGTAAGCATTAGCCCCATGGTTGTCGATAACATGACGACCAACTTGCGCGGCGATGTCTAATGCAAAGTCCCAAGGTACGGGTTGCAAGCTACCACCAATACGAACTAAAGGTTGGGTAAGGCGGTCGCGAGTACCTGTTGATGGGTTGTATAATTTTTGCGCCAATAAGCCACCACGCATCGATGAGTCACCGGTCTTATTGACAGCTGTGGTGTCTTTATCCGGAACCACTACGATGTTGTGTGGCTTGCCGTTGTGCATAATTACGTTGTGCTGTGAGGGGGCAACCCAAGATTGCAAGGGTGCGCTTGGAAAGTTGACAGCAAATGCGTTTTCACTCGCTTTTAAACCGCCATTCGCTTGTTCAAGTGGCCAGCGATATACTTTGTACCCGCATGCCACCACGCAGTAATCACAGGCAGTGGTGATCACTTCTGCATTTGTCGGTGGTAATGGCGCATGATCTTCGGGGATGTAAAAATTAGTTGTCATGTTACGCCTCCTGCATCGCGATAATATTGTCGGTACGACCAAATAGTAATCCCATCACGCCAACGGCATAGATGTCATCGCCTTCTAGTTCCAATAGGATTTGTGGCAAGCTTTCATAAGCTTGACCTGAAACGATGATGCCGTGGCGGCGCATATCAAAGGTCGAAAGATGAAACGGGCACTGACCGAGCACGCGATGCTCGCCGACAACTTTGTACGCGCCGTTCATTGGTCCACCTTGGTGAGTACACATCAGTGAGAAGCCAACCACATCTTGCTTAGGACCTAAGCCACCGCCCGCAGGTACGCCCATTTTTACCAAGATGCCTTGGGTATTTGGACCATCGTCTGGGTAGTTGAAATACAATGGCTCATTGGTATTAAGCTCGCTCAGCTTGCCCAGTAGTTTACGGGGATAGCCGATCACTCGGGCTTTGGCTTCAGATGCTTGTGCTGTGCCTGGGAACATAGTTATAGACATAACGCTCGCAGCTCCGGCAGCGGCGCCGGTATACATTAAGAATTGGCGGCGAGATATCATGCATTTGTTATGCTCTTTCGCGCTCTCTTTCTTACTTGCCTTATCTGTATTCGAAATCATTTCTTCACCTCCGCCAGATCTTCCTCGCTGAATAGCGGCTGATATTCAGGCAATGTTGGATAATCCATCGTGATACGCTCTCCTGAGAAAGCTTCTAAGAATGCTAAGAGATCTTGCTTTTCTTTATCTGACAAGCCGAGAGGCTTGACCAATGGGCTCTTGGTTTGTGGGAAATCTGTCGTGCGACCATCAGCAGCTACGCCACCTCGGTTATAGAAATCGACCACGTTTGGCAGAGTAGCGATCGTGCCATTGTGCATATATGGCGCGGTATATTTGGTGTAACGAATACTAGGTGTGCGGAACTTACCTTTCATTGATTTAAGTTTGCCACGGAAGTAAACGCCCGGGTCGGCTTTGGTTTCGCGATACATCTTCTCAGTTGAGCCTTTTGCATACAGCTCATACCGGAAGGTGATTTGCGCCATTGGGTCGTTTTCCCAACGCTTGTTGGTTGGTACACCGATGTTGTAGTTCTTCTGATCGGAAGCAAGGGCACCATTGTGGCAGGCGATACAATTTGCTTTGCCCTCAAACAGAGTTTTGCCACGCAGTTGTGATTCATTTAATGCCGATTGTTCACCCATCAGATATCTATCCAGTGGCGTGTTGGTTTGCACTAAGGTGCGCTCAAATGCTGCAATCGCTTTCCATGCGTTACTTACTTTCGGGTAGTTATCACCAAACACATTGTTAAAGCGTTCTACGTAATCAGGCACGAGGGCAAGGCGAGCCTCCATTATGTCATCTTCACCATTGCCAGCGACGCCGCCTTTGGCTGCGCTCTTAGCTTGACCTTCTAATGATTTTGAAGAACCCGCCCAAAAGAGTTTTTGATAGTAGGCTGAGTTGATAATGGTTTGGCTGTTGCGCCAGTGCACTGTACCTGGGTAACCAAGCGATAAGTCGGCGGGGAAATCCCAACCTAATGCTGGGTTATGACAGGCAGAACATGGTGTCGAAGTATCACCACTTAAACGACCATCAAAGAACAGCAATTTACCCAGTTCAACTTTTTCAGCTGTGGTTGGGTTATCCGCAGGCGTTGGTACTTTGCCTAAAGGTGCGAGAGATGGGTAGCTCACACCGTTGAGTTCGACACTCGGTAGGCTTGCGGCTACTTGCTCTGCGGTTAATGTCGATTTTTCTTCCTGTTGAGCACATGCAGGCAAGGCGGTAAGAGTCATTGCCATTGCTGCAATAGCAGACAAGGTGATAGTTTTTGATTTCATCTCATCCTCCTTAATTCTTAGCATTGCGCCAATCAGGGATCAGCTTGTAGTTATAGTCACTTTCCATCCAAACGTGCTGTTCGCTGGTTAGCGGCTCGCTAGAGAGGGACTCAAGAAAGGCGACAAGTTGTGCTTGCTCTTGCGCTGACAGGTTAAGTACTTGGATTCGAGTATCTTTATTGCTGTCTTCACCACCTCCGAGGTTGTAGAACGCGACGACATCTTCCAGTGTCGCAATCATTCCATTGTGCATATACGGCGCGGTCTGTTTTAGTTCACGCAGAGTAGGGGTAATAAATTTGCCCTTATCACTGCCATCGGCTTTATGGGTTTGTACGTGAGCGCCTACATCACGCTTTAGGTTCATGTAGTTTTCATTGCCCATAAACATGTTGAACGCAATAAAGGTTTGATGGCGCATCGGATCGCGGAATATATCTAAGTTCTCCGGTACACCAGTGTTGTGTGGCTTACCATCACTGAAAAGCGGTCCGTTATGACAAGATGCACACCCCGCTTTTCCTTTAAAGAGCTCAAAACCTTGTTTTGCGTCAGCAGAAAGCTGCTGTTTATCAAAAGGTGTTTGGTTAGAGGTTAGAGTTTTAAGATATTCAGGAATCGCCTTACGAACGCTACCATTTGAAGGTTCTCCATAACCGGCTTCTTTAAACATTTTTACGTAAGTTGGATCTTGCTTTAAGCGCTCTTGCATCAAGCGCATATCCATATTCATTAACCAGTCTTCGGTAATGTTCTCACGCGTAACATCGTTAAGGTTGGTGCCGATACGACCATCATGGAACCAGACTTTCTTATAAACGGTGTTGATTAGGGTGGGAATGTTACGAAAGCCTTTACTGCCAGTATAAGCAGGACCGAGTGCATCAGGGTGAGCAAAGCCATTTTCTGGTTGGTGACACGATGCACAAGAAAGTGCGGTGTTGCCCGACAAGCGGGTATCGAAGAATAGGCGTTTTCCAAGTTCTGCTTTGGCAGTATCCACTTTCAGTTCAGGTAGAGGACCAAACGTAACATCTTCTGCTTGGCTCATAACACTAAAAGAGACACCGATGGTAGCAGCAAGGATTAGCATCTTTTTCATTGTTATGCTCCTTAGCTTCCAGCTAGTTCTGCGTTTTATTCAATAAATCAATCAAATACGCAGTTGTTTTTTGTCATCTAATTTTATCTCTGCACAAAGTGTTCCAATTTTTGATTTGATTTATTTCTGTTTAAATACAATGACTTAAGTGATGGTTTAATCTTGTTCACAACAAGTAATTGAACGAATCGTTAAATCGAACAGATGCTTGGTAAACGATTCGTTCAATAAATTATTTATTGTGAGATTGCAATAAAGGATGGCTAATTTAACTTATTGTAAATAAAGGAATTTGTTGTGGGTTTTGTTCGGGCATGAAAACTGCTTAATAAAGGATATGGAAGCCAATATCGAAAAATGAATATGCCGCATGGTCACTTTAGCTTGTAAGCGAGAGAACCATGATTGCTCGACCGATGGGGAACTATGTATGCACAATGTCACGATCAACAAAACGTCGAATCAAAATATGATCATTCAACAAAGTAAGCAGTTACTCATTGAACAATTAGAGCAAGGTGATGAGGCCATGCGTTGTTACAGCGCGAAGGCGATTGCACTCAGTGGCATCATTGAAGCTGAGCCAGCGTTGAACCAGTGTCTTTACCATGAAGACCCCGATGTGGTGGTGGATGCTTCTGAGGCATTGGCAGCGTTAAAGATTGGCGATATTAGTGCTTTGTCAGATGTTGCTCGGTTTCATCCTGAAGGAGACGCAAGGCTTGCCGCGTTGAATGCCCTTTCTCATTGTTTAAGTCAACCGGAGATAGAGAGGTTATTTTTAGAACTCGCACAGGGAAGAAATGACACTGATTCTTGGGGAATCAGCAGTGATTGGGATGATTGGTGGGATATTCAGCTCTACGTTGTCAAGGTTCTGGTGGAACAGGCAAAAACAGAGTATGCCACCGTTTTTCAATCCATACTGGAACAAGACCCAGAACCCGAGTTAGAAGCGTTAATCTATCGCGGGATTGCCAAACTTGACCCTGATTGGGTCATCGAGCGATTGGCGAATGCGGCATTGATGACGAGACGTAAGCTATTAAAAGGGTTACAAGCCAGCCAATCGAGAATGGCAACGGTTTTTCTATTCAAACATTTGGTCGATGAAGATAGTTTGTGTCGTCGATATGCTATTGAAAGCCTTGGGAATAGGTATACCCATGAATATTTTTGGGATATTGCGAAGCGACTGCAAGACACAGAGTTCAGTGTTCAACAGGCTGCAATAATAGCGCTAGAGCAACTGGCAAGTGCTGGTGAAATTGATAAATCAAGATTATTAAGTTACCTCACCACTTGCCCGGCATCAGCCAAAGCCCAGCTAATTCAATTGCTTTCCTCACAACAAATTGCCGCTGAAGACGCTAAATACGTACTTGAAGCGATTAATGAGTCTGAGCCTGAAGCGTTAATCGCTGCGTTGCACATACTAAGCAATGTGCCATTAGCCGAGGCTGAACGCTTGCGAGTTAGTGAGTTAACCAACGCTGCTCTCCTAAATACCAGTTTAGCCTCCCATCATCAGATAAGGTTAATCCGAGCGATTGGGTCATTTGATGGGCTAGCTCAGCAGTTATTTGATCAATTAGAGCGACGCATTGTTGAAGTTGAGCATAAATCTCAACAGCCGCGCTTTGATACCAGCGTAAGGCAGGCTTGTTTTGATGTTATAAGCCAGATAGAGAAGCCAGCGTCTCAGCACCTAATGCGTATGACCCTCTTTGGACTGCAAGCCTACCCAAGTTCGATAGAGGTTGAGCAAGCGGCTCTCTCTGTTCCGCCGCGATCTGAACCATCGCCTGACGCTGAAGAAATGTTGGCATTGCTTGAGCAACATCAAGTACCAGAGCAGTTGGAAATAGATAAACCTAACCTCTCTACTTTAGATGCGATTACCCAGTCCAATTTGTCAGCCATGCTGGGTGTGAGTGCCGCGCCAGATGACCAACAAACAACCATTGTTGATATGGTCAATGAACTCGACGAGGAGTTTGATACATTTGCCGATGTGGTCAAAGCAAATTTTGATAGTGCCGATAATCTCAATTTGAACCGTCGTAAAATCGCGACCTTGCCAGAGTTCGACAATAAGATATTAGCATTGAGATCATTGGGGCAATCGAACCATCCCCAAGCGGCAGAATGGCTGATTGAAGCGTTGCTGGATGCGAATGAGCAGGAGCTTAGTGAGATATTTACCGCGCTCGCTTTGCAAAAGAAAACAAATCCGAAAAAACCGCACGCCGATAACGCCATTGGGCGAGCCGGGCGTACATTACTTGATGGACATGAAGTGGCACAGCAATGCGCATTACAGTATTTGTCACAGGTTTCGGCAGCGAAATCGGTTCCGTTAGCGATAGAAGCGCTCGCTAGCCCTAGCGAACACATTCGTTTGAATGCCTTATTCACCATAGAAGCGCATCTTGCCAAACTGAATCAAAAACTCAAACCGATAGTGCATCAGGCAGTAAAAAGGGCACTTACTGATCCATCGGCGGGCTTACGTAAACAAGCATTGAAAATGGCATGTATTCTTCGAGAAGACGATGAAAGCATCTCTTCGTTGATTGAATTGGTGTTTAATGATGATGAATGCCATCCCTTCGCTTATCACCTGTTGGAACCCATTCAGCAGCAAGTACTTGAAGCAGTTAACCTCCGCTTTGCTGACTTAACAGAACAGCAAAAACCAAATGCGATTAAGCTGATAGGAGGGGTGTTGTAGTGCGCAAATATCACTCGTCAATGAGACTAATATCGCCTTTTTGCTTACCCTAACTATTCCCCTAGTTAAGGAATGAGCAGGGAATTGAAAAATGATGATAAGAATGGCTAAGTTGCCGAGAAAAAAGGCATTGCTGGTGGAATGGGCTCTGTGGGCAATACCAGCATACTTAGCCTTAGGCGTTTGGATGAATCTACATTACCTGCTTAGTGTGGATAATGATAAACAGTACGCATTGCACAATGAACAAGTTATTGTCGATTTGATAGAGGAAGTATTAGGGGAAACTTTAGTTCGTATGTCTGCAGACGCGAAAAACTTGGCGTATGTGACTAGTAATATTGTTTCCCAACGGCAAGACCCGTATAACAATTTAAAAGCTTACTTTGTCCAGCTAAGTGCCAATAACCACAATTATGACCACATCCGATTTGTTGATACACGAGGGTTTGAGCGCTTACGAGTGAATAACGCCAATGGGATGGTGAGCGTTGTTCCACAGGATAAATTACAAAACAAATCTCATCGATACTATTGGCAATACTCCAATAAATTGGCGGAAGGTAATGTTTACATTTCACCATTAGACCTAAATTTTGAAGGCGGTGAAGTTCAACAGCCTCTCAATCCAACAATACGTGTAGGTACACCGGTATTTGATGGTGAGGGTAAGCGTCTAGGGGTTATTCTCCTTAATTATAAGGGCAACAAACTGATCAATAAATTACTGACAGTTGCGCCAAGTTTTATCAATCATATCTATCTCTATAATCCGCAGGGGATCGCGGTTATTCATCCTTCAGATGCTGATGGAAGTAACTTTGCCGTTAGTCCTGACCGAGGTATTCCTCATGATGTGCTTGATGGAATACAACTACGCAATGAAGGGCAAGAGCTGATAGGGGAGAGCTATTACACTTATGCCCAGATTGAAGCTCCAAGCAATGGTAATTGGACCATAGTGTCAGCTTTTCCTTTAGAACGATTCAACCTTTCTCGGCAAGCATTCCACCACGAATACACTTTAGTGTATTTCTTGCTGTTCATCATGCTCACCATTGCCACTACTATTTTTGCTCGCTATCGAGTGCAAACCCGCGAACTGCGCCATCAGCAACGCTATGAACAGCAATTTCGCCGCACTTTAGAGAACATTCAACTGGCGGCGGTGAGTATTAATCAGCGCGGTGATATTACTTTCTGCAATGATTTTTTCCTTAACATGGTCGGATATCAATTTGATGAAGTGATTGGACAACCCTGGGTGGAACGTTTCATACCGAAAGAATTACACCCCCAAGCTCAATATGCATTGGATGAAGCAATCAGACAACAAACTCATCAACCTCATAGTGAAAGTGTGGTGATGGGTAAAACGGGAGAAATTCACCTTGTCTCGTGGACATCGACCTTTACCCAGTCAAATGATCAAGAAGGGGTACTAACTTTAATTGGTGAGGATATTACGCAGCAAAAAATGGCTCAAGACCAGCTGCAACGTTTGAGCCATGCAGTTGAGAGTAGCCAAAACTCGGTGCTGATTACAGACTTAAGTGGGCGGATTGTTTATGTGAATCCAGTTTTTTGTGAACTGACCGGTTATGCGCGAGACGATGTACTTGGACAAACTCCGCGTTTCTTACAATCGGGCGAAACCAAGAAGGAGGATTACGATAATCTGTGGCAAACATTACAGTCAGGTGAAGAGTGGCGAGGGGAGTTCCATAATCGCAAGAAATCAGGCGAGTTATTCTGGGAGCGCGCAAGAATATCACCAGTAAAAGATGTCGAGGGTCGCTCGCTTTATTACGTTGCGGTTAAACAAGATATCAGCGAAGAGAAGCGATTAGCACAAGAGGTGGATAAGCAAACCCGTGAACGCATTCATCACGAAAAATTGGCTGCGGTGGGTAAAGTGGTGAATATGATCGCCCATGATCTTCGTAATCCGCTTAGCTCAATAAAAATGGTTTTACAGCTGCAATCTCGCGCCAACCCCAATGAAATGTTTGATATTTCTTTGGAGCAAGTTCGTTATATGGAAGCTATTTTGGAAGAACTGTTAGCGTATTCCCGCCCCGATCAGCTCACACCAGAATGGATAGATTTGAATAAGTTACTTGAAACTTTGATCGCCGGGCAGCAGAAATTGGCGAAACAATCAGAGGTGCGTTTGGATGTGCATTTGCAACCGAATTTACCAACAGTGTTTGCGGATGCCACGAAACTTCGCCAAGCACTACAAAATGTTTTGCTTAACGCAATGCAAGCGGCGAAAAGTGGCACGGATGCTGTGGTGAAAATTTCGTCTAATATTATGATCACAGAATCAGAGACTCAACTTCTAATAAATATTGAAAATAATGGACAATCAATCGACCCGTGCATGGCGAAGAAAGTATTTGAACCCTTCTTTACCACTAAAGCAAAGGGCACAGGGCTTGGGCTCGCGATTGCGAAACGTAATATTGACGCGCATCATGGTCATATAAAGCTAATCCCACAAATCGAGGGCACCTTGGCAACCATTCGCATTCCCACCTCATCGGTTGGTTTAGCCGATAAGCCAGGCAGGACGATGACAGAAACAGGAAGTCTTTCTCTATGAGCAAGTTGTTAATTGTCGATGATGACGCAGGTATTAGCCGTACCTTGCAACTCCATTATCAATCGCAGAATTTTGAAGTCTCAACTGCTAACTGTGTTGATGCGGGGGTAGAGATTGCACAAACCTTCCAACCTGATGTGATTGTTCTCGATATTCGTATGGAGGGTAAATCGGGCATAGAGGGTATTGTTGATTTTAAAGCGGTGTCCCCAGAGTCACGCATTATTATGATCACTGCTTTTCATGATATGGAGAGCACTATCAGTGCCATGCAAGAAGGTGCTGACGAATATATTCATAAGCCGATCGATATTGATGAATTAGATCAAGCGATTGAAAAAGCGCTGCAATATCATGTATCGAGTAACCAAGATGTCGTGACAATTCCAGATAATTTTGGTCGTTCGATGGTGGGCTCCTCTCATGCAATGAAAGAGATTTACAAAACGATTGGGCGAGTCGCTTTGACTAATGCATCTGTCATGATTACTGGTGAATCGGGTACGGGTAAAGAGATGGTGGCCCGAGCAATTCATAATGCAGGTCGACGTGAAGGCTCGCCCTTTGTTGCTATCAACTGCGCCGCTCTGGTTGAAAACTTGCTTGAGTCCGAAATGTTTGGGCACAAGAAAGGAACGTTCACGGGGGCGACTTCGGATCAGCTCGGAAAGTTTGAATTGGCAAATAAAGGTACGCTGTTCTTAGATGAAATTGGTGAATTATCACCACAAATTCAAGCTAAGTTGCTGCGTGTACTACAAGAAAAAGAATTTACTCCGTTAGGAGGTAAACAGCCAATCAAGACCTCCGCACGGATTATCTCGGCGACCAATATCGAGTTTGAACAAGCGATTGAAGCAAAGTCTTTTAGGGAAGATCTTTTTTATCGTCTTCAAGTGGTTAAGATCCACCTCCCTCCTTTGCGAGAGCGGCAAGAAGACTTAGAAGCGTTGATACCGGCTTTATTAGCGCGCGCTAACAAAGAATTAGGTACCCGTATATCAAAGGTAGCGGTGGATGCGATGGCATTGCTGTGTAAGTACTCTTGGCCGGGTAATGTGCGTGAGCTTGAAAATACTCTAACAAAAGCGGTTGCTCTATGCCCAGGCGACATTCTAACAGCTGATTTATTTGAAGATTTGCGCTCTGAACAGAGCGTAAATGACGCTCGAGATCAGCCAGTCGGTGATCTGAGTTTGCAAGACATGGAGTATCGCCATACTTTGAAAGTATTAGAGTCAGTTGATGGGCATAAAGGTAAGGCTTGCGAGTTACTGAGAATTAGTCGACCTCGATTACAGCGTATCCTAGAAAGTGGTGTTGCGCCGTAGGTTAGTCCCGCATTCGACCTCTTAAGGATTTAGTTTGGCTTTTGATCCCTTTGGCTTTTAGCCTTCGCTCTTTTGAGCCTTTGGTTGGGCGTGTATCTTTGCGAGCTTTCTGTACAACGGTGGCTGCGCGTATCATCTCGGCTAAACGATTAAGGGCGTCTTCTTTATTTTGTTCTTGGGTGCGAAATTGTTGTGCCTTTATCGTGATGACACCGTCTTTAGAAATACGAGTATCATTGAGAGCGAGTAAGCGTTCTTTGTAGAAGCTAGGCAGTGTTGAGTGCTGAATATCAAATTTAAGGTGGATCGCGCTCGATACCTTATTGACGTTTTGCCCACCCGCACCTTGGGCGCGAATAGCCGTTAATTGAATTTCCCAGCTGTTAAGTGAGACAGTATTGGAGATTTTAAGCATAGCCGTTTGTATATCATCGTGAGAAAAAGCAGCCGCGGAGTGCGACTGCGTTTGAGTCTACAGTATTTTTAAACAAGGGTCGCGGATGTTTGCTCTCCCATCGCGATCAGTTTACCCAAAACACGTTCCCCATCGGCGCGTAAGCCATTATGTTCGTACTCGTTGGTGATCCATGCCTTAGCATTCGGTATGGTAGCCAGCGTCTCACGGCTGTAGTCTAATTCAACAAACATGTCGTCTGCGTATGCCGCACAACTAACAGGAACTTTGTTGCGTGAAAGCTGGATCGGATCATACAGAGCAGCCCAATCGGTTTTGTTTGCAAGAATTTCGGCCGCTTTTTTCAATGGCTTCAGGTTCTTGTATTGATCAAACATCCAAGGAAAGACCATTTCACCAGTAAATAGGAATGGTTGACCTTTTTGATAGTTAAATTCAGCGAATTGATTACGTACGCGATGAGCACTCCAATTTGAAGCAAAGCCTTGGCAGTAAATCGACTCATGCATGATGGCGTAGATTGGGTTGGTTTGAAAACCTTGCTCAGCCAGCATTGTATTGAGGAACTCATAACGAAGTTGCGGACGCCCATTTATCTCAACAAATGCATTCTCTAACCAATAGTAAATAGTTAGAAAGCTGCCGCTCATGCCAAAGTTAATTCCGATCTGTTGGAACTGTTCAACTGTGAATCGTTGCCCATTGGGTAGAAACTCGTCGTTTTCTAACAAGTGGTCAGCAATCGCCTGACACTGCGCTTGTGCTTTTGGAAATTGAGCAAAGAATGCTTGGTTTTTATCCTTGGTGCGCTTAAAAGTTGCGTGATAAACGTCGTCAAGATGACGAGATGTCGACGGAACACCACCAGTGATGTAACTACGTGATAGGCTTTGCGGAAACATCGAGAGATAGGTGAGAGAGCAAAAACCACCGAAGCTTTGCCCAAGCGTAGCCCATTGTTTAACGCCAAATTGCTCGCGAATAAACTCTGCATCACGCACGATGTTATCTGCACGAAAATGAGTGAGGTATTCAGCCTGTTGCTCGAATGCCATGCCAGCAAGGGTTTGATGGCTGATCACTGAACTGTTACCCGTGCCGCGTTGGTCGAGTAGTAGCACACGGTATTCTTGCAGCGCACGTTTGATCCAGCCACTGTTGCCACCTGGCCTTAAAGCAGGAAATCCCGGTCCACCTTGAAAGAAAACTAACCATGGTTTTTGGCTTTGTTGGTCGCCAACTAAACGTACTTCACGGGCAAAAATAGTTAGATCACCAGCACTTTCGTTACTGTAATCAAGCGGGACAGAAAAGTAGTGGGGAAGATAGTGTAATCCATCATCAGTGAATGCATGGGCTTGTTGCATGGTCTCATCCTAAAAAGCGCGGCACGGACAAATGTGTGTCGCTGAAAATCATCTACTCAGTAATGGTAGGTGATTGATTGATATATTGATATGGGGTTTGTCCGGTTTGTTGTTTAAAAAAGGCAATAAACGCACTGTCGCTGGAGAATGCCAGTAAGTGGGCTACGTCAGCCACGCTTAACCCCAAAGAGAGCTTTTCAATGGATTTGAGTAAGCGCCACTGTTGTCGCCATGCTTGGTATGACATGCCTGTTTCGCGGTTAAACATCCGGCTAATAGTTTTGCTACTCGCAGGTACTTGTTCACTTAGTTGATTAAGGGGTGGTGCTATAGCGTCATTTTCAAGAGTGAGTAACCACGGCTGTAGGCGCGGGTCACTAGGCATAGGCAGAAACAAGGATTCTTGTTTCGCCGTCTGTAATTCTTCAACAAACAAATTTAGCGTGTTTGTCATTTCTTGGCTGGGCTTATCCCAACCCCAAAATGACATCCGTTCAATCAACTCTTTAAGTAACGGATTCACCTCAATGATACGAATGTTGTCATTTTCGCGAGGGTTCAAACTGGCTTCGAGATACAACGACCTATATTCCACAACGTTGCTCATTTTTGCGCAGTGTAGAGTATTGCTGGGAATCCAAGCTGCGCGTGTTGGAGGTAGCACACACTGCAAACCATCAAGCGTTATGGTCATACAACCGTGAGGTGCGTAGAGGAGTTGTGCTTTCGAGTGTTGATGCTCACCTGAATCGTGGCGACCAACTCGAGCAGCGATACCAACCACAGGGCTGCAAATGGTGTCTGGGTTGAAAGCTGTGGTTTCGTTAATTAGTGCCATTTGTCCGAATTTTGATGTATTTAGTCTTAATGTTATTAATAAGACTTTATCACATTTGTTTAAACTTCTCGCCATCAAGAACTGGAGAGAAAGTGATGAAATCAAAACCTTCGATTGGTTTGATGGTGATCCTGATGATGTTTCCACAAATCATCGAAACCATATACAGCCCGGCGTTACCATCAATTGCACTAGGATTTGACGTCTCTATGGCTTTAGCTGGTGAGACTCTATCTATCTATTTTTTAGCCTTTGCAGTAGGTGTTGTTGGCTGGGGGATTGCAGCAGATAAGCTTGGGCGCCGAAAAGCAATGTTAGCAGGGCTGCTTGCTTATACTTTTGCTGCGATTGGAGCCTTGTATACTGACAACTTCCTTTGGTTGCTGGCAATGCGCGCATTAAGTGCTTTTGGTGCAGCCGTCGGTTCGGTTGTTACTCAGACGATGTTAAGGGATAGCTTTAATAAACAAGAGCTGAGTAAAGTGTTCTCTTATATGGGGACTGGAATTGCGATTAGCCCGGCACTTGGCTTAATGTTTGGTAGCGTTTTGGTGAGCCGTTATAACTACCATGGTGTCTTCGTTGTGTTGGCTGTGCTCGCGTTAATGCTGTTTTTGTTATCGTTGTGCATTCTAAAAGAGACCCAACCGCAGAAAGTGTCGTCTAAGGCTAAGTCTCTAAGGTTGTTTCCACTAGTAATTCGAATGTTAAGAGATCCCACCATTTGGCGTAATGCGTTAATTGTTTGTGGCTTTAACATCATGTTGTTTGGCTATTATCTCCACGGTCCATTTCTGTTTGCCAACCTAGGGCTTAGCTCGATGCAATTTGGCTTGAGTGGTTTAGTTTTAGCCACTGCAACAATAGTGGGTGCTCACCTCAATAAGAATCTTTTGCAAAGAGGGCGAGAGCCAACACAGATCATTCAACTAGCATCATGGCTTGCGTTGTTAGGGGCGGTTGGAGTGTATTTCATAGGTGAAAGCGTATTTATTTTGTTGCCAATAATGTTGGTTGTGATCGGTTTTAGCCTAGCGATTCCCAATGTATTGGCTGGTGCGCTCCACGCGTACCAAACACAAGTGGGCAGTGCCAGTGCTCTGTTTGGTCTTTGCTACTACTTAATGATTGGCTGCGGAATGGCCTTGGTAGCAAAGGTGACTAACTTCGGTTTGGTATTGATCACAATATCGGCAACCTTAGTGATGATTAGTACTGTGAAAATTGGCAGCTCAAAAGGCTAAAATTGTAACAAATCAAAAACCTGACAGCGATTCAGCCATTGCATAGTCTATATTTTAAGTTGTTACGTATTTGTTATTTGCTTTATAGTGTTTAGCTGATGGGCTGTCTATTTGCAAAGGAGTATTTTAATGATGGAGATTGCTGGATATCACCGAGCATCGATTCAAAAACGAACCGATTGGAATGACCAAGTGTTTAGTTTGAGAGTAACGGGTGCTCCTTTGCAGTTTAAAGCCGGTCAATTCACGAAACTGGCTCTGCTGGATGATAACGACCGCATAGTGTCACGTGCTTACTCATTGGTAAATGCGCCGTTAACAACGTCGGATACATTGGAGTTCTTAATTATTGCAAACCCTGACGGTCTATTAAGCCCGAGGTTACAACAGTTGCAAGTAGGCGATGGTATTTATGTATCTCACAGCGCTCATGGTGATTTGACATTTGAAACAATTCCTAAGCGCAGCAAAACATTATGGTTACTTTCAACGGGAACGGGAATTGGTCCATTTTTATCATTATTGGATGATATTAGCTTTCGCCCTAACAATGAAAACATTGTACTTGTTCATGGTGTTCGTCAGGAATCCGATCTGGTTTACCGATTTTTGATCGATCAACTGGTACAGGAATATCAAGGACGGTTAACCTATCAACCGATAGTTTCTAGGCAAAAATTGGATGGAATGCTTCACGGGCGTATTACCGATCTTATTCAACGCGGACAGTTGATGACACAGTGCGGGGTTGAATTTGAGCCAGAAGATAGCTTCGTTATGTTATGTGGTAACCCAAATATGATTAAAGAGACCACTCATCTACTTCAGCAAATAGGTCTCACAAAGCACCGAACCGCTCAACCCGGAAATATTATTTTTGAGCGATACTGGTAGGTTTACTGATCGTACGGTAATTGATCTAACCCCCAAAACTCAAGGGTGTGGACGACATCTTTGCAGCGCCCTTTTAGGATTTGATAGTTTGGATTGTAATTGTTTCCTAAATAGGTGGTACGAATAAGCTCCCCAGTATTTAAGTCAACTTGAGATACAACCCTGCCTTTGATGTTTTGAAACAGTACAAACTGATCACTTTGATACACCTTTTGACCGCGATAAAACAAGAAAGTATCGCGGGTTTCTAGAAGTTGACATTTCAACGGTAGGGAATCAGGCCCAATTGAAGTTGGAGATGTTGTTAAAAGTAACACTGAAAAAATTAAACTGTTCATTACCAGCTCCCATGCATGCCTTACGCTGATATTAAGTATAGGAGGCAGATTCAAACTAGGAAAAAACTTATTTTTGGCTGAATCACGTGTGATGAATTGATAGACCCAAGTAACTTCAAAACTCTGAATCGTGCATCTTGAAGTTACTTGGGCATAAACGGTCAGTTTGATTTCCATCCAATGAGAAATGCCCCTGTCGATCAACTCGTGATCTTGGTTCTTTCCACGTTACTCTGTGGTGATAATAAAAGGAGTGACGCGATATGAATTTGATCGTCAATGTGCATAGGGGCGTTCGTAAAGTGGGCTTTGAAATGGCGACGCGACAAGCTTGGAAGTGCGGTGTAAAAGCAAATTTAGTTAATCGGGTGATTGGCGTAGCTAAAGGACAAATAGTTTGCGTTGTTGAAGGTGTGCGCGCAGAACTCTCTACACCCTTAAATAATCCGCTCCACAATGATGAGAAGCAAGGTAGATATATGTTTATTGGTGGAGTCTGCTGGGAACCAAATTCATTGCTTGCCCCCGGCTTTCCTGACTATATGTTTATGCATATTAGAAACATAACTCATAAGCACAAATACATGACGGATGATGAGCTGTTTTTCAATCTGGCCTGATAGGGCGGTTTAAGTTAGATAAAATAAAAGGAGGCAAGCGCCTCCTTTTTAGCAACAATTCAATGTTGAATTAGAAGCCGATCATATTTTTGGTTTCAAGCTCAGTGAAGTATTTAACAGTCTTCACTTTCAACTCTTGCGTTGATGGCTCATCACACACAATCACGGCTTTCGGGTGAAGTTGCAGTGCCGAAACTGTCCATAGGTGGTTTACGCTGCCTTCTACTGCCGCTTCAAGCGCAAGTGCTTTGTTATGACCAGTCACTAGAATCATAACTTCTTGCGCATCTAGAAGTGTACCAACACCAATAGTTAGTGCGTATTTAGGTACTTGGTTGATATCACCATCAAAGAAACGAGAGTTCGCGATACGAGTATCTTCAGTTAGTGTCTTAATACGAGTACGAGAAGACAAAGAAGATGCTGGCTCATTGAAAGCGATATGACCGTCAAGACCTACACCACCCATGAACAAATTGATCTTACCGTAAGATTTGATCTTGTCTTCGTAACGCTGACACTCAGCGTCATGATCCACTGCATTACCGTCAAGTAGATTGATATTTTCGTCTTGAATATCAATATGACTAAAGAAATTGTTGTACATAAATGAACGGTATGATTCTGGGTGATCAGCAGGGATGCCAATGTATTCATCCATGTTGAACGTTACTACGTGCTTAAAGCTAACTTCACCAGCTTTATGCAGTTCAATCAATGCATTGTAAGTTGTTAATGGTGTACCACCTGTTGGTAGACCCAGTACAAATGGACGCTCTGCAGTTGGATTGAACTCGTTGATACGTTTAACGATGTGTGCTGCTGCCCATTTACCTACTTGTGCTGCTTGTTGTAGCGGGATAAGTCTCATTTTTTGCCCCTGATAATTAGAATTCGATATGCCGTACACATTATTTCGCATTATAAAATAAGTGATATCGTTCTTCTATTGTTTTCGGTCAAATAATACTGTTTCTTTTTAAAATAGGGTTATTTGCCGAAAAGCATTCGTTTGCCTGTTGGTTTTTTGTAATGGCGATATTAAATAATGAATGGATTTTTTATTCAGCGAACTATCAATGGCAATCGTTCAAATTGGTGTGATATCGAGTGACAACCGCCCAGAAAGACCGCAGCGAGATCGCTAATTGTTGTTAGTTGACATATCCTAGAGTCACATAAGATTTTTTGGTGTGTTTTTGGGCGAATTAGCTTAACTATTTCACTTTCCAGCCGATATTAGGGGAAGTAATCCAGTGATCAATACGATGTGCGAAGTTAACTAATGAATATGATGGGAATCGCTATTGGAGCGACCGGACTACTTCTGTTGCTGCTCTTTATTTGGATGTTAGCTATCTCTATGCGTCATAAACGTATAGAAAAAGAGCGCAGACAAAGAGAGATTGCTTATCGTAAGGCGATGGAAAGTAATCGAAAACAAGAGCAAGAAGATCGAGTTAAGAAGGCTGAATCGGGTGATATTACGATGCTTCTATACCTCGCGAAAGAAGAAGAACGTACCAATTTGCGCAAAGCACTTTACTGGTACCATAAAGCCGCCGATCTCGACAACGTAACGGGCATGTATGGCATTGTGCGTATTAGTGAGCGAATGAGAGATGATATGGTGCTGCGCGAACAGGCTAAGTTTTGGCGTACGGCGGTTGCTGCGATTGAAGGTAATTTACAAGCGAAATTTGATGCCGCTGAAGCACTGTTTTATGGGCGAGGCGTGGAGCAGAATGTAGAAAAAGCGTATCGATTCATGGAAGAAGCTGCAAAAATGCAGTACTTGCCAGCAATGCTATTTCTAGGAGATTGGTTCATAAGTAACAGCAATCCAGAGCCTTCGCCAAGTACTTCGTTTGAGTGGTACAAACAAGCTGTAAAGCTGAAAAGCAATGAAGGTCGAATGAAGTTGGGGCTGAGCTATATCTACAGTATCGGTGTCGAAGCTAATTTTTATCAAGGGTGTTATTGGTTAGAACGAGCTGGTGAGAAAGGCTATACCCCTGCGATGCTTAAAGCTGGTGAAGTATGGCTTAATTCCGGTGGGCAAGGGAAGTTTATTGCTTATATTTGGCTTTTCCTTGCGGGGCAATTGGGTAATGAAGAGGCACGCATATTGCGCGATAAGGTATCGCTGACAATTAGCGTTGACACGGTTGTCGGTCTTCAAGCTTTGGCTAAACCTATGCTAAAACGTATTAGAGAGAACAAAGTAGGTAAACATGCCTTAATTAAGGCACTGAATAGGCTGTATAAGCGTGACTTAGATTATGCTGCGTATGATCTGGTGCAACCTGCTGGCGATGTAAACGCGGTAGGTGCCGTAATTTCTGAACTTGAATCGAACATTGTGGATCAGCCAGTTGATGAGGAAAAGCCAGCACCATTAGACTTCTCCGTCTCTCAAATGGATCAAACGACCCGATTGTGATTCAATCAAATAAACAAAAGGCTGCCAAATTGGCAGCCTTTTTCATCTTATCAAATTGCTAAAATGGCTTAACTTAGTTAGGACAATTCTGCTTTTGCTTTTTGCTTTTGTTTTTGTTTGCAAACAGCCGCAGTAAAAATAACGTCCGTTGAGCTATTAAGCGCTGTTTCGGCAGAGTCTTGGATAACGCCAATAATAAAGCCAACAGCGACAACCTGCATGGCAATCTCGTTAGGGATACCAAACAGACCACAAGCCAGTGGGATTAGTAGCAATGAACCGCCTGCAACCCCCGATGCACCACATGCCGAGACTGCTGCCACAACACTTAGTAATACAGCGGTGAGTAGATCAACTTCAATACCCATGGTGTGTACAGCGGCGAGTGTCAATACAGTGATAGTGATTGCCGCACCACCCATGTTGATGGTGGCACCAAGTGGTATAGAGACTGAGTAAGTGTCTTCATCCAATTTTAGTTTTTCACATAAAGCCATATTCACAGGAATGTTGGCAGCGCTTGAACGGGTAAAGAACGCGGTTACCCCACTTTCTCGTAAGCATTGAAACACCAACGGATATGGGTTTTCGCCAGTTTTCACTAATACGATAAGTGGATTCACTACGAGGGCAATGATAATCATAGCACCTAAAAGGACGGCTAATAGATGCACGTATCCCTCTAATACAGAGAAGCCAGTCGTTGCTAGCGTTGAAGCAACCAGACCAAAAATACCAAATGGCGCTAAGCGAATGATAAAGCGAACGATCTGAGAGATACCATGACTTAAATCTTCAAACAAAGCTTTGGTTGATGCTGAGGCATGGTGTAGTGCCAAACCAAGAGCAACTGCCCATGCAAGAATACCGATATAGTTGGCATTTTTTAATGCATTGACCGGGTTATCAACCAGTTGGAAAAGTAGAGTATTCAATACTTCAGCGATGCCTTGAGGTGGGGTTGCACCTTGAGCGCCAGAAACCAGAGTTAAAGTTGTAGGAAAAAGAAAACTCACAGTCACAGCGGTTAAAGCGGCAGTAAAGGTACCAAATAGATATAAGACTACTATCGGTCGCATGTAGGTATGTTGGTTTTTCTTCTGGTTGGCGATAGAGGCAGCAACGAGAATGAAAACTAAGATTGGAGCGACGGCTTTGAGTGCGCCAACAAATAGTTCACCAAGCAGTCCAACGCTTTCGGCTTGTTGTGGAGCAATGATTGATAAGGCAATGCCTAAGATAATACCGGCTAAGATTTGTAGTACCAGATTACCTCGAGCAAGGCGAGCGAGAAAAGAGTTATAAAGCATAATAAATCCTGAATTTTGCTATTATTCTTATTAGAGTTTCTTCAACGATAGACGTAAGGGGACCAATACTATCTTGCTGAGATATTGTGTCTAGGAGTAATTCAAGAATAGAGGTTAATATTATAGTTATCATATGCAGCTATATATTATTTTGAATAATGGCCGTGTTTCATAGCTAAAACTCGTAAAGAGCAGCTGCCACATTCTGTAGGACAAAAGATTGGATTTAGAGGTCGAATCAGCAATAGCACTACCGAATGTAGTTATTGGGTGATTATAAAAGCGGAACACTTGTCTTTTTTCTGAATTTAAGCCTGCCTAGATGAGCAACTTTTTGCTCAGCTGAGCAAGATCTTGCTCGCTCTGAGCAATAAATTGCCCTGATTTTAATATTATCAATGTAACGCATTGAATTTAAACAATGTAGAAATTGGCACAAGACTTGAACAGTAAACCCTGAGTTATATGTATTTCATTTCATAAAATTAAGGATTAAGTCATGCCAACTCCATGTTATATTTCAGTTGAAGGTCAAACTCAGGGGCTCATTACTGCAGGCGCGTGTACTGCCGATTCTATTGGTGATACGTACGTAGAAGGTCATGAAGATGAAATGCTGGTTCAGCAATTCGATCACACAGTGACAGTGCCAACTGATCCTCAATCGGGTCAACCTTCGGGTCAACGTGTTCATAAACCATTCAAATTCACTGTCTCGTTGAACAAAGCGGTTCCACTGCTTTATAACGCATTGGCATCGGGTGAGAAGCTTAACAATGTTGAGCTGAAATGGTACCGCACTTCCATTGAAGGTAAGCAAGAAAACTTCTTTACCACTAAATTAGAAAACGCTTCTATCGTCGATATCCAGTGTGAAATGCCACACTGTCAAGATCCTGAAAAAGCTGACTTTACGCAGAACCTAACGGTTTCACTGTCGTACCGTAAAGTGACGTGGGATCACGTCAACGCAGGCACATCAGGCTCAGATGACTGGCGTAAACCAATCGAGGCGTAATCCTCGTCTGATTATCAACCTACATTGATATTCAGTTAGACCAGTGTGAGAGGAGACTCTTGCATTGGTCTTAGTTCGTACTAAAAAGAAGGCACAGTGGATGGCAAAGCTAACGTTTACCCTGAGTGTAGAAGGATTACCGCAAGAGACTTTCGTTGTTACCGGTTATCAAGGTAAAGAGTCGTTATCGGAATC
>NZ_JAKJTB010000022.1:0-93997 GCF_050337565.1 Vibrio kasasachensis | reverse complement strand
GAGAGGACCGGAGTGGACGAACCTCTGGTGTTCGGGTTGTCATGCCAATGGCATTGCCCGGTAGCTAAGTTCGGAATCGATAACCGCTGAAAGCATCTAAGCGGGAAGCGAGCCTTGAGATGAGTTCTCCCTGGCACTTTAAGTGCCCTAAAGGGTTGTTCGAGACTAGAACGTTGATAGGCAGGGTGTGTAAGTGCTGCGAGGCATTGAGCTAACCTGTACTAATTGCCCGTGAGGCTTAACCATACAACACCCAAGGGGTTTTGTGGACTCAATGCAAGAACGATTGAATGTGTATTTAGAATTTTACTCTCTATTTTAGAGAAACCAGCTTTCCGAATTAAAGAATTTGCTTGGCGACCATAGCGTTGCGGACCCACCTGACTCCATGCCGAACTCAGAAGTGAAACGCAATAGCGCCGATGGTAGTGTGGGGTCTCCCCATGTGAGAGTAGGACATCGCCAGGCTTTAAATTATGAACACTTGTTATAAATAACGAGTATTCCACTGCGGAGTGGTAGTTCAGTTGGTTAGAATACCGGCCTGTCACGCCGGGGGTCGCGGGTTCGAGTCCCGTCCACTCCGCCATTATTTAAACCTCGCTATTAGCGGGGTTTTTTTGAATCTACAGTATGATAAAGTGTAGTTTCTCTAGGGGTGTAGCTCCAATTGGCAGAGCAGCGGATTCCAAATCCGCGTGTTGGGAGTTCGAATCTCTCCACCCCTGCCATATATCAAGCCTCAGCAGAAATGCTGGGGCTTTTTTACGCCTAAAGGTTTATAGCTGGAGAGCGAGCTAACAAAGCAGCGGATTCCACAAATACCAAAATAGTGCGTGTTGGGCGAAGCTTTCGAATCTCTCCACCCCTGCTATATACTAAGCCTCAGCAGAAATGCTGGGGCTTTTTTACGCCTAGAGGTTTTTGTAGTTGGAGAGTGAGTTAACAGAGCAGCGGATCCCACATATACCAAAAAGTACGAGTTGGGCGAAGCTTTCGAATCTCTTCACTTTAGCCATATATTGATCGTCAATCTAAACCTCAAACCCACACTAAGCGTTAGACTGCGTATTTGCTTTGAATTACAGCTAAGTCTTTATCTTAATGTCAGATTGTTGCTTCTACAGTTCACCACGTAGGGTAAAAGCTACGATTCCTACCCTATATGACAAAGTTTAACTTAGTGCTATCAGTGCTCTTTTAAGGGCATTCTATTTCAACGTATCCACTACTATCTATTTTCCCGTTATAGAGTGTCTTAAGTGACATCTGTAACTTTTTCATTCTAGAATAAAGAACGATGTAATATCTGCTGGAATTTATAGTTGTAGCGGTGTTTATATGAGTGTTTTCTGACTAGAATGTAGTCACTTTAAGATTTGGGGGATTTATGGGGCAGCTTTCCATTTTGGGTTTTATCGCGCTAGGTGGCGCTTTTGGTGCATGTTCACGTTATCTAATCTCCGAAGTTTGTGTTTCACTTTTTGGTCGCGGCTTCCCGTATGGAACATTGACAGTTAACGTCGTCGGTTCATTCGCTATGGGCCTGTTGATTGCGGCATTTGAAAACGAAATTATTGCCACTGACCCGTGGCGTCAAATTATTGGTTTAGGATTTTTAGGCGCATTGACCACATTTTCAACCTTTTCAATGGATAATGTATTGCTAATGCAGCAAGGCGCATTTTTCAAAATGGGGCTTAATGTCTTACTCAATGTGGTTTTGAGTATTTCTGCGGCTTGGTTAGGTTTTCAATTATTGATAAAAAGTTAACAATTATTTAGCAATTTTTAATTGGTCCGCTTGGTTTAGGCTTTCCAATTGCTTATACTTGCTTCACTTGTCGGAGTGCCATTTGGCTGAGACCGTTAATTCGGGATCCGTTGAACCTGATCAGGCTAATACCTGCGAAGGGAACAAGAGAAGATATTACTACTAGAGTAAGCTTCGTCTCTCTAGTATACCTATCAAAATATCGATGTCGTTCTAGGTGTTCCACACCTGCTATTCGATACCTCTTGTAACATCGTTCCGCCAAGCATTTTTATCCCATTTAAATAAAATGAATAAGGAAAAATGCTATGTCGAGTCGCAAGCAAGCGAGACTGGAAGCAAAACAGTTTATAGACACTCTCTCGGTACAAGCGTACCCCAATTCCCGTAAAGTCTATGTTGAGGGTTCCCGTCCTGATATTCGTGTACCAATGCGTGAAATCTCTCTAGCAGACAGTTTGATCGGTGGTTCTAAAGACGCGCCGATCTTAGAGCCGAACGAACCTATTCACGTTTATGATACCTCTGGATTTTATACCGATCCAGATCATAGCATCGACCTATATAAAGGCTTACCTAAACTACGTGAGCAGTGGATTGATGAGCGGTTAGATACAGAAACCTTAGATGAAGTGAGCTCTGTTTATACTAAACAGCGCTTAGAGGATGAAACGTTGGATGATCTTCGCTATGGCAATTTACCACGTATAAAACGTGCTAGGACTGGTAAGCGAGTCACTCAATTACATTATGCTCGTCAGGGCATCATCACTCCCGAAATGGAGTATATAGCCCTCCGCGAGAATATGGGTAGGGTACGATACCGTGATGAGGTACTGAATCAGCAACACGCAGGGCAAAATTTTGGGGCTAATCTACCTAGAGATATCTCGCCGGAATTTGTTCGAAAGGAAGTCGCCGAAGGGCGCGCTATCATACCCTCTAATATTAACCACCCAGAGTCAGAACCGATGATTATCGGGCGCAATTTTTTGGTTAAGGTCAATGCGAATATTGGCAATTCATCAGTGTCATCTTCTATTGAAGAAGAGGTTGAGAAGTTAGTTTGGTCAACGCGCTGGGGTGGTGATACGGTCATGGACCTATCAACAGGTCGAAATATTCATGAAACACGTGAGTGGATTTTACGTAATAGCCCTGTACCAATTGGTACAGTTCCTATGTATCAAGCTCTGGAGAAAGTGAATGGTGTAGCAGAAGCTCTTAATTGGGAAGTAATGCGTGATACGTTAATTGAACAAGCAGAGCAGGGCGTTGATTATTTCACTATTCATGCCGGTTTGTTATTACGTTATGTACCAATGACGGCAAAGCGGGTGACAGGTATTGTTTCTCGCGGTGGTTCAATCATTGCGAAATGGTGCTTGGCTCATCATCAAGAAAGCTTCCTTTATACCCATTTCCGTGAAATTTGTGAAATTTGTGCCAAGTATGACGTTGCGCTTTCTCTAGGTGATGGTCTGCGTCCTGGTTCGATTGCCGATGCAAACGATGAGGCGCAATTTGCTGAACTTCGAACTTTAGGTGAATTAACCAAAGTAGCTTGGGAATATGATGTGCAAGTTATTATCGAAGGTCCAGGGCATGTGCCGATGCACATGATCAAAGAGAACATGGACGTTCAGCTAGAACATTGTCATGAAGCGCCTTTCTATACGTTGGGTCCATTAACCACGGATATTGCGCCAGGTTATGATCACATTACTTCTGGGATTGGTGCTGCAATGATTGGTTGGTACGGGTGTGCCATGCTGTGTTACGTAACACCCAAAGAGCACTTGGGCTTACCGAACAAAGAAGATGTAAAGACAGGCTTAATTACTTATAAGCTCGCCGCTCATGCTGCTGACCTTGCGAAAGGGCACCCAGGGGCTCAGGTCCGTGATAATGCATTGTCAAAAGCACGCTTTGAGTTCCGTTGGGAAGATCAGTTCAACCTATCTCTTGACCCTGAAACTGCGCGAACTTTCCATGATGAAACGCTCCCACAAGAGTCAGGCAAGGTAGCGCACTTTTGTTCGATGTGTGGTCCTAAATTCTGCTCAATGAAGATTTCACAAGAAGTTCGTGAATATGCGAAAGACACTAAACAGGTGGCAGCAGATCAAGCTATATCAATTAAGATGCTTGATGATCCTTTAGAAGGTATGCGTCAAAAATCAGAAGAGTTCCGCGCAACGGGTTCTGAGCTATACCACCCAGCGGTTACAACCGAGGTGGAATAGTGATGGTACGTATACTCGTTCCTTCTGAACAGATAGTGTTAACTGGTGAGATCCAACATGCATTGCTAGTCGCTGAGCTGCAAGGCTTAGTAATTAACGAGATTGAGTTGGGTGTTAGCCCATCTCAATATATCCAAGTGGTGATTGAACAATCGTCGTTATCTATTGGTTCAGATTTATGGTCAAGTGACATTGAAGGTTGTGATTTTTACTTGAGCTACACAAGTGGTATAACACCATGTAACCAGTCAATGCGTCGCAACCAAATCATTATCGGGTGGCAAGATAATAACTCTTTACTTGATGTATGGTTGCACCCTTTAAGCGGTGAAACTCGAGCTTTATCGACAGAAAATCACACGGAACATCTTGATGCAAAGAGTCATCTATCGTGGTTAGTTGCCTTACTTAGTCTCGGCTTTCCAATTGAAGATGGGTTAACGCTCGCTCGGGCAAAAATGAATGTTTCACGTGAAACATGGCCATCTAATTATAAAAACTTTCCTAGACCGATTATACAAGACAGCCGTTTGGCAATTGCTGTCGGTTGGTCTAAGCAAACTGACATGCCTTCCTTTGGTGAACTGCACCGTTCGAGTCTTGGTCTTTACCCTGTAGTTAATAATGTTGCTTGGGTGGAGGCATTACTTAAATTAGGTGTGACTACACTGCAACTAAGAATTAAAGATCCGAATACTTCAGATCTTGAGTCGCAAATAGCCGGCGCGATTAAATTGGGTAAAGAGTATCAAGCACAAGTGTTTATTAACGATCATTGGCAATTTGCAATTAAGTATCAGGCATTTGGTGTGCATTTAGGTCAGGAAGATTTGGAACACTCTAACCTTGAGAAGTTACGTGATGCACATGTTCAGCTTGGACTATCGACACATGGATACTATGAACTATTGAGAATTATACAGCTTAAACCAAGCTATATAGCACTTGGGCATATATTCCCCACCACGACCAAAAAAATGCCATCAAAGCCACAAGGGTTAGTTCGTCTTTCGCTGTATCAAGCGTTAATCGACACAATTCCTTATGGAGATCAGGATTTGAATGGTGGTGAGGTCCGTTACGGATATCCTACCATCGCGATTGGTGGTATTGATTTGAACAATGCACACGATGTTTGGTCATGCGGTGTTTCAAGCCTTGCGGTCGTTCGAGCAATAACTTTAGCGGATAACCCAGCCCAAGTTCTACAGCGTTTTGCCAGCATAATGCAGGAAAATGGGGAAAGAAAGGAGCGCGCTCGTGCTAACTGATCAAGCGTTTACTCGCTACCAAAGGCAAATTGCACTACCTGAATTTGGTGAAGAGGGTCAACAACGACTATCTAACTCTCATGTGCTAGTAATTGGTTGTGGGGGGTTAGGGAGTGCTGCATCTCTCTATTTGACGGCGGCAGGTATTGGTCACATGGTGTTGGTTGACGACGACTGCGTAGAAAGCAGCAACCTACAAAGGCAAGTGGCATATCGGCATTGTGACATTGGTAAGCAGAAAGTTGATGCTATCGCTGGGCAATTAGTTGCGCTCAATCCAGATGTACGACTGAGAACCCTTAATCATCGCTTAGATGAAAGACAACTTGAGTTAGAGGTGATGCTTGCTGATGTCGTACTTGATTGTACTGATAACATTGCGACACGTCAGATGATCAACCGAGTTTGCTTTGAGCAAAAAACAGTTTTGATTTCTGCGGCAGCAATAGGATGGCAGGGGCAGTTTGCTGTGTTTGATTATGTAAACGGAACCGCTTGCTATCGCTGTCTGTACCCATTCGATGAGCTGAAAAATGGTCAATCTTGTAGCCAGATGGGAGTTATCGGACCGATTGTCGGTACTTTAGGTAATTACCAAGCTATAGCAGCGATACAAAAATTGGCTCTTGAAAAATTCAGCGTGGCTACCGGCCAATTGCATTTGTTTGACGGAAAAACGCTGCTTTGGCAGAGCATTTCAATCACACAGGATATGCAATGTTTGGTATGCAGTAGTAAGGAAAGCGCATATCTGGGAGAGGGACAATGACCACCATGACGATACTGATTAATCAGCAACCGCAAGTAGTCGCAGTTGATATTAGTTTAATGAAGATCATTACTGAGTTCGATTTGCCTGACCAAGGTTGTGTATTCGCAATCAACAATCAAGTGGTACCAAAAAGTGAATGGCAAACTAAACAGTTAAACCAAGGTGATGCTATATCACTATTTCAAGCGATTGCCGGAGGGTAGACCATGCTTAAAATTGCAGACAAAGTTTTTCAATCTCGCTTGTTCACGGGTACGGGTAAGTTTGCCAACAGTGAACTAATGGCACAAGCGATTCGTATTTCTGGGTCACAGTTAGCCACCATGGCTCTTAAACGGGTTGATATAAATGATCGCAACGATGACATTCTTAAGCCCTTAGTTGAATTCGGCGTTAATTTGTTGCCAAACACTTCCGGAGCAAAGAATGCACAAGACGCGATTTTCGCTGCTCACTTAGCAAGAGAGGCTCTAGGAACTAATTGGCTTAAATTAGAAATTCATCCTGATCCTAAGTACCTGATGCCAGATCCAATTGAAACATTATTGGCAGCAGAACAATTGGTCAAAGATGGGTTTGTTGTCCTGCCGTATTGCCATGCCGATCCTGTGTTGTGTAAACGATTGGAAGAGGTCGGTTGTGCTGCAGTTATGCCTCTAGGTGCCCCGATTGGGTCAAATAGGGGAATTGCGTCACATGACTTTTTAGAAATAATCATTGATCAAGCAAAAGTGCCAGTGGTTGTTGATGCAGGTATTGGTGCGCCTTCGCATGCTGCGAGAGCCATGGAAATGGGGGCTGATGCAGTACTCGTTAATACTGCCATTGCAGCAGCAAGCAATCCAATTGCGATGGCTGAGGCTTTCAAATTGGCTGTGCAATCCGGGCGTATGGCCTTCGAATCTGGTCTAGCTGGTCAGGTTTCCCATGCTGTTGCATCAAGTCCGTTAACCTCATTTTTAGATCAGTGAGATAGAATATGAGTTTTATTGAGAAATTTGGACAGTTGGATTGGGATGATATTTCGTTAGCGATTCTAAGCAAAACGTCTGTTGACGTAGAGCGTGCGCTATCCAAACCAAAAAGAGATTTAGAGGACTTCAAAGCTCTTATCTCACCGGCTGCGGAACCTTACTTAGAGCAGATGGCACAAGCTTCTTACGCTCTAACTAGAAAGCGTTTCGGCAACACCATGTCGTTGTATATTCCTCTCTATCTTTCAAACCTTTGCGCTAATGCTTGTAGCTATTGTGGTTTTTCAATGGAGAACCGTATTAGACGGCGTACGCTCAATCAAGTAGAGGTTGAAGCTGAGATCGAAGCTATCAAGAAGATGAAATTTGATAGTGTTTTACTGGTAACGGGCGAGCATGAAACAAAGGTTGGCATGGATTATTTTCGTGAGGTGCTACCGGTTATCAAATCTCAGTTTAACTATTTGGCAATGGAAGTTCAGCCCTTGGAGCAGCATGAATACGCAGAGTTGAAGACTCTCGGGCTTGATGCTGTCATGGTCTATCAAGAAACCTATCATCCATCCACTTACGCTCAACATCACTTGCGTGGCAATAAAACCAATTTTGAGTTTCGTTTGGAAACGCCGGATAGGCTGGCCAAGGCTGGAATAGATAAAATTGGAATAGGAGCCTTGATTGGCTTAGATGATTGGCGCACTGATTGCTTTTATGTTGCCGCACACTTGAACTATCTCGAGCGTACATATTGGCAAACTCGCTACTCCATTTCATTCCCTCGCTTGCGACCTTGCGCGGGAGGATTGCAGCCTAAATCCATTATGAGTGATAAACAGTTGGTACAACTGATTTGTGCTTTTCGGCTGATTAACCCTGAGGTTGAGTTGTCGCTATCAACTCGAGAAAATGAAGCGTTTAGAGATAATGTGCTACCACTCGGTATCACTAGCATGTCTGCGGCTTCAAAGACTCAGCCTGGTGGGTATGCGATGCAAGATGTTGAGTTGGAGCAGTTTGAAATTAGCGATGACCGTAGTGCAGCGAGTGTAGAAAATATGATTAGAAAGCGCGGATTTGATCCGGTTTGGCGTGATTGGCATTCTGCGTACTCTGGTTAAAATACTCAAAACAGGTTTCACGTGAAACATAACAAAGGCTCCAATAGGAGCCTTTGTTTTATACAGCCTAAAATTTGTCAGTGGCTTAGTGGCTTAGTGGCTAAACGTAACCATTGCTTAATCTGTGGATCTTCGACTAATTCACTCAGTTCATCCCAGACTTTTTGATGATAATCGTTTAGCCATGCTAATTCTGGGCGAGTGAGCAGATTCACATCAATGTTACGTATATCGATAGGACAGCGAGTTAACGATTCAAACGCAAGTACTGAGAAATCACCGTGAGTTGGTTGCTCAACAATAAGCTCAAGGTTTTCAATTCGAATACCAAATTGATCTGCACGATAATAGCCAGGTTCGTTAGATAGCACCATTCCCTCAGTTAAAGGAACATCGATCGGTTTCTTCGAAATACTGGCTGGACCTTCATGAACACTTAGGAAATGTCCCACACCATGACCAGTTCCATGGTCATAATCATAGCCCTCTGCCCATAGATGTTGGCGCGCGAGAGTATCGATCTGATAGCCGCGAGTACCTTGAGGGAATCTAGATCGTGCGACACCTATGTGTCCTTTTAGTACAAGTGTAAACTGCTTGATCATCTCTGTACTAGGTTGACCAATAGCGACAGTACGTGTGATATCAGTTGTGCCATCTAGGTACTGACCACCCGAATCAACTAAGTAAAGGCTATTCATGGATAGTTGACCTGGCTCAGGCTGATTTTCATGGTTGTAGTGACACATAGCCGCGTTACTACCTGCCGCTGAAATGGTATCGAAACTCAAATCCATTAACGTTGGATCTTGGCGACGAATTGATTTTAACTTTTCTGCAAGTACCGCTTCATTGTGTAGGTTGCCGACGGCTACTTCACTATCTAGCCAGCTTAGGAATGTAATCATCGCGACACCATCACGAATATGACACGCTTTCATTCCTGCAACTTCGACTGTGTTTTTCGCCGCTTTTGGCATTAAGCATGGATCTGCAGCACCAACAACCTGAGCGCCGCAATTTTGCAATACAAGCTTGAACCAAGCGTTGCTAGTTAATGGGTCTAGCAATACTTTTTTATTGTTCAGTTTTTCTAGTTGATCTTGAAGCTGCTCAGGTGGGTAAACGGCTACACCTTGACCTACGTGCTGAGAAAAGTTGGCAGGTATGCGATCTGAGTTAAGGAAGAACTCAACTTGACCGTTAGCATGCAAAATGGCGTGCGAGAGTAAAACGGGTAAGCGAGAAATATCCAGACCACGGATATTGAGCAGCCAACAGATAGAATCTAACGCGGTGATGATTGCACTATCTACGCCTTGCTTATTCAGCAGAGCGCCAATTTGCTCGCGTTTGTCTTCGCTTGCTTGGCCAACCGCGTCTGTTGACATCAATCGAACTTCAGAAAGAACAGCTGCTGGGCGGTCGTGCCAAAGTTCGTCAATCGGGTTACTGGTTAGGATCTCAAGTTGATGTTGCTTGGATAGCTTTGCTTGTGCTGAATCTAACCATGAACCGTTATGCATGCGAGGGTCAATCGCAATTCTACCACCGGGAGCAACATGGTCAATGACCCAGTCTAAGGCTGGTTCGTTGATGAGATGGCGATATTCAAACAGCTTCGACGGTACTTGCTTTGTTACTTGTACAGTGTAGCGACCATCAACAAAAATTGCAGCGTCATTCTGTGTAACAACAACAACACCGGCTGAGCCTGTAAAGCCCGTTAACCAGTGCAAGCGTTCATTATGAGCTGGCACATACTCACCCAAATACTCATCTTCGTGAGGTACTAATAAGGCATCAAGGTTATGCTGAACAAGCCATTTTCTAATGGCAGTTAAACGCTGTTCAGTGGTTGTAAGCATCGTTTTTAATCCTTCAATTTGTTGTTGTCGCGCAAACGTAATGACAATGCAGAATAAGCTACTCTTTTTGCTACTTAGCTGCAAACGTTAGTAATGTGTATTTTTAATGGCTGGTTTTTTTCACTATATTAGTCGCTATTTTACTATCTTAGTGCATTGGTTTTGTCACGTATCATCGCTCGAAGCCACGAGAGTGCGGGGTCATTCTCCCGCTCGCGATGCCAAAACAAGGTGTACGCCATGGGAGGAAACTCCATCGGTAACGGTAGTACTGTTAAGTTGAGCTGTTTGGCCGACAAATCAACAAAGTGACTCGGTGCGGTAAAGACAAAATCTGTGTAGCTACACAAGCTAGCAGCACTATTGAAATCCGGTACGGTAATCGCAATATCTCGTTCGCTACCTATGTCTGCTAGCCGATAGTCCAACAACCAGCGATCATTGCCATCACAACGAACTTGCACGTGTCTTTGCTTTAGGTAGCTCTCTAAGTTCCAAGGTTGATGAAGGGCGGGGTGGTCATTTCTAACCAAACACTTCTGGTTATCGCGATAAATTTCTTGTTCACAGATATCGTTTGGTGGCAGCATCGTCAGCTTAGCATCGTTAATGTCGATATCTTTACCGGTTATACCCAAATCAATTTCCCCACGCTGTATTAAAGCAAAGGTTTGATCTCCCCATGGATGAGTACTGATGGTGACGTTTGGTGCCTGCCTAAATATGTGCGGTAGAAAATGTGGTAATATCAGAGGGTAAACGCTTTCTACTGCTGCTATTTGAAATCTATAGTCACTTGAATCAGGCGTGAATAGTTCGGGTTGAGTCAATACTTCTAGCTGATGAATTAGGTTATCTAGTTTCGGTTTTAGGAACAAAGTTTTTGGTGTGGCAGTTAGCCCGTGGGAATTGCGTACGAACAGTGGGTCATCGAATTGTAGTCTTAGCTTAGCTAAGTTTTTACTAATGGCCGATTGAGAAAGGCATAGACGATTTGCCGTTCGAGTAACATTAAGCTCTTCGCTTAGAACCTTTAAACATACGAGTAAATTTAAATCAATTCGAGCAAGTTTTTCAATGTTCATTGATATTCCCATTAAGAATAACATTAATGATACTTAATCATTGGAAGTAATATCTAGCCTAGCCTAGACTAGCGTAAATTTCACTAATCTATATTATTGTGGCTCTAATGCATACATCAACGCCCCCTCAAAAAAGACAATTGGTCTTGCTGACATTATTGGTTCTGTTTAGCCCACTGGCTATTGATATCTATTTGCCTGCGCTTCCTTTGATCTCAGAAGCGTTTCACGTGGAACATGCGTTGTCGCAAGATACGATTACATGGTTTTTATTTGCAATGGGTGTTGGTCAGTTGTTCGCGGGTCCTTTGACCGATAAGTTGGGGCGTCGAACGATTGCATTAAGTGGCATCGCTATCTATGGAGTTAGTGCCTTGCTGGCATGGGGCGCGCAAAACATAGAGTGGATGCTCATGGCTCGTCTATTACAAGGTTTTGGCGCATGCGCAACATCAGTGGCGGCCTTTGCGACTGTTCGTGATATTTTTGGTCCACATAAAAGCGGCAAGATGATCAGTTACTTGAATGGGGCGATATGTTTTATTCCAGCACTAGCGCCAATTTTAGGTAGTTGGTTAACTCAGCAATTCGGTTGGCGCAGTAGCTTTAGTTTCATGGCTATTTTTTCTTTGGTGGTGTTTGTTCTATTGGTGACTTGGATGAAAGAAACCAACCCTCAAGTGAGTAAAGAGCCCGTCTTTAAACTAAGCCGGTACCTAGAGATATTAAAAACTCCGTCATTTTTATTTCATGCCAGCCTTTGTATGTTGGCAATGGCGGTCATTCTTGCCTACGTAACTTCTGCACCTGTTGTGTTAATGGAGAAGCTGGGTTTGAATATGAATCAGTTTACGTTTTGGTTTGGAATTAACGCAGTGATCAATATTATCGCATGTATGACGGCACCTAAGTGTATGGATGAATTAGGTACGCGCGTAACATTGCTCATTGGCTTAGCTATCTTAATGGTTTCCGGTGTGTTGATGCTGGCATTGGCGGACATCAACAGCGCAATTGCTTTTATGGCACCGATTTTCTTATCATCAATTGGATTTGCGTGGATCCTTGGTGCCGCAGCAGGTAAAGCCTTGGCACCATTTGGAGATAAGGCGGGCACAGCTGCTGCACTACTTGGTTTGTTCCAAATGAGTGGTTCTGGTTTGGTGATTGCTCTTGTTCAACGTACGGGCTTAGAGCCACAAGCCATGATTGCAATTCAAATGATGGTTGTATTACCTTGGTTTATGGCATTATTTAGCAAACCGTGCCGATCTTGGCATCAAACGGTAGCATAATAGGCGGTATTGCAAAAAGCACCCTTGTCTCGGTTTTGGTCGCTATGACAAAGTAAAAAAACGGTGTATATTTACACTTCATATTTTGATGGGTGGATTATAGGAAGATATGTCTCTAACGACGTACGAGATGGCTCGAATTCTAGAGCAAATGGATAGTTCTCCAGAAAAAGTAATGTTTGGCAAATTGCTCAATGAGCTAGGAAACCAAAGTGGTGAGCGTATTCAAAGCGCGGCTAAACAAGTTCCTTTGCCAATACTGAGAGATATCGTTTACCACTTTCAACAAGTTATTGCTTCACGTAAAGATGAACAGGTTGACCTGTTAGCGAAACAAATCTCTGAACAGGGAATTTCTGTAGAAGAATTGGCAGAATACTTAGCTTCACGCTAATTTAAAAAAGCTCGCTACTGTGCGAGCTTTTTTATGGGTTCACATTTCTATTTATTGGATTTTGCAGTGAGATAAGAGTCTCAGTCGATTGAACTTCGTCAATTGCTTGTAGCTTGTCTATTAGTACATATTGCAACTCTTCAATAGAACGACACATCAATTTCACGAAAATATTGTATGCACCAGTGGTGTAGTAAGCCTCAACGACTTCTTCCAAAGCGTTCAATTTTTCAAGTGCTGAATGGTAATCACGAGCTGCATTAAGATTAATGCCAATAAAACAGCACACGTCGTATCCAAGCTTTTTCGTATTCACGATGACTTCGGTACCTTGAATCACCTGCGCAGACTTCATCTTCTCAATCCGTACATGGATGGTTGCAGGGCTAACATTGAATTTTTTTGCCATCTCTGCATATGGTGTTCGTGCATCAGCCATTAAAGTTTTAAGTATGGCTTTGTCGAGTTCATCTAGCTTATTTGCATGAACCTGCATAAATTATCCTATATTGGTCAATCCTTTCGAACTGAGATAAGTACAATGTAACATCGGAATGATACTATAAATTAAACTCTTCCCTTTAGTTATGAGCAGCCAATAGTGCGTTTTTGTCTAATAATTATTACCTGTTTGTTCAGTACTTTTGCTACTGCAAAAAGTAAAGACGTACTCATTGTTCACTCTTACCATCATGGTTTTTTTTGGACCGACCATTTTCAGCAAGGTTTGAATGACATATTTCAAGATACGGATGTCACCAGCCGAGTCTTATATCTAGATACCAAACGCTTACAAAGTGACGAGTATTTAGAGCAACTGTATCGCCTCTATCAAACTAAGTTCAATGAAGAGAAATATGACGCCATCGTGGTGAGTGATAATAATGCACTTGAGCTGATGCAAAGACTAGCCCCTGAATTGAATAACACACCAGTAATCTTTGGTGGCATCAATAATTATGAGCCAGAAATACACCAAGATTTGAATGCAACCGGTGTTACCGAGAATATCAATATCGCTGCTAATTTAAGTTTGATTGAGCGTATTCAGACAGATGGAAAAAAAATCTACATTGTTACGGATAGCTCAAAAACTGGCAAAATTGTGCGGCAACAAGTCAGGGAATTCTTATCCAATCGAGTCGAACTGCAGAGCAAGGTTGAGCAAATCGTGCCTGATTCTTTCACGGAATTACTCGATTTCGTTTCACAGGTAGACAAAAAATCTAGCGTGGTTCTTGCTGTTTTCTACCGAGGTGAAGATGGTTGGATAACGAGTTTAAGGGACGTGCAACAAATAACCAAAACATCACGAGCACCTATCTACATGGTTCATGACCAAGGGTTGGGTTTGGGTGCCGTTGGTGGTGTTATGCAAAATGGTCGAATCCAAGGTCAACAAGCCGCGGAGTTATTATTAACGGTCATTGACCAACCCGACGCTTCGATGCCGCCAGTACAAGAGGGTGCACAAGAGATCAAACTCGATTACAAAGCACTCGCCAATTGGCAACTTGGTATTGATGGCGAGCAGCCATTGATACTCATCAATAAACCCCAAGCATTTACTGAACGTTACCACGACGAGTTGAGACTGGTTGGCAGCTTGTTCTTTGCCTTAAGCTTGGTGATTATTAGTTTAGTTTATTACCTTAGTCGCCTAAAAAAGAGTGAGCAATTAGCGCGCGACAACCAAACAATGATAGAGATGGTTTTTGATCAAAGTTATCACTTTATCGGCATTTTGGATTACAGCGGCATTTTGATTTCAACTAATAGTAAGCTGCAAGGTGTGTTGTACCAAGATGATGCGTTAAGTGACATTCCTATTTGGCAATATCGTCATTGGCAAGCTGATGCTGCGGGGCGTATAGAGCACTATTTTTCTCAGCTTGCTTTTGATTCAGTGAGCCAGTTTGAAGCGGAAATCTGCCACCCTGAGCATGGCGCAATGGTATTGGAGTTATCACTTCGAGCATTGCCAGATCACGAGTCTCGCTCACAGCGCGTGTTACTTGAAGCGAGAGACATTACTTCGCGTAAATTAACAGAAGAGCGCTTGTTTGAGCGAGAGGCGACACTAAGTTATTACTACAATCAACAGCCCGTTATGATGATTACGCTCGATGAACAAAATAGAATTCAACGCGTCAATCGTTTTGCGGAACAATTACTTGGATATCATGAGAAAGAGCTACTTGGACATCGGCTGAAAGACTTTTATGTTGATGAAAATGCGATTGTTCCAAGGCAGGTATTACTTCAGCCTAAACAAGCTTTGCAAGGCGTCTGGCGACGAGAAATTGAGTTTCGCCATCGTGATGGGCACTCTTTATGGATTCGCGAAAACATAAGACCGCTGGTAGAAAGTGGTCACTTACTTATTGCTGGTGAAGACGTAACGGAAATGCGTATGCTTGCCAAGCAACTTGCTTATCAAGCCCAACATGACTTACTCACTAATACCTACAATCGAAATCACTTTGAAATAGAGTTGGGTAAAGCGCTTAAAGAAATTGAAAACTATACCCGAACTCACGCCATGTTTTATTTAGATATGGACCAATTGAAGGTTATCAACGATACCGCTGGGCATGAAGCCGGTGATGCTGCCATCAAGTTTTGCGCGAGCATGTTACAAGATGTGCTCCCCTACAAAGCAACATTGGCCAGAATGGGTGGTGATGAATTTGCCGTTCTTGTTAAAGACTGCACGGAGAGAGACGCCAAAAACGTGGCTCAGTCGATCATCTCAACACTTGGCGATCATCAGTTTATTTGGGATGAAATCAAACTCAATTTAACTTGCTCGATAGGTATTCGATTGATCGATCATACCGCGACGTCACCGCAGATGGTTCACGCTCAGGCTGATACAGCGTGCCACGCGGCGAAAGAAGAAGGGCGAAACCGTTATAACCTATATTGCCCTGATGATCAGGAACTACGCCATCGTGAAATGGAGATGAGCTGCGTTAACTTGGTACACGGTGCGCTAGCTGATGATCGCATAGAATTGTTTGCTCAGCGCATTATGGGCATGGATATCGAAGATGAGCGGATGCATTTTGAAATCTTAGTGCGTATTCGAAATGCTGATGGGGAGTACATCTCTCCTGGTATTTTTATACCAGCATCGGAAAGATACAATATTGCGCACTTCATCGACAAGCAGGTCATTCGTCAAACACTCGCTTGGCTCGAAGCGCATCAGGAAGAATTGGAAAACCTAGCTCTATGCTCAATTAATTTGTCTGGGCAATCTATGGGCAATCAGGAGTTTATTGATTTCCTGCTGCAAACTCTTAGTCTTAGCAGCGTACCTTGTGAAAAGATTTGTTTGGAAATCACCGAAACTGCCGCGATGAGTAATATGAATCAAGCCATTGAACTATTTACTCAGATTAAGCAATTGGGCTGCCTCATCGCATTGGATGATTTTGGCTCTGGGTTGTCCTCATTTGGTTATCTAAAAAAATTGCCAGTAGACATTGTTAAGATCGACGGTTTGTTTGTGCGCGATATTGCGGTTAATGAGATGGATCACTTGATGGTGCGATCTATCCATGACCTCGCGAAACAGATGGGTAAAAAAACGGTTGCTGAGTTTGTTGAAAACACCCAAATTATAGATTTATTGATGGAGATTGGTGTCGACTATGCGCAAGGCTATGTGATTGGTAAACCTAAACCGTTGGAAGAGTTGGTTGAGGAGTTGATGCTAGAGAATAAGGCATTGAACAGCAAACGTAGTAGCGTGCATTAAAATTCGCTACACTTCGGCCTTCTTTTTGCGCTTTTTATGGAGCACGTCTTGCAACTACAAATTGTGTGTGAAGATCCAACACAAACTGAACGTCTAAATGAAATCGCTGAGCGCTGGGGTTTGCAACATGATGAGCAGAGTTCGTTCGCTTTAGTGCTTACCGAACAGCGCCTTGAATTGCGTAAATTAGATGAGCCAAAGCTAGGCGCTATTTTTGTTGATTTAGCGTCGGGTGCAGTGGCGCACCGTCGTAAATTCGGTGGTGGTAAAGGGCAGGCTATTGCCAAAGCAGCTGGTCTCAACAAAGGTGCGATACCAACGATATTGGATGGCACTGCAGGGTTGGGGCGTGACGCTTTTGTTCTGGCTTCTCTTGGTTGTAAAGTGCAAATGGTTGAGCGTCATCCAGTAGTTGCAGCATTGCTTGATGATGGTTTAGAGCGCGCCAAGCAAGATCCTGAAATTGGTGGTTGGGTTTCTGAACGTATGTCGTTATTACATGCATCGAGTCACAATGCGTTGAGTGGTTTAGCTGATAACCCCGAGTTTATTGCCCCTGATGTGGTTTACCTCGATCCCATGTACCCACATCCGGAAAATAAGAAGAAAAGTGCATTGGTAAAAAAAGAGATGCGAGTTTTCCAATCTTTGGTTGGTGCGGATAACGATGCTGATGCATTGCTAGAACCAGCACTAGCTTTAGCGACTAAGCGAGTCGTGGTTAAGCGACCTGACTATGCTGAGTGGCTGAATCAGCATAAGCCGAGCATGGCTATTGAAACTAAAAAGAATCGCTTTGATGTGTACGTTAAAGCTTCAATGAACTAGTGATGACCAAACGACAAACAAAAAGCCCGCGAATTTCGCGGGCTTTTTGTTTGAAAGGCTATAGTTGGTTAGATCGCTGAGGTATAAGTGCGTGCTACTCGCCGTTTTACCCATGTTTCATTGATCCATAGAGATAGCATAATGATTGCACCGCCAGTGACCAGACGCACCAGATCGACATCTCGATTCCAAATCACAATGTTGACGATAAGCCCAGCAGGAACCAAAGCATTGTTCATTACAGCTAGCGCACCAGCATTGACCAAGGTAGCGCCTTTATTCCATGCAAAGTAACCAAGACCTGAAGCAATCAAACCAAGGTAAATGAGAATGCCCCATTGGGTATTTGTGGTGGGCAATCTATCTAGATTACCAAGTAACGCAAAAGCGATGGTCGCGACCAATAAAGCACCTAAGTAGAAATAACCAAATACAGTGTGCTGAGGTAAATCAACCGTCTCTTTTTCCATTATGTACTTATAACCGACTTGCCCAATGGCAAAGCACAGGTTGGCTCCCTGCACGACCAAGAAGCCGAGTAGGAAGTTGTCATTCACGCCGGAAAATTTGATCATTGCTGCACCGGCTACTGCGATCAGTGCGGTGACTAAGTACCAAGGTGAGAAGTGCCCTTTGAGTAAATCGTAAATAAGCGTGACGTAGATTGGAGTGAACACGGTAAACAGTAGTACTTCGGGAACTGAGAGTAGCAAGAACGATTGGTAGTAGAAGCAGTACATCAGACCTAGCTGGAATCCACCCACCACCATGAGCTTGGTGATCAGGGATTTGCTTACCCCCTTGAATTTAATAAAAGGTAAGAAGACTACGCTGGCGAGTGCCACACGCATTAATACGGAGAACCAAGAGTCAACTTGACCTGCGAGATAAACACCGATCAGACTGAACGAAAACGCCCAAAGTAGCGTGACGGCTGATAGATAACCCATAACCAATACTCATGAACAATACCAGCCGCCAGTCTAAACTAGATCAATCTCGGGTGCGATTAATCCTTCAGTGGTACAACCAATAGGTCGACAGGAGTGCAATTAATCAGTTGTCGAGTTGAAGAAAGTAGCTTGCTCCAAAAATCCTGATGATGCCCACAAATGACCAAATCAACTTTGTATTCACTAATATTTTCGCACAGCTCATTACCCAGATCGCCACTACCAACAAGGGTATGCTTGATCGGGTAATCAGCATGGTCAGCTAAGTGCTGTAACTGTGTCTGGGAGGCTTCAGTCGCTTTGTGTTGAGTCTCTGCCATATTGATATCAATTAGCCCGGTATACAGCTCGGCATAGTTAACATCGATATGAATAAATGAAACGTCGGCGTCGAGTGGCGCCGCTAAAGCAACCGCTTTATCCACCAAGTGTTTACTGTCTTCTGAAAGGTCAATCGCAACTAAAATATGTTGATAACTCATAATGCTATCTCCTGTAGGGCATTGGATTAAGGTTAGCATCCGCAGGGTGAAAATTATGCTGTAGTGATCTCAGATCTCTATAGAGTATACAAAGTGTTCTGAGAACGTTCGTGTTATAGTTTGGTTAATTAATAGCAAGACTAGGAGCTGAATATGCTGTCCCCAGCAATGGTTGATCAATTGAATGAACAAATTAACATCGAATTTTTTTCATCCAACCTATACTTACAAATGAGTGCTTGGTGTGAAGACAAAGGATTTGGTGGCGCCGCTGAATTTTTACGTGTTCACGCAGTAGAAGAGATGGAGCATATGCAGCGTTTGTTTACTTATATTAGTGAAACAGGTGCGATGCCGATTCTAGGTGCAATTGAAGCACCACAGCACGAGTTTGAGAGCCTTGGTCACGTATTTCGTGAGACTTATGAACATGAGCAAATGATTACAGCGAAAATCAACAAACTGGCTCATTTAGCGTTCACGTCGCAAGACTACTCAACATTCAACTTCTTGCAGTGGTACGTGGCAGAACAGCACGAGGAAGAGAAGTTATTTAAAGGGATATTGGATAAGTTAGAGCTCGTTGGTGAAGACGGTAAAGCACTGTTCTTTATCGACAAAGATCTAGCCGCTTTAGCAAAAGAAGGTTCATCTTCTATCATGGATGCCCCGGCTGAATAACTGCCAGCCAAAAAAGACGTTTAATTAGTTCGTCTTTTCCTCTTGGGCACGATAGAAGGTGTAGGGAGGAAAAGATGATCAGTGCAGACACCATTCTATTTGCGCTTATGCTTGTTACTTTAGTTAATATGGCAAGGTACCTAACAGCGCTACGTTCGTTAATTTATGTCATGCGTGAGGCTCACCCCTTACTGTACCAGCAAGTTGATGGTGGTGGCTTCTTCACTACGCACGGCAATGTCAGCAAACAATGTAAATTATTCAATTACTTGAAAAGTCGAGAGTATCATCATCACCATGATGAAGTATTCACTTCGAAATGTGACCGCGTGCGACAGCTTTTTATCCTTTCGGTTTCACTGATTGGCGTCACTTTATTGGCTGCCTTTATTCTTTAACTTTTAGGCAATCTGGGCTTGTTAGCGTGGTTAATTGGCAAGCAGAGCAAGAACCGCTAGAATAGCGCCTTGATTAGCAAGGATGTGCAAAACTGCACATCCTTTTTTATTGCGTTAACTGTTGTTTGAGTAAGTCATAATGAGTGAAAAATTTGACGTCGTTATTATAGGTGCGGGCGCTGCCGGTTTAATGTGTGCGGCAGAAGCAGGCAAGCGAGGTCGTAAAGTATTAGTACTCGATCATGCGAAAAAACCAGGGCGTAAAATCCTGATTTCTGGTGGTGGTCGTTGTAACTTCACTAACTATGATGTGAGCGCGAGTCATTACTTGTGCCGTAATCCACACTTTGTAAAATCAGCATTATCGCAGTACACCAACTGGGACTTCATCTCAATGGTGAGTAAGCATGGTATTGAGTTCGAAGAGCGTGATCATGGCCAGTTGTTCTGCATAGATTCCGCGAAACAAATCGTACGCATGTTGCTTGACGAATGCCAACAAGCAAGTGTGCAGTTACGTTGCCAACAAGATGTACATCTGATTGAAAAAATAGAACAAGGCTTTCGCTTAGACATGCATACATCCGTAATTGAGTGTGAATCGCTGGTGGTTGCTACGGGTGGGTTATCGATGCCAAAACTAGGTGCGACCCCTTTTGGTTACAAGATTGCCGAACAGTTTGGACTACCAGTAATCACCACCACCGCTGGCTTGGTGCCATTTACCTTACATAAGCAAGATAAGGAAGACTTTGCTGAATTATCAGGTATTGCGATTCCGGTTGAAATTACGGCTCAAAATGGAACGGTATTTAAAGAAGCATTGCTGTTCACCCACCGAGGTTTATCGGGACCTGCTGTTCTGCAAATTTCATCGTTCTGGAAGGCGGGGCAATCGGTAACGATCAACCTAGTGCCAGAAGCGGATGTCGATGAACTGCTTATTGTTTCACGTGAGAAGCACCCGAATCAAAGCTTAAAGAATACTTTGGCGAAAGTGCTGCCAAAGCGATTAGTTGAAGTCATGATTGAGCGTAAAGAGCTAACAGATAAACCACTGAAACAGTTTAATGAAAAACAGCTTCAGCAAGTAACGCAATATCTAGAAAATTGGGGCATTGCGCCAAATGGAACTGAAGGTTACCGCACGGCCGAAGTTACTCTCGGTGGTGTGGATACTGATTATCTATCTTCTAAAACAATGGAATGTAAGCAAGTACAAGGTATGTTCTTTATTGGTGAAGTGATGGATGTAACTGGTTGGTTAGGTGGTTACAACTTCCAATGGTGTTGGAGCTCGGGTTTTGCTGCTGGGCAACATGTCTAATTTAATTTGAAAATGAAAGGGCGCTTTAAGCGCCCTTTATTATTTGTAGTGATTATAAAGTGGTGAGTTGCTGTTTGTTTTTAAATTTAATCTGTTGAATGACTAAACCAGCAATAATCAGCACCAAACCTATCAAGGTTGTGGGGTGAATACTTTCACCAATAATGGTTGCCAATAAGATTAACGAGATAAATGGCGACGCAAAAATCAGATTACTGATGCGAGCGGTGTTTTGAGTCAGCTTCAATGCACTGAGCCACAACACAAACGTCACGCCCATTTCAAATAAGCCAACATAGGTGACGGCCAGCCAACCTGAGGGGCTGATTTGGCTCCAGTTAGCACCTTCCCAAATGCTGATCGCGATGGCAAAAGGGATTGCGACTAAAAAGCCTAACAGTACACCAACCACGGGATCTGCTTTGTTTTTGGCATTTAAAATCCAATAACCAGCCCATAGCAGAGTAGAGAGCAGTGCTAATCCCACGCCTAACGGGCTTTCAAAATTCAGCCCCAAAATATCGCCCTTCGTTGCAATCACGACAACACCAAAGTAGCTCAGTATGCAGGCGATCCAATCTTGTTTTCTAATCTTTTGGCCAAGAAAGAACGATGCCATTAAAGTTAGAGTGATTGCCCAGCTGTAGTTGATGGCTTGCGCCTGAGAAGCTGGCAGCAAGTCGTAGGCTTTAAACAAGATGATGTAATAAGCTAAGGGGTTGATAAGCCCAAGAAGTAAGTAATACCAGGGATTAGAGAGAAAAACAGCGGATAAAGAGTTCAGCTTACCCTGTACGCCACAAATAACGATCAGAATAACAGCAGAGACAATGCTGGCAATGGTTAGCATTTGAATTGGAGTGAATTCGGCAAGGGTAAGCTTAAAAGCGGTTGCGACGGTAGACCAAAGCAAAACGGCTGATAAACCAAAACCTAAGGCGCGGCGCTCGTTCATAGTATTCCTTTATTTAGCAAGCAAAAACGCACACGGAAAACCAGTGGCACAGTGTACGGGAGGCTAAGTGTATCTGCTGATTATCTAGCCGACAAACTGGACATTTATCCAGTGGTGAAATACCATTATTTTTACGCTATAGAAAAGAGTCAACGCCTTATTATGCAATGGATTATTGAGAATCAAAGTATGTTGTTTAGTGCCTTTGGTGGTGCAGCGCTGAGTGGCATAGCTGTTGGTTGGTGGGTAAAGCAAAAATTGACTCTTGAGAGTCAGCTCCTAGAGCAACAATTAGAATCCAATCGACAATTGGCTCACTCTCAAATAAATCAGTTGAAACAATCGCTTGTTGAATCAAAGCAAGAGCTTGATGAGCTTGATGAAGAGCGTGATAAAGCAGCTTACGAGCTAAAGCAATCCCACGGAAAATTTATGGCGGTGATGGAGAAGCTACGCTACTTCGAGACCGTGAAACAAGAACGTCAGCAATATGGCGACGAGCTGAATCATGTGCGAGAACAGAAATCGCAATTGGAAGCCCAATTGCGAGAGCAAGAAGCTCGCCACCAACAGGCGCAATTAGCCAGCCAAGAGAAACTGCAATTATTGGAAAAAGCAGAAGACCGCTTAAAGCAGCAATTTGAGCATTTGGCTAACCAGCTGTTTGAAGAAAAAACGGCAAAGGTAGATCAGCAAAATCGCCAAAGCTTGGAGGGTTTGCTCAGCCCTCTTAAGGAGCAACTAGAAGGTTTCAAAAGGCAAGTTAATGATAGCTTCAATTTGGAAGCCAAAGAACGGCATACTCTGGTTCATGAGCTTAAGAGCTTACAGCGTTTGAATGAGCAAATGACACGTGATGCTGTCAATCTTACTCAAGCTTTGAAGGGTGATAACAAGCAGCAAGGTAACTGGGGCGAAGTGGTATTGGCGCGAGTATTAGCAGAATCAGGTTTGCGTGAAGGGCATGAATATCAAACACAAGTGAGTCTGCAAAATGAAGCGGGTAAACGTTACCAGCCGGATGTCATTGTTCACTTACCGCAAGACAAACAGGTAGTGATTGACTCAAAAATGGTGTTGGTCGCTTATGAACGTTATTTTAATGCAGAAACTGATCATGACCGAGCGCGTGCACTGAGTGATCATTTATTGGCGATGCGTAATCATATTAAAGGCTTAAGCAGTAAGGATTATCATCAATTGAAAGGCATTCGTAGCCTTGATTACGTGTTGATGTTTATTCCTGTTGAGCCAGCGTTTCAAGTGGCTATTCAAGCTGATCCAAGCTTGGTCAAAGATGCAATGGAGCAAAACATTATTTTAGTGAGTCCTACCACTTTGCTGGTGGCACTACGCACGATTGATAACCTTTGGCGCAACGATCGTCAAAATCAAAATGCACAGATTATTGCCGAACGAGCCAGTAAGCTGTACGACAAACTGCGTTTGTTTGTTGAGGATATGGAAGGGCTTGGTTCAGCATTAGATAAAGCAAATCAAAATTATCAAGGGGCAATGAACAAGCTGGCAACAGGGCGTGGCAATGTAATTCGCCAAGCGGAAAGCTTCAAACAGCTTGGGGTTGAAGTGAAGCGTCCAATCTCTCCAGCCATGGCTGATCTGGCTAATGGACAAGATGGAACAGAAAATGAATATATGGCGGAAAATCCATCGCAGTTAGAAAGACATCCGAGTGAGGATAAAGTAAACTAATCGACCGCAACTCAAACCAATTATGTATTAAGAGTTATACCGAGTTGCTCGACGAGGAATCACAATGACGGATACAAGTGTGCAATCAAATACAGCTTTAGAAACAGCAGAAACCACCCATTTCGGTTTCACTACCGTAGCCAAAGAAGAAAAAGTAGCAAAAGTTGCTCAAGTCTTTCATTCGGTAGCGGCAAAGTACGACATTATGAACGATTTAATGTCGGGTGGTGTGCACCGTTTATGGAAGCGCTTCACTATTGATTGTAGCGGTGCTCGTCCCGGTCAACATGTGCTTGACCTTGGCGGTGGTACAGGCGACCTTACCGCAAAGTTTTCACGTATCGTTGGTGATACTGGGCGCGTTGTATTAGCGGACATCAACAACTCAATGTTGAATGTGGGCCGTGATAAGCTGCGAGATATTGGCATTGTTGGAAACGTACATTACGTACAAGCAAACGCCGAAGAGTTACCATTCCCCGATAATCATTTTGACATCATCACGATCAGTTTCTGCCTGCGTAACGTGACGGATAAAGACAAAGCCTTACGTTCTATGTTCCGCGTGTTAAAGCCGGGTGGCCGTTTATTGGTGCTCGAGTTTTCAAAACCCGTGCTCAAGCCACTTTCAAAAATTTACGATGCATACTCGTTCCACTTGCTACCAAAAATTGGTTCGCTTGTGGCAAACGATGCTGAGAGCTACCGTTACCTTGCTGAGTCAATTCGCATGCACCCAGATCAAGAAACCTTGGAGAGCATGATGAATGAAGCGGGCTTTGAGCAAACCAATTATTACAACCTTACTGGCGGTATAGTTGCGTTGCATCGTGGTTACAAGTTCTAAAAGGGTAGATATGCCATTCGAACCATTAGTGACAGCCGTTATTGAAACGACGCTCAATACACTGATTCAAGACGATCCTGAGTTGGGTCGTCGTCTTACTCGGTTAAAAGGGCAAGTTATTCAAGTTCACCTAAAAGAAGTCAATAAAACACTGACGTTTGTATTTAGCCAACAGATAGATGTTTTGGCGAATTACGAAGATGAACCTGATTGCTATCTATCGTTGAATCTTTCGGTGCTGCCAGAATTGCGTGAGCAAGCCAATATTACCAAGCTAATTAAACAAGATAAGTTGGTTTTAGAGGGGGATATTCAATTGGCTCAGAAATTTGCCCAATTGATGACAGATTGCAAACCAGACATGGAAGAATGGTTATCTCGAGTTACAGGTGATGTGATTGCTCACTCACTAGTTGCAGGAGCAACAAACTTAAGCCAGTTCGTAAAATCAAAAGCGAAAAAACATCAAAACCACTTGGGGCAAGTGATCACCGAAGAGTGGAAACTCACTCCCGCACCTTTAGAGATCGTTTACTTTTGTGATCAGGTGGATGATGTAAAAAGCCAAGCGGCGCGTCTGGAAGTCAAATTTAATCAATTGATGGAGCGCGCATGACGCCATCTGAACTTCGTCGCCTATACCGCATTATAAAAGTTCAGCTCGAATATGGGTTGGATGAGTTATTACCCGATCATCAACTGACCAAAGCGCCGCTGTTGGCTCGTAAAGCCCTGTTTTGGATCAAAAATCAACATGCAGACCAAGATCTTGGCGAGCGTTTACGTTTAGCGCTGCAGGAACTCGGTCCTGTGTGGATCAAGTTTGGCCAAATGATGTCGACACGTCGCGATCTTTTCCCGCCGCATATCGCCGACCCACTTGCTTTACTGCAAGACCAAGTCGCGCCATTTGATGGCGAGTTAGCAAAACAGCAGATGGAAAAAGCGTTAGGCGGACCATTAGATAATTGGTTTACCGACTTTGCTATCAAACCACTGGCATCCGCTTCTGTCGCGCAAGTCCACACTGCTTGTCTAAAAGAGAGCGGGCAAGAGGTTGTTTTAAAGGTAATTCGTCCTGATATTCGTCCTATGATTGATGCCGATCTTAAGTTGATGCATCGGATGGCGCGTATTGTTGCGAAAGCTTTACCTGAAACTCGCCGCTTAAAACCAGTCGAGGTCGTACGTGACTATGAGAAGACTTTACTGGATGAGCTAGACTTAAGACGAGAGGCGGCAAACGCAATTCAGCTACGTCGAAACTTTGAAGGCAGTGAAGAGCTATACGTACCGGAAGTTTATCCGGAGTTTAGTAGTAAAAGCTTGATGGTTTCAGAGCGAATCTACGGTTTTCAAGTTTCTGATATTGAAGGATTGAAGGCAAATGGCACCAACATGAAGCTTCTTGCGGAGCGTGGTGTGAGTGTGTTCTTTACCCAAGTATTTCGTGATAGCTTCTTCCACGCAGACATGCACCCCGGCAATGTGTTTGTTAAGCCTGAACATCCAGAAAACCCAATGTGGATTGGTCTCGATTGCGGTATTGTCGGAACACTAAATAGTGATGATAAGCGCTATCTTGCGGAAAACTTTTTAGCTTTTTTTAATCGCGATTATCGCCGTGTAGCTGAATTACATGTTGAATCAGGTTGGGTTCCACGTGAAACCAACATAGATGAGTTTGAATTTGCCATTCGCATTGTTTGTGAACCAATTTTTGCTAAACCACTGTGTGAAATTTCATTTGGTCATGTGCTGCTTAACTTGTTTAATACTGCGCGCCGATTTGAAATGGAAGTGCAGCCTCAGCTAGTGCTGCTGCAAAAGACCTTGTTGTATGTTGAAGGTTTGGGTCGTCAGTTATATCCTCAGCTAGATTTATGGGAAACCGCCAAGCCATTCCTAGAGAAATGGATGATGAAGCAGGTTGGACCGCAAGCGGTGATTGACGCAGTGAAAGACCGTGCGCCGTTTTGGGCAGAGAAGCTGCCAGAGTTACCAGAGCTGCTTTATGATAGTTTAAAGCAGGGCAAAGCGCTTAATCAGCGCATGGATCAACTCTATCAAGGCTACCGCTCATCGAAGCGTCAGCAGGCAACTGGAAAATTTTTATTTGGTGTTGGCGCCACATTAGTCGTATGCTCGGCAATATTGGCTAACAACACTTATGAACAGCTATCGACATGTGGCGCTATAGTAGGTGTCACATTTTGGGTGTTCAGTTGGCGAGCTTATCGCCGATAGGCGTTAGACTTTAACGATAACTTTGTTTAATAGAACCCGAGGTAAAAGTAATGGGTGGTATTAGTATTTGGCAACTTCTCATTGTTGCTGTGATTGTTGTTTTACTGTTTGGTACCAAGAAGCTACGTAACATTGGTGGTGACTTAGGCAGTGCAGTGAAAGGCTTTAAGAAAGCGATGAGTGATGAAGAAGCGCAGCAAGAAAAGAAAGACGCTGATTTTGAACCTAAAAACCTAGAGCAGCAGAAGACAGACGCTACGGAAGCTACTGCTGAAACTAAGAAAGACAAAGAGCAGGCATAATACGTGTTTGATATCGGTTTTTGGGAACTGGTATTAATATCTGTCGTCGCACTCGTAGTACTTGGTCCTGAACGCTTGCCACATGCGATTCGTAGTGTTTCACGGTTTGTTTCGTCAGCTAAAAGCATGGCAAACAGTGTGAAAGATGAAATCAGTCACGAGCTTAAGGTACAAGAGCTACAAGAGAATCTACGTAAAGCTGAACAGATGGGAATGGAAGATCTATCCCCAGAGTTGAAGTCTTCGGTGGATGAACTTAAAAAAGCGGCGCAAGAGGTACAGCGTCCCTATGCTCAAAAGGCTACAGAGACAAGTCAAGTCGAAGTGGAATCTATGCCACTTTCATCTGAGACAAGTACCACTGCAGATAAGAAAGCCGAATAGTCTCATCGTGAGGAGCTGCATCTAATGTGCGGCTCTTCTTTGATCTTTTTTAATGAGGTTTGATATGTCCTCTGTCGAGCAGACACAACCTTTAATTAGCCACCTTCTTGAGCTGAGAAACCGCCTATTGCGCGCTATTCTTGCTATATTGGTGGTCTTTGTTGGCTTGATCTATTTTTCAAACGAAATCTACGAGTTTGTTTCAAAACCACTACTAGATAAGTTGCCTGAAGGGGCAACAATGATTGCTACTGATGTAGCGTCGCCATTTTTCACGCCATTAAAGCTGACACTAATTGCTTCGGTTTTCGTTGCTGTGCCATTTATCCTGCATCAGGTGTGGTCGTTTGTCGCACCGGGGTTATATAAGCACGAACGTCGGCTAATCATGCCGTTGATGTTCTCTAGCTCATTACTGTTTTATACCGGTGTCGCATTTGCTTACTATGTGGTTTTTCCTCTGGTATTTGGTTTCTTTACCGCAATCTCACTCGGTGGGGTTGAGTTTGCTACCGATATCTCCAGCTATTTAGACTTCGTATTAGCGTTATTTCTAGCATTTGGTATTGCGTTTGAAGTACCAGTGGCAATTATTCTACTTTGCTGGACTGGTGCAACAACGCCTGACAGCTTACGTGAAAAGCGCCCTTACATTGTGGTGGTCGCATTTGTAATCGGTATGTTGCTTACACCACCGGATATGATTTCGCAGACTTTGCTTGCCATTCCGATGTGTATCTTGTTTGAGGTCGGATTGTTCTTTGCTAAATTCTATGTTCGTAAGGATGAAATTGACGAAGAGGAATAGTAGATATAGCGTGAGGATAATTTTTGTTTTGAAATAGAAAAGGCTTGCCCATAGGCAAGCCTTTTCTATTTCAAAACGCATCATACGATGAGTGGGTATCTACTTTATCTTAATAATATGTCCGCATTGCGAGCATTGATAGATTTCTTTGATACCAAAAAGTTTTTGCCAAAACGTACGGTGCAGTCTCTGTAAGTGTTTTGAGTGGTCACACATATCAAGCACCTTGTATAAGAGTTGATACGCATATTAAACTAGTGAGCTCACAGTTTAAAGTGATAGTCGCGGCATAGATCACATTCTGATGATTTTATGTCAATTTAATGCTGATTTATTTCATAAATTAAACAGTTTGGTCGCATTTTTATCTGTTATTTGAATGATACTCTCGACAGTTTGAACTTTTAGTTCGGCTATTTTGTGCGCCACCAGTGAGGCGTAAGCAGGCTCATTACGCTTACCTCGATGAGGTACAGGAGCAAGGTAAGGGCAGTCGGTTTCGAGTAATACATAGTTCATATCAAGGTGTGGGATCACTTGATCCATTCCGCCATTCTTAAAGGTTGAAACACCACCAAGCCCCAAGTGAAAACCAAGATCGTTAATTGCTTTTGCTTCTTCTACACTGCCACCAAAACAGTGGAATACACCGCTCAATGATCCGTCTTGCTCCTTGCGCAGCAATGCCAAGGTCTCTTGAATTGAATCTCGGGTGTGGATGACCACAGGCAACTGCATTTCTTTAGCCCAATTAAGCTGGGTAATAAATGCATACTCTTGCTCGGTTTTGTATGTTTTGTCCCAGTACAGGTCGATACCAATTTCACCTACTGCGATAAACGAATGTTTGCTAAACCAGTTATGAATAGTCGCCAGTGTTTGCTCAACGTTCCCGTCCACATAACAAGGGTGTAGACCCATCATTGAACGGCAAATTTGTGGGTAGGCAGCTTCAGTTGCGAGCATCGGCTCAATAGATTCAAGGTCAATATTCGGTAGTAAGATGGTATCAATGCCTTGGGATAGAGCGCGTTGAACCACTTGCTCGCGATCGTTATCAAATTCGCTCGCGTAAATATGCGCATGGGTATCGATCATGATAGTACTCATTTTAAATGGATGGCATGAGTATACGGCAGTGTGAACCTGAGGTCATTTTTTGCAATTTTCATTATTGCCGCTAGCGTGAAGGCGTCAGAGTGATATGATTCTATGCAGCACTATCACCAGATTCGAGGAGAATAGAGTGTCAGTTTCCATTCAAGGTCAATTTCCTGCTCGTCGCATGCGTCGTATGCGTAAACATGACTTTAGCCGTCGTCTTATGGCTGAAAATCAATTGTCAGTAAACGATTTGATTTATCCAATGTTTGTATTGATGGGCAAAGATCGTCGTGAGCAAATTGAGTCAATGCCGGGCATTGAACGTCTGTCGATTGATTTGCTGCTAGAGGAAGCACAGTACCTCGCACAGCTTGGTGTACCAGCAATCGCTCTATTCCCTGTTGTTAATCAAGATGCTAAAAGCTTATGTGCAGCAGAAGCTTATAATGCCGAAGGATTGGTGCAACGCACTGTGCGCGCATTAAAAGAGCATGTGCCAGAAATCGGTGTAATTACTGACATTGCATTAGATCCATTCACTACTCATGGTCAAGATGGCATCATCGATGAGGAAGGCTATGTACTCAATGATGAAACAACAGAAGTTCTGATCAAGCAGGCATTATCTCACGCAGAAGCTGGTGCCGATGTTGTGGCGCCATCGGATATGATGGATGGTCGCATTGGCGCGATTCGTGAAGCGCTGGAAGAGGCTGGTCATATCAATACACAGATTATGGCTTACTCAGCGAAATATGCATCAAGCTATTATGGGCCATTCCGTGATGCAGTGGGTTCAGCATCAAACTTAAAAGGTGGCAATAAGAAAAACTACCAAATGGATCCGGCTAATAGTGATGAAGCATTGCACGAAGTGGCGATGGATATCAACGAAGGTGCGGATATGGTTATGGTGAAACCGGGTATGCCATACCTAGATTTGGTACGCCGTGTTAAGTCTGAGCTGAAAGTACCTACATTTGCTTACCAAGTATCAGGTGAGTATGCCATGCATAAAGCTGCTATACAGAACGGTTGGCTAAAAGAACGTGAAACAGTAATGGAATCGCTGCTTTGCTTTAAACGGGCTGGTGCTGATGGCATTTTGACTTATTTTGCTAAAGACGTGGCGCAATGGTTGGCTGAAGATACCGGTAAAGCAGCCGAATACTTACGTGATCACGACTAGGTTTAGTGCAATGTAAATGAAAAAGGTCGGCTTTGCCGACCTTTTTTGATGACAATATTTACCCCAAGGAAATAAAAATGAGTGTGGTAGTTCGTCAAGGTACACTCGAAGAGTGCATAGAAGCGGTAGAGGCGATTAATGAATTTATCCATAAAGAGAGTGTAGTCACACTGTCAGAGCGCTTGATGGGCAAGCGTTCGTTAATACTCGTAGCAGAAGAGCAAGGCAAGATCATCGGATTTAAGATTGGCTATGAGTTAGATCCGCATACTTTTTATAGTTGGTTTGGTGGTGTGTCACCGGTTATGCGTGGTAAAGGCATTGCGCAGCAGTTACTAAAAGATCAAGAAGCTTGGGTATTCGAGCAGGGCTACCGTGTGACCAAAGTAAAATCGCGGAATCGGTTTACATCGATGCTGAGGTTGTTGATAAAAAATGGTTATCTAATTGAAAGCGTTGAGCAAAAACCTGATCTTTGTGAATCAAGAATTCATTTCATTAAAACAATGTAAAAATAAATGAGACTTCTTCTCATTTAGTGGTTGACTATGCAAATGAGAATCATTATTATCAATCTTGTCTTAGGGAATGAAGAAGTTCACAAGGATGTTTAGCTAACAAATTCAACCCATTGAATTTAGTAGCGATGCTGAATTACTTGAACTTGCACAACTTCTTTTGACACGACATTGCTCACATTGCTTCCAGTGTAATTTATAGCTTTATGGTAAAGCGGCATGTTTTACATGAAATGCTTTGACCCTTTTTTGCTAGGCGACATCGAAAGATGTCGCTTTTTTTATGTCTTTTATTTGTCCTTGAACAAAAGGACACCAATAGTCTTTTCCACAATCAAGGATCGTTTTCAGATCGCATCTATCATGATCGATCTTTTCTTTTGTCCTTTATATTCAGTGGGTTAATTCACAAAAAATCAAAAGTGTGACCGATGTCAATATCGGTGAATAATTATTATAAACAGAGTTATCCACAATGCTGATCGTGATGTGAAGTCTTAATCGACAAATGTCGCAAGAGACATCACAGACTTTGCATGGCATCACTGACGCAGTCGTGGCATCCTAAGCGGATCTAATTTGCTTTCTCTTTGGAACCTAAAAGACTATGGCTCGCATTCCAGATAATCCACTAATTCTGATCGATGGCTCCTCTTATCTATACCGTGCATTTCATGCGTACCCTGAAACCATGAGCAATGGTGATATTCAGACTAATGCGGTGTATGGCGTTGTTAACATGCTACGTAGCATGATGCGCCAATTTGCTTCAGAGCGTATTGCGGTAGTGTTTGATGCAAAAGGAAAAACCTTTCGTGATGATATGTATTCTGAATACAAAGCTAATCGCCCGCCAATGCCCGATAATTTGCGTTGCCAAATTGAGCCATTGTATGACGTGATTCGTGCTATGGGGCTACCATTGATCTCCATTTCGGGTGTTGAAGCGGATGATGTAATCGGTACTTTGGCCTCTCAAGCATCGCAACAAGGTATACCTGTTCTGATCAGTACAGGTGACAAAGACATGGCACAACTGGTTGATGACAATGTTACCTTGATCAACACCATGACAAACGTAGTGATGGATCGCGAAGGTGTGATTGAGAAATTTGGTATTCCACCAGAGTTAATCATCGACTACCTTGCGTTGATGGGCGATAAAGTCGATAACATCCCGGGCGTACCTGGTGTAGGAGACAAAACAGCGACGGCGTTACTGCAAGGCATTGGTGGTTTAGATAAGTTATTCGACAATCTAGATGACATTGCTCCGCTTGGCTTTCGTGGTTCGAAAACCATGGCAAAAAAATTAGTCGAGAACAAAGAAAAAGCACTGCTTTCATACCAACTTGCGACGATCAAACTTGATGTCGAAATGGAGTTTAAGCCACAAGAGCTTATCAAAGCAGATCCAAATAAAGATGAGATGATTAAGCTATTTGGTCAGTTGGTGTTTAAATCATGGCTCAATGATCTACTCGAAGGTGGAACAGGCGTGGTTGAAGCGGCTGAAAAGTCTTCAGCATCCGCTGTATCATCAGCAAGCCCAGTTGAAATAAATACAGCGGCAGTAACCATTGATCGCAGTCAGTATCAAACCATTCTCGATCAAGAGACGTTTAGTCAATGGCTAGAAAAGCTAAAGGCAGCTGAAGTATTCGCGTTTGATACTGAAACAGACAGTCTTGATTATATGGTTGCGAATTTGGTTGGTCTGTCGTTTGCAACAGAAGAGGGTGTAGCGGCTTATGTTCCGGTTGCCCATGATTATCTTGATGCACCAGAGCAGCTTGACCGCGATTGGGTGCTCGCGCAGTTAAAACCGATTTTGGAAGATGCTAGCCAAGCGAAGGTGGGGCAAAATCTGAAATATGACGCCAGTGTTTTAGCTCGTTACGGCATTAACATGCGCGGAATTAAGTTTGATACCATGTTGGCCTCTTACGTATTTAACAGCGTTGGCGGCAAGCATGGTATGGATAGCCTTGCATTACGTTTCCTACAACATAGTTGTATTTCCTTTGAGCAAATTGCTGGCAAAGGCAAAAAACAACTGACATTTAACCAAATCGATCTTGAGCAAGCATCCCCGTACGCAGCCGAAGATGCAGATGTGACTTTGCGTCTACATAACCGCTTGAATGAAAAACTGCAGCAAGATGAAAATCTCAATGCTATCTACCAAGAAATTGAAATACCATTGGTACCGGTTCTATCACGCATCGAGCGCACTGGTGTATTGATCGATGACATGATGTTGTCAGCGCAATCACAAGAAATTGCAGTACGCTTGGATGAGTTAGAGCAGAAAGCTTATGTGCTTGCTGAGCAAGAGTTCAATATGAACTCACCGAAACAGCTACAAGCCATTTTGTTTGAAAAAATGGGACTTCCTGTGGTGAAAAAGACACCGTCTGGTACTCCATCTACAAACGAAGAAGTGCTACAAGAGTTAGCGCTCGATTATCCATTACCTAAGTTGATCTTAGAGTACCGTGGTCTTGCTAAGTTGAAATCGACCTATACCGATAAACTGCCGAAGATGATTAACTCAGAAACAGGGCGTGTTCATACTTCTTATCATCAAGCGGTAACCGCGACGGGTCGCTTGTCATCGACCGATCCAAACTTACAGAATATCCCTATTCGTAATGAGGAAGGGCGTCGTATCCGTCAGGCATTTGTTGCGCCGCATGGTTACAAGATCATGGCTGTCGATTACTCTCAAATTGAATTGCGCATTATGGCGCATCTTTCTGATGATAAAACATTGCTGGATGCCTTCCGAGAAGGCAAAGATATTCATACTGCAACGGCTGCGGAAATCATGAGTGTCAGTATCGATCAAGTGACGTCAGAGCAGCGCCGTCGTGCTAAAGCCGTTAACTTCGGTTTGATCTATGGAATGAGTGCGTTTGGTTTGGCTAAACAACTCGGCATTTCACGTGGTGAAGCGCAAGAGTACATGAACAAATATTTCGAACGTTATCCCGGCGTATTACAGTACATGGAAGATACACGTAGTACCGCTGCTGAAAATGGCTATGTCGAAACCATATTTGGTCGTCGTTTATACTTACCAGAAATTACGTCACGTAATGGCATGCGTCGTAAAGCGGCTGAACGTGCAGCAATCAATGCACCGATGCAGGGGACTGCGGCAGATATCATCAAGAAAGCGATGCTACTTGTTGATGAGTGGATTGAAAAAGAAGGCGATGGTCGTGTTAAGTTGTTAATGCAAGTGCACGATGAATTGGTTTTTGAAGTGGAAGAGTCATCTTTAGCCGAAACTGAAATTAAAGTACAACAATTGATGGAGGCTGCAGCTCAGTTGAAAGTACCGCTAATTGCAGAAGTTGGTCGCGGTGATAACTGGGAGCAGGCTCATTAGGTAAAAAATGAGCTAAAACTGAGTTTTAACATGAGCCAGCGCACAAACGCTGGCTTTTTTTTGTCGTTAAAAAAGAATGAGTTCGGGATGGTGTTTTGTCGCTAACCAATAGAATTATGAAAATAACCTACAAAATTACTTTGAATTTATGACCAATTGTTGTACATTAATTGCGTAGGGTACAGAGGTAAGATGTTCTATCTTTCAGACCTTTTGTTTCACGTTATTGGATTAGGCTAATTCAGCCGCCCCAGCCAGCATTTGGCTGGGGCGTTTTTTCTTGTGGTAAAGAATAAACAATAACCTTACTTTTCAATACAAATCCCAAGTCATTATTTCGGCTAACTCTTAATTTTATTCTCACTATTATTGCTGCAGTAAAACGTCCAATTACACAAATATGTAATATTCCTTCATTAAACTTCTATTATTTCGCACAAAGAATAAACGCTTATAGTTGCTAGCTACAAAAAAGCCCCGCACATGGCGAGGCTCTTTGAGGAAATAGGCGATGCTATTCGCTATCGATATCAGTTTTTATTTCTGAATCGTTTTCTTCCTCAGCAAGGTGTGCAAAAACAGGAGCATACCATTCGTCTAGCTTATTGCGCAGTACATCAACCCCTAAGCCTTTTAGTGTTGAGAAAACATCAACTTGGACGGTTCCACCAAAGCCTTTAGCGTCTTCACGAACTTTAGTTAGCTGAGCTTTACGCGCACCACTCTTTAGTTTGTCAGCCTTAGTTAGTAGCACTTGAACAGGAATGCCGCTATCGACAGCCCAGTAGATCAACTGTTGGTCTAGATCTTTCATTGGGTGACGAATATCCATTAACACCACCAAGCCTTTTAAGCACTGGCGCTTTTGTAGATATTCACCTAAAGATTTTTGCCACTTTTTCTTCATTTCAAGTGGTACTTGAGCAAAGCCGTATCCTGGTAGATCGACGATATGACAGCCTTCCGTCACTTTAAATAGATTGATAAGCTGAGTTCGACCCGGAGTTTTACTGGTTTTAGCTAAACCTTTTTGGTTGGCCAGTCGATTTAGAGAGCTCGACTTACCCGCATTGGAGCGTCCGGCGAACGCAATTTCAATCCCCTCATCCTCTGGCAAATGACGAATGTCAGGTGCACTTGTGATGAAATGGGTGTTTTGGTAATTAATTTTTACGCTCACTGTTAACTCCATCTCGACTTTGTGTAGTCAATTGATTACTTTTTTGTGAATTTGTGTAAAATAACCGTACTCGGCATGAGGTCGCCTATTGTACCATGAGTGGCAATGTAGAGTGGTACTGGAAGCTTGATAATTATAATGGAATGTCATGAAGAAATTAGTGCTAATTGTGAGTCTTTTGGCCAGCTGCTCCGCATGGGCCCAAGGCAGCATAGAAGCTGGTAAAGCAAAATCTCAAACTTGTGTTGCGTGTCATGGGGCAGACGGCAATAGCTTACTTGGAATGTATCCTTCATTGGCCGGTCAGCATGCGAAATATATTGAGAAGCAGCTGAAAGACCTAAAACTCGGGATGACGAGTGGTGGTAAACAGGGTCGCTATGACCCAGTTATGAGCGGTATGGCAATGCCGCTGAATGAACAAGATATGGCAGATTTAGCTGCGTATTACGCTTCATTACCGCTTGCTCATAATACAACACCAGAAGATGTGGTAGAGCAAGGTAAAGCGCTTTATGCCGCCGGTGATGCTGAGCGGGGTTTAACGGCATGTATTGCATGTCATGGTCCGCGAGGTAACGGCACAGAGTTATCTGGATTCCCTAAGATCTCAGGCCAGCATGCTGATTACATTAAACTGCAGCTGGAGAAATTCAGAGACGGTAATCGTGGTAACGACATGAATGAAATGATGCGTGATGTTGCCAAGAAGTTAACTGACGAAGATATCGATGTGCTGTCGAAGTACGTTGGTGGTCTTCACTAAACAACACTCTTCCAGTCAGCTTTCCAAAGCCATGTCTTGTGACATGGCTTTTTGTTTTCCTGCAATTTTCATGAACCAGCTCACATTAGACAATACACTCCCTCCTCCTATTTTGCTCTATTCTTTGTAAGACATTTGCCATTCATATAGCTGTGAAATAAGTACCGTTTATTAAAATGGACGTTAAAACAAACCGTTAGGCATATGGTTGCTATTTAATCTGTTTTTTTTAACGAGGGTTATTGTTTATTAAGCTCCTGATCGTAAAGTATCTACATCCACACGAGGTGGTGCAGGACAATAGACTAGGATAGTCTCCATGGATGCAAGTAAGGATTACTTGGTAGATGGTAAAAGGACTGCTCGTAGGCAGGAGGCTTACATAAACAAGGATGGTTTACTCGTCTGATGGTTTAGACAGATTATGGACCAGGCTAAGGAATAGCCCATCTACAGGATGTAGAAGGAAAGCTAAAATTCATTAGGATGATGACGAACAAAACCTTTTTGGCAGGGAAAGCTCAAAAAACAAAAGGAAATTTGGAGTGCAAATTTTGCGCAACCCAGTTTCGCCATCATGGCATTTAGAAAGCGATAGTCAATCTATCGCTTTTTTTATATCTATTTTTACCGATTTGATGATTATTTGCACAATAGTGCTCCACTCTAAGAGCAGTTTCTGGTATGTTTCGCATCCCCTGTGGAGGATGTATCGATGCACGACTGTCCGCTTTGTCAAAGCAATGACACCCATCATTACTTTGAAGATAAGCTCCGTCAGTATTTAGAGTGTTCGAATTGTGCGCTGGTGTTTGTTGACCCAGCGCAACGCTTAGATGCGCAGGCAGAAAAAGCACACTATGATCTACATGAAAACGATCCTAGTGATGCTGGTTATCGCCGCTTTTTGTCTCGTATGGCAGAGCCGATTTGTCAGCGCATTTCGCCTAATTCTCAAGGGTTAGATTTTGGTTGTGGTCCTGGACCAACATTATCATTAATGTTGGAAGAACAGGGGCATGCTATGGAGTTGTACGATATCTATTACCACCAAGAAGTGTCGGTATTGGATGAAGAGTATGACTTTGTTACTGCCACAGAGGTAATAGAGCATCTGTACCGACCTGATAAGGTGTGGCAGCAATGGTTGAATTTAGTTAAGCCCGGTGGCTGGCTTGGTATTATGACCAAGATGGTTATCGATGTTGAGGCGTTTGCAACGTGGCACTATAAAAATGATATTACTCATGTGATATTTTTTAGTCATGCAACGTTTGAGTACTTGGCAGAGCGGGATAAGCTCGAACTAGAATTTGTAGGAACAGATATAATTTTACTGAGGAAAGCCCAGTAATGAGCCGTAACAAAAAAAGTAGATCAGGCGGCGGCACTGCCGACGTTATCGTTGTGCGTAACCGTACCCAGTCAGATGTAGACGGTCGCCAGCTTAAAAGAGACAAAAAGCGTAAAGGTTTAAAAACCGGTTCTCGCAATGCGGAAGTTAAGTCGCAGAAAGGTTCTGTGGCATCACAAAACCGAGACCCACGCTTAGGCAGCAAGAAGAAAATTCCGCTGATCGTAGAAGCTGTGAAAAAACCAACTAAAGTTGAACGTCGCATCAATGCTGAAAAAGAGCTAGAGATGTTAGAAACTGACGCGCAACTTAACGTATTACTGGACCGTATTGATGAAGGTGAAAACCTTGGTGCGGGTCTACAGAAGTACGTAGATGAGAAATTGGCTCGCATCGAAGTGCTGATGAAGCAATTAGGTATTTATGAAGAAGATCTAGAAGCTGATGAGGATGATTTCGAAGAGCCAGAGACGCACGTAGTTGCAAAACAAGCAAAGAAAAAACAATCATCAGATGATGATTTGTTGTCTCAATTTGAATCTTTAGATCTCAATCAATTTAAAGGATAACAGCCAGGTATGAATGTAACCTTGTTAGCCATTGCTGGTGGCATTATTGTTCTCGCCTTGGCATCTTACGCAGGTTACCTTCTTCTCCAACTGAAGAAGCAAAAGGAATTGCAGCTTAGACATCAGCAGTTGGCGATTGATAAGCGCAACGCGAACATTTTTGAAAGCGTAAACACTTTGTGTTTAGCTGGTATTCAAGGTCAGTGTGATCTCTCTGAAATCAGCATTCGTGTTTATTGCATTATGGATTATGTTCAGGGTGATGAGCGCATCGACTTTGATAAAACGTTCCCTGCAACTGCAGAGTTGTATCATGTGGTGAAAGACATGGTACGAGGTGAAGACCGCCAAACATTGTCTAAGAAAGATCGCATGCAACAAAATCTAGTTCGTCATAAAGCCGAGTCGCGCCTTCAAGATTCGATTGTTGAAGAGTTGAAAGCACTGCAAAAACAAGTGCAGCCACTGAATAATCAAATTGATATTCAAGTGCTTTAGGTCGATTGCCTAACTAAGCCTGATATCCGAGAATTGATCACTTACACTTAATAGTGAGTGACCAATTTATCAGTTCTGAGTATTTGTACTCAAAAAACGGCTTGCTTTAGTTTCTCTACCATGAAGCTATGGCAAAATAGGTCGTTAATGTAACCATGACCTTTCAGTCAAAAAATGGAATGAGCCACATGTCGCAGCAAGTCGTAGCAAGCCAACAAATTGAGTGGGATCAAACGGTTCTGGATAAATATAACTATTCCGGTCCACGTTACACGTCTTACCCTACCGCGTTAGAGTTCCATGAAGTATTTACGGCTGCGGAATTCGACATGGCATGTACGTCTTATCCAGATAGACCTCTTTCGTTGTATATCCACATCCCATTCTGCCATAAGCTTTGCTACTACTGTGGCTGCAATAAAGTGATCACCCGTCATGCGCATAAAGCGGATGAGTACTTGGATGCGTTGGAGCTAGAAATACGCACTCGTGCGAGCTTGCTTCAAGAGCGACGTGTTACTCAATTACACTTTGGTGGTGGTACGCCAACCTTCTTGTCAGAAGCACAAATTAGCCGTGTAATGGCAATTTTACGTGGTGAATTTGATTTTGAAGAGACTGCTGAAATCAGTATCGAGGTTGACCCGCGTGAAATTGAACTGGATATGCTGGATCATTTACGCAGTGAAGGTTTCAACCGTCTAAGTATTGGTGTTCAAGACTTCAATAAAGAAGTTCAATTGCTAGTAAACCGTGAGCAAGATGAAGATTTTATCATTGCTATGGTGAAGCGAGCAAAAGAGTTAGGTTTCCGCTCTACCAATCTTGACTTGATTTATGGCTTGCCTAAGCAAACCCAACAATCGTTTGCGAAAACGCTTCAACAAGTGTTAGAAATGCAGCCGGGTCGCTTGTCAGTGTTTAACTACGCTCATATGCCGCAGTTATTTGCTGCTCAGCGTAAGATAAAAGATGAAGACTTACCGCAACCATCTGAAAAAATGGCGATTCTACAACAGACAATTGACACGCTAACTGGTGCTGGCTATCAATTCATCGGTATGGATCATTTTGCGTTACCTGATGATGAGTTGGCTGTCGCGCAGCGCAATGGCATTTTGCACCGCAACTTCCAAGGTTACACTACACAAGGTGAATGTGATTTAGTTGGTTTCGGCGTTTCTGCAATATCAATGATTGGCGATGCTTACGCACAGAACCAAAAAGAGTTGCAGAAATACTACGCTCAAGTGAATGAGCAGCGTCATGCTTTATGGAAAGGTGTCTCATTAGATAGCGATGATTTGGTTCGCCGTGAAGTAATTAAGCAGTTGATTTGCAATTTTAAATTAGACAAGACATTTATTGAGCGAGAGTTCAAAGTTAATTTTAACCGCTATTTCACACAAGATTTAGAGTTGTTACAAACCTTCATTGATGATGAACTTGTAGAAGTTGATGACAGTGAGATTCGCGTGACATTACGCGGACGTTTGTTAATCCGTAATATTTGTATGTGTTTTGATAAATACCTGCGAAGCCGCGCACGCCAACAACAGTTTTCACGTGTAATCTAAAAGTAGACTAACGAATAATTTTAAAGCCACGCACTTGCGTGGCTTTTTACTTTTTCGTCGTAGAAATTAGAGGGTAATATATTTCTCTTGTGCCACTTTCCACAACGCCTTGACTAACGGGTTATCAAGCTGGGATCGCTTGCAGCACACGCCCAATTGAAACGGGGCAATGGGAGCAACTTTAAGCCGTTCTATTTTATCTCGTACTGGGCTATTGTTGATCACCACATCTGGTGCAATCCCCACACCACAACCAAGTGCTACCATACTGACAATCGCTTCATGTCCTGATACCTGAGCGTAAATGTTAGGTTTAATTTTCATAGCTTTGAACCACGTATTAGCGCGCTCTCTGGCTGTTCCTGCTTCTGGGACAATAAACGGAATTAAATTCCAATTGGGTTTTTCATTTTGTAGCTCCTGGGCAAAGTTACTCACACCAGATGGTGCAATCACTGAGAGTGGAATTTCGCTGATAGTTTCAAATTCAATCCGAGAAGGCAGCTGATCGGGCATCGCGGCAATAGCGATATCCGCATCATCAAGGAGTACTTTTTCAATCGCTTGCGCAGGGTCTCCAGTCGAGAGCTTGAATTCAATAAATGGGTGTTGTAGCCGAAACTCAGAGATCAGTTCTGGCAAATGGCTATAGCTGGCTGTGACGGAACAAAATAGGCGTATTTCGCCTTTGAGCTCGTTATCAAAGTCAGTAAATTGCGCATTATAGTTCTGCCATTCACTTAAAATATTGAGTGCTACAGGCAGTAGTTTTTTACCAGCGGGTGTTAATTCGACGCTGCGATTGTCGCGCAGAAACAGGTTTTGTCCTGTTTCTTGTTCTAATTTTTGTATTTGTCGGCTTAGGGCCGAAGGGCTGATGTGCATTGCTTCTGCCGTCTTGGCAAAGTTCTTACTCTCACATAAATGAATGAAGAGTTGCAGGCTCTTAATGTTCATATCAAGTAACGTCCATGTTGCATTTATTGCAATAACTAATTGTGAATATATCACTTTAAGCAATTCACTGTCTGTTTTAGTATCAATTCATTCGATGGGTAAACCTATCGACCACATGGACATATTTCTTAAAGGAGAGCCCACAATGGCTAACTATTTCAATACCCTAAATTTGCGTGAGCAGCTAGACCAACTAGGTCGTTGTCGTTTTATGGATCGTAGTGAGTTTGCAACAGAAGCAGACTACCTAAAAGGAAAGAAAGTAGTCATTGTTGGTTGTGGTGCGCAAGGTCTTAACCAAGGTCTAAACATGCGTGACTCTGGCTTAGACGTAGCCTATGCGCTTCGCCAAGCTGCGATTGATGAACAGCGTCAATCGTACAAAAACGCCAAAGAAAATGGTTTTGAAGTAGGCAGCTACGAAATACTAATCCCTCAAGCAGATTTAGTGGTAAACCTAACGCCAGACAAGCAGCATACCAATGTGGTTGAAACGGTAATGCCACTAATGAAGCAAGGCGCAGCACTGGGTTACTCACACGGTTTCAACATTGTTGAAGAAGGCATGCAAGTTCGTAACGACCTAACCGTTGTTATGGTTGCCCCTAAGTGCCCAGGCACAGAAGTTCGTGAAGAATACAAACGTGGTTTTGGTGTTCCCACACTTATCGCAGTACACCCAGAGAACGATCCAAAAGGTGAAGGCTGGGATATTGCCAAAGCATGGGCAGCAGCGACAGGGGGCCACCGCGCAGGTTGCCTAGAGTCTTCATTTGTTGCAGAAGTTAAATCTGACTTGATGGGTGAGCAAACTATCCTATGTGGCATGCTACAAGCAGGCTCTATCGTTTGTTACGAGAAGATGGTTGCAGAAGGTATTGACCCAGGTTATGCCGGTAAATTACTGCAATTTGGTTGGGAAACCGTAACAGAAGCACTTAAGTTTGGTGGCATCACTCATATGATGGACCGTCTATCAAACCCAGCAAAAATTAAAGCGTTTGATCTATCAGAAGAGCTAAAAGATCTGATGCGTCCGCTATATAACAAGCACATGGATGACGTCATTCAAGGTGAGTTCTCAAGCACCATGATGGCGGATTGGGCTAATGATGATGTAAACCTACTAGGCTGGCGTGCAGAAACTGGCGAAACCGCATTTGAAAACTACCCAACTACCGATGTTCAGATCTCAGAGCAAGAGTACTTTGATAACGGCATCCTAATGATTGCCATGGTCCGTGCGGGTGTTGAGTTAGCGTTTGAAGCAATGACAGCATCAGGTATCGTTGATGAGTCAGCATACTATGAATCACTGCATGAACTACCGCTAATTGCTAACACAGTCGCTCGTAAGCGTCTATATGAAATGAACGTTGTTATTTCAGATACCGCTGAATACGGTAATTACCTATTCGCTAATGTTGCAACACCGCTACTGCGTGAGAAGTTCATGCCAGCAGTGAATACCGATGTTATTGGTAAAGGTCTACAAGAAGCTTCAAACCACGTAGATAATCAGCGTCTCATCGAGGTGAATGATGCGATTCGTAACCACCCAGTGGAGTACATTGGTGAAGAGCTACGTGGGTATATGACGGATATGAAGCACATCGCCGTTGGCGATTGATAACTTGGTTTAAAGCTTCATTTCGGTGTCGAAGGTGCTCATTTACGGGTGTAAATTGCGCGCCTTCTTCTTGAACTGAAACTTTACTCCGGCGTTATAAAAATATATCTATTATGCTTAAGGGATAATTTCGTTAGCTGATGCGCTCATTTATTCTAGTAAGCGGCACGCATCATCCTAGAATTTAATTTGAGTCTAAAAATAGGCTTGGAAAAAAGAACTCCGGATAGACTGGGGTCGATAAATACAAAATAAAGTAAACACAACAAAAACAAAAGGCTTACTCCAATAGGGGTAAGCCTTTTTCTTGATTGGTATTACACACAGCGATTGGTGCGTACAGATACATTACTTGTCTGCTAGTTTTGCTTCTAAGTCAGTCAGTTTCTTTTCCATTTCCGTTAGCTTTTGACGGGTACGCAGTAAAACTTGAGTTTGCACGTCAAATTCTTCACGGCTAACGACGTCGAGCTTGTTTAACTGACCTTGGATTACTTGGCGAACTTTTTGGTCAACGTCTGCACCTAGGTCTTTCACTGGTTGAGGCATTGACTCATGAATCTGCTTAGCGATTTGCTCTAATTTTTTTGGGTCAAACATTGTGTTAACACTCCTGTATCTTTACCTCATTCTATGTAATTGATAGGCAAATGTCGCTAGTTGCCAAGCAAAAAAACGGCTGTTTCGCAGTGTTTATCATCTAAATGAGATCAATAAAAAAGGTCACCGAAGTGACCTTTTTGCTTTTAATAACTAACGCACGTTAGTTTAACTCAAAGCTTAGCTTTTGTTGGATAGCTCGCGGCAGGCCGCTTTTGCTTCATCAACTCGCGCTAACTTTTCCAGATCTTTGTCCTCTAGGAATATAGGTAGAGGTTTATGTTTTTCTGCTAAGTAGCTGTAGATGACGGGTAATACGAATAGAGTAAATAGAGTACCAATCGCCAAACCTGCCACGATTACAATACCGATACTAAAGCGTTGAGCTGCACCAGCACCAGATGCATACATCAATGGTATAAGACCTGCAATCATTGCCGCAGTGGTCATTAGGATTGGACGAAGACGTACTTTCGCCGCTTCCATTACCGCTTCCGTTCGGTTTAGCTTGTTGTGCAACTGCTCTTCTTTTGCCACCTCACAAATCAAAATACCGTGTTTGGTAATCAAACCAACCAAAGTAATCAGACCGACTTGCGAGTAGATGTTCATGGTGGCCGCGCCCCAAGCCAGAGCGATCAAGGCACCACAAATGGCTAATGGTACAGATACCATGATAACAATCGGGTCTTTTACTGATTCAAATTGAATAGCAAGTACCAAGAAGATGATGGCTAAAGCCAAACCAAATGTTGCGTATAGCGCACTGCCTTCTGTCACATATTGTCGCGCTTCACCCATGTAGTCATGGTTATAACCGCTAGGTAACGTGTTTGCTGCAACGTCTTCAAACCAAATAACCGCATCACCCATTGCAGTACCTGGTGCCGGTACTGCACCTACTGTTGCTGAGTTAAGTTGGTTGAAGTGGGGTAATGAGCGCGGCTCTGCCACTACATCGATAGTGATTAAGCTACCTAGTGGTACCGCATTGCCATCAGCTGAGCGTACATAGTAGTTATTCATCGATTCCGGGTTTAGACGATACTTACGTTCAACCTGAGGGATTACCTCGTATGAACGACCATTAAGGTCGATACGGTTAACGTAGCCATCTGCCATCATGGTACTTAGTGTGGTACCGATATCTTGCATGGTCACGCCATACGCACCCGCTTTATCTTTGTCGATGTTGATCTTCATCGTGGCTGAATCGTAGTTTAGATCCAGATCAGAGTAGACGAACATTGGACTAGATTTCACTTCAGTCAGTACTTCAGTGGCAACGGTAAACAAACTCTCAAATGCATTTGGTGTTGTGATAACAAATTGAATCGGTAGACCTGAACCGGCACCAGGTAGCTCTGGCATCTGGAATGCGGTAACTGCCATTCCTGGTACATTCGAGACTAAATCACCCACACGCTTAGCCACTTCAGCTTGGCTAGTTTCTCGTTCACTCCAAGGCACCATAGAGGCAATACCAAAGGCTTGGTTTGAGTTGGGCACACCAGTAAACACCTGCGCAAATGCTACTTCTGGCTGATCAGACAGAATCTTATTTACATCGTTCATGGTGTTTTGCATGTAGTCGAGGTTAGCGGTTGATGGTGCAGTACCCATCAACATCACCACGCCTTTATCTTCTGATGGCGCAAGTTCACTTGGAATAAACTTAAACAACACAGGCAAAGTGGCAAATACAATGACAGCGAATGCTAGAATAACAGGGCGGTGCGCCATGACTGCCTTCAGGATTTTCGCGTAGCGATTAGTCATGCCATCGAGAACATGATGCACTTTCTGTTCGAACTTACTTGGCTTTTCATTTGCCTTAAGCATTTTTGAACACATCATTGGCGATAGAGTTAATGCAACGATACCGGAAACAAAAACCGCACCAGCAAGGGTAAGGGCAAACTCTTTAAACAGTGCACCCGTAATACCACCCATTAGAGCGATTGGCGCATATACCGCACCCAATGTTAGCGTCATCGCAATAACAGGCACTGCGATTTCACGTGTACCAATAATGGCTGCACGGAATGGTGACTCACCAAGCTTAATGTGGCGGTCGACGTTTTCTAAAACAACGATCGCATCATCCACAACTAGACCGATGGCAAGCACCATGGCCAGAAGCGTCATTAAGTTCCACGAGAATCCCATCGCCTGCATCACCATTGCCACACCAATTAGTGATAGCGGGATAGTGACGATAGGAATAATGACCGCGCGGAAAGAGCCTAAGAACAAGGTAATAACCACAAGTACGATGAGCGCGGCTTCAATAATTGTTTTCACAACTTCATTGATCGACTCGTTAATCGCAATGGTGGAGTCATACATGACGTTCATCTTGATGGTGCTAGGTAGGTTACGTTCAAGTTGAGGTAACAGCTCTAACACGTCAGCCGCGATGTTGATTGGGTTAGCACTTGGCGCCGCATTTATTGCTGAAACCACTGCCTCCTGACCATTAGCACTGGCTCGATACACATCATGGCTTTTCTCTAGTGTTACTCTGGCGATGTCTCCAAGGCGAATGATGTCACCTTCTTCAGACTTCACCACAAGGTTACTTAGCTCATCAACGTTGGATACTTGCGTATCAGCACTACCGTTGTACAGTACAAATTCACCAATAGCCTGACCGGTTGCCGATTGATAGTTATTGGCATTGAGCACGCCCATGACATCGGTTGCCGTCATTTTTAATGCGCCCATTTTGGCAGGGTCTAGCCAAATGCGCAGTGCGTATTTTAAACCACCATAAAGGTCGATTTTTGACACGCCATTAACGGTAAACAGTTGAGGGTTAACAACGCGCTCAAGGTAATCAGTAATTTGGCTAGAAGAGAGTTCATCACTGGTAAAACCAATATACAACACCGCTGTTGTAGAGCCAGTTGACATGGTTACGGTTGGATCTTCCGCTTCTTTAGGTAGCTGAGATCGAACCGAGTTAGTCTTCGCCAAAATATCTGACAAGGCGGCATTGGGATCGGTGTTCAACTTCATGTTGACGGTGATGGTTGATTTACCCAACACCGATTGAGAAGTCATATAGTCAATGTTATCTGCCTGTGCGACGGCCTGCTCCAATGGCTGAGTAATAAAGCCTTGAATGAGGTCGGCACTTGCACCGTAGTAACCAGTCGAGACTGTTACTACTGTATTCGTCATTTCAGGGTATTCACGTACTTGCATTTTGAATATGGCTTGGAAACCAAGCAACGCAATCAAAAAGCTGATCGATACCGCTAAAACTGGACGCTTAATAAAAATATCAGTAAAGCGCATGAAGCCTCCAATTACAGCATGGGTGTTTCAGCTGGTGGTGTCGTTGCGTCGCTTTCAACCACGCGTACTTTCGCACCATTACTTAAACGTACTTGGCCAGTCGTTACGATGACATCGCCAGGTTTCACACCATCTAAGATGTGCGCAATATCTGCGACACGTTCACCCACTTGTACAACATGTTGCTGCACTCGCATCACGCCATCGTTTTCAGACAAGATGTAGACATTATCGCCGTATAGCGTGTAAGTAATCGCGGTTTGAGGGACGGTGACTTGATCAACTAGCTTAGGAAGAATGATATTTGCACGGGCAAACATACCGCTACGCAATTTACCATCGCTGTTTGGAATGTCGGCTTGAACTTGGATAAGACCACTTTGAACATTAACGGCAGGTTCAATTGCTGAAATGGAGCCTTTAAACGGAGTCTCTGGATAAGAATCGACGAAGATTTCAACCTGTTGATCAAGCATGATTCGTGAAATGTCTGTTTGTGGCACAGTGAAGCGCAAACGCATTACCGTGGTATCTTCTAAACGTACAATATCAGTACCGGCTTGCAAGTATTGTCCTAAATACACATTACGAATACCAATCACACCAGCAAATGGCGCTTTGATTTCGCGGCGATCAATGGCGGCTTTTAAGCTCTCAATATCCGCTTTTAGTGAGAAGTAGTCAGCACCTGATTCATCGTAAGCTTCTTTAGAAATAGAACCTTTCTTGTACAACCCTTGGTAGCGTTTGTACTTCGCTTGAGCGGCGGGCAACTTAGCTTGTGCGCTTTTCAAGTTGGCGACTTCAACTTCAGAGTCAAGGTTGACCAATGGCTGATCTTTTTCAACTTGAGTTCCGGACTCGAAGCTGATGTGATCAATTACACCGCTGGTTTCATTGGCCACTGTTACACCTTGATTTGGCTCGATGAAACCGATTGCTTCAATCATTGGCACCCAATCAACAGGCTTGATTTCTGTCACTGTGACCGGAAACTCCGGTTCAGGGCGATTTGCTAAGTACTCAGCAATTTTCTGTTGTTTGAATAGATTGAAACCAATCACGCTACCAAACAGTAGCACGACGATGACAATCATGAAGAAAGTCCACTTTTTCATTCTTGTTAGAACTCCAAGTTAGTGATTAATTACTGCATCCCAACTGGCATTGATAGCGGCTTCGAATGCCTCATCATCCAGATGGTAAAACCCCAGCGTGTGCTTTCGAGCAATGGCAACACACGCTTCAAATGTCAGACCTGACAACACTTCATTTGCAATGGGTTTAAATACCCCTTGTGCCTTGCCATCATCAAACAGCTTGTTCACCTGAAAGAATTTCAGCTTTTCTTGTGCGCGGATCTCGTTATCGGTGGTGCAAGGTAATGAGTCATATTGAACTCGGTTACTCAGCGCATTTTTATTTGAGACCGCTAAGTTCCAAGTATTGACCCACATTTTTCGATAACGAGTTTTAAGCGGTTCAGTGCCATCAATATCAGCTTGTACTGCGTCTGCGATACGTTGCGTGACATTTAGGCGAACCTCCGCGAGAAGATGCTCTTTGTCAGAAAAATAACAGTAGATGGTCCCTGCAGCGACGCCAGCTTGTTTGGCGACTTTCTGCATGGATAAGCCATGAAAACCCGACTCCGCAATAACAGTTTCTGCGGCGCTGAGAATTTGCTGCTTTTTATCTACGCTTAACTTATTAGCCATTAAATGACACACAAATGAATGAACGTTCATTCATTATAGACTAAATTGCGTGCAAAAGTTCAATAGACTATTGCACTTATTAAGTAAAAAATGTGTCAAAGTGATTTCCAGCCAACGAGTAGAAGCCTAAATTGGGTGCCAAATTTAAATATTAGCAATCGTTGTGTTGCGCCATTATTATAGGCGCCATTAATTTTTCTGGATGAGACCAACATGAAGCTGAACCCCGGACAAGAGCAAGCGGTTAAGTATGTGTCAGGCCCATGCCTAGTGCTTGCTGGTGCTGGCTCAGGAAAGACGCGAGTGATTACTAACAAGATTGCTTATTTGGTCCAGCAATGTGGTTACAAGGCACGTAATATTGCCGCGGTGACATTTACCAATAAAGCCGCCAGAGAAATGAAAGAACGTGTCGGGCAAACGTTAAGTAAGCAAGAAGCGAAAGGGCTTATGGTGTCTACTTTCCATACGCTCGGCTTGAACATTATCAAACGCGAACACAAGCACCTTGGGCTTAAGTCAGGTTTCTCTCTCTTTGATGATCAAGACCAAATGGCGCTACTTAAAGAGCTGACAGAAAAACAGTTAGATGGCGATAAAGATTTATTGCGCCAGTTACTAAGCAGTATCTCCAACTGGAAGAATGATATGTTTACGCCCGATGAGGCGAAGGCTCGTGCGCAAGGAGAGCAGCAGCAATTGTTTGCTTTTTGCTTTGAGATGTACCAAAAGCAGATGCGTGCATACAATGCTCTAGATTTTGATGATCTGATTCTCATGCCAGTATTGTTATTACGCGGTAATGAAGAGGTACGTCAGCGCTGGCAGAACAAGATTCGTTACCTTCTCGTCGATGAGTACCAAGATACCAATACCAGTCAGTATGAGTTAGTGCGTCTTATTGTTGGTGAGCGCTCACGTTTTACCGTAGTGGGAGATGACGACCAATCTGTTTATTCTTGGCGTGGTGCAAAACCGCAGAACTTAGTGTTGCTGGGCGAAGACTACCCTAATTTGAAGCTTATTAAGCTTGAACAAAATTATCGTTCGACTAACCGCATTCTGCGTTGCGCGAATATATTGATTGCCAATAATCCGCACGTTTACGAGAAAGTGCTTTTTTCACAACTACCGGATGGTGAAAAACTTAAAGTATTGCTGGCGAAAAACGAAGAACATGAAGCTGAGCGTGTGACGGGTGAAATCATTGCGCACAAATTCCTTAATCGCACTGAATATCGACATTACGCAATTTTGTATCGCGGCAACCATCAATCACGTTTGATTGAAAAATCATTGATGCAAAACCGAGTGCCTTACAAGCTCTCTGGTGGTACCTCCTTTTTTGCGCGTGCGGAAATTAAAGACATCATGGCTTACCTTAAAGTCTTGGTGAACCCTGACGACGACAATGCATTTCTACGCATTGTGAATACACCTAAGCGTGAGATAGGTCCTGTCACGCTTGAGAAGCTGGGTAGCTACGCCAATATGCGTGGCAAGAGTCTGTTTGAAGCAAGCTTTGAGATAGGGCTCGAACATCATTTAACTGGGCGTGGTTTAGAGAACTTACGTCGCTTTACTTCGTGGCTGGTGGCAATAACCGATCAAGCGGAACGTGGTAATACGGTGGAAGCTGTGCGTTCATTGGTGCGTGATATTCACTACGAAGATTGGTTGTATGAAACGTCTTCTAGCCCTAAAGCGGCCGAAATGAGAATGAAGAACGTATCTGATCTCTACTCATGGATTGTTTCTGATTTAGAAGGTGACAACTATGACCAAGAAGAGAAGACACTTAAAGAAGTAGTACTGCGCTTAACGCTTCGCGACATGATGGAGCGTAATGAAGAAGATGAAGATAGCGATGCGGTTCAATTGATGACCTTGCATGCGTCTAAAGGTCTGGAATTCCCTTATGTGTATCTGATAGGTACAGAGGAGGGCATCTTGCCTCACCAAGCCAGTATTGATGAAGATAATGTTGAGGAAGAACGCAGGCTAATGTACGTAGGTATTACCCGCGCGCAAAAAGAGCTCAACTTTACTATGTGTCGTGAGCGTCGTCAGTATGGTGAGTTGTTGAAGCCCACCCAAAGTCGTTTTTTAGATGAATTGCCATTTGATGATGTGGAATGGGAACAGACGAAGAAGCCAGTAACTCAAGAAGAGCGAATGGCAAAAGGACAGGCGCACATTGCCAATTTAAGGGCGATGTTTAATAAGAAGTAATGCAGAAATAAAAAGGCTTGGTTTATCCAAGCCTTTTTGTCAGTTATAGACCTTCGATCATATGGTCGATGGCTGCGATGATTTCATCATCTGAACAGTCCATACAAGTGCCTTTCGCAGGCATGGCATTGAAACCAACAATTGCATGGTTGTTCATTACATCTCTGCCCTGAGCGATACGTGGACTCCAATCGCCAGCATCACCAGTTTTAGGTGCACCACTAATTCCCGTTGAGTGACAAGCCGTGCAGAAAGTACCGTAAACAGTGGCACCATCGCGTGGTCCGCTTGGTTCAGCGACGACCGGCTCGCTGCCCGCGAGATAAACATCACCAACAGGTTTAATCCTTTCTGCAATAGCATCATATTGTTCTTGGCTTACACTTGCTGCAAAAGTCGCGCTAGAAAATGTTGCTGCAGCGATCAAAGCGGTTAATATTTTTCGAGACATATCCATTAAACTCACTATACATTCCTGAGGGTAAGTTCATGCTTACCTTTTAATTAGAGTGTCATTTGATAAGCAGCTAATTTTGCTGTTAAATCAATGTAAACAGTGGGTGATTATATCTCGATAAGTTGTTGCAATAAACAATAACTTCGCAATGAGTAGGGGTACATCACATCGAGGATCGACTTTTTTTAGTCTTTATTGCTGAAAAAGGCATCAAACGGTAAAAAAAGTTGAAAAAGTACTAGACGCAATAGTGTGATATCCGTATTATTCCACTCCGCCGATAGGGCACATGCGCCCGTAGCTCAGTTGGATAGAGCGTTGGCCTCCGGAGCCAAAGGTCGAAGGTTCGAATCCTTTCGGGCGTACCATACCCCGGAAGATATCGGTAAAAAATTTAGTGGTGGCTATAGCTCAGTTGGTAGAGTCCCGGATTGTGATTCCGGTTGTCGCGAGTTCAAGCCTCGTTAGCCACCCCATTATTTAGGTAGCTTTGCTTCCTTTCTTGATGAAAATCGAGATAAAATATAAGTCGGTGAATCGCGTTTTTGTAACGCATCTCGGCTCTTGGAATAATCGAGACTAGAGGTTGATCCTTTATCACGTAAACCAAGTAAAAAAATACTATGTCGGTGAATAGCGCAGCTTGGTAGCGCATCTGGTTTGGGACCAGAGGGTCGGGGGTTCGAATCCCTCTTCACCGACCACTATTTAGTTTATTGCTTTTATTATGCAGTGAACAAAAAGAATTGTGGTGGCTATAGCTCAGTTGGTAGAGTCCCGGATTGTGATTCCGGTTGTCGCGAGTTCAAGCCTCGTTAGCCACCCCATTATTCAGGTAGCTTTGCTCCCTTTCTTAATGAAAATTAAGATAAAACCTACGTCGGTGAATAGCGCAGCTTGGTAGCGCATCTGGTTTGGGACCAGAGGGTCGGGGGTTCGAATCCCTCTTCACCGACCACTATAAAAAAGCCTCGTCAGAAATGACGAGGCTTTTTTGCGTCTGCTCGTTTAATTTTTATTGTCCAAAGTTTGGTAAGAGCAGTGATAAATTTCTGCGCCAGAACGGTCAAGTTTATTGCTCACGGTGATAATTATGCCAATTAAAAGCTTGGAGTCTCCTACCTAAAAGCTGAATATTGTTTCGCCTGTTCCTTTTTCACTTCACCTATTATTCCAATAAATCGTGTTGTTTGTATTTCAATGCTGCCCTATTTTTCAATTACGATAAGACCTTAACTCGGTATATTTAATTCTTATTGGTTTTTTTAGCTGCCTATTTATTAAATTATCAATTTTGAATCTGTAATTACCCATAGAGATAGTGTTATGTATCGTTTTTGTTAATAAGTCGTCACGCCTATTTATGCAATTCGATTTCTTAGTAAGCAAGTTATAGCAATGGCTTTGGTGGACTAAACAACTATTTGCCTAAATATTTATGCATTACTTCGTTTATTACTTGCTTGAAATATGAGCAAAAGCAATTTTTTATACTGCTTTTGTTGCATTCCTGTGAGATATTTGCCAAATTGAAAGGCTTGTAACTACCAGAACATCATACTGGTATTTGAATGGATTCAGTTTTTCAGACAGGGCAGGGATCTGCCTAAGCAGTAGAGGTCTGGTAATGTCACTTTTAGAAGTTAGAAATCTTCGTATCGAGTATCCTTCTCGACACGGGGTACTCGCGGCGGTTAAGTCATTGTCGTTCAATATTGAGCGTGGCGAAATTGTCGGTGTTGTTGGCGAGTCGGGTGCAGGTAAATCGACAGTTGGTAACGCTGTTATTGATTTGCTTAGTCCTCCGGGTACGATTGCTGGAGGAGAGGTTTTCCTCGAAGGGGAAAAAGTCTCAGGTCTTTCTCCACAGCAGATGCGTAAAGTTCGTGGTTCCAAAATTGGATTTATTTTCCAAGACCCAATGACATCGCTCAACCCTCTTTTTACTGTAGAACACCAGTTAAAAGAGACTATTCACGCCAATATGAAGGTGTCGGATGAAGAGGCGTATCAGCGTTCACTTTCTTTGATGCAACAAGTTGGTATACCCCAGCCGGAAAATCGACTTAAGCAATATCCCCACCAATTTTCAGGTGGTATGCGACAAAGAGTTGTTATTGCCATCGCTTTAGCTGGTGAACCAGATCTTATTATTGCTGATGAGCCAACCACAGCGTTGGATGTCTCGATCCAAGACCAAATCCTAAGCCTTATCCGTGAGTTGTGCGTTAAGAATAATGTCGGCTGCATGTTGGTGACCCACGACATGGGTGTCGTTTCTAACGTGACTGATCGGGTTGCGGTTATGTATCGCGGTGATTTGGTGGAATTTGGTCCAACGAAGAAAGTCTTGGGTGACCCAGATCATTCCTACACGCGGAGCTTAATCTCAGCGGTACCACGTTCAGATGTGAAGCTTGATCGCTTCCCCCTCGTGAGCTACATCGAAGAAGCATCCGAGCTGAAGCCTCTCGATATTAAAAATCACTGGTTAGGGCAAAGCCAAGATCAGCGAGCCTATAATGGTGCGCTACTGCAGGTCGAAGATGTAAACCTTCGCTTTGTGACCAAGGATTCTTTGTTTGAAAGCCGCAGAGAGTATGTTCAAGCATCGAAACAGGTGAGCTTCGAAGTCTTCGAAGGCGAAACCTTTGGTTTGGTCGGTGAATCTGGCTCAGGTAAATCAACCATTGCACGTGTTATCGCGGGATTGTACCAACCGAACTCAGGACGCGTGACATTTGAAGGAATTGACCTCACGGCTTTGACGTCAGAGAAAGAGCGTCGACCAATGCGCCGTCAGATGCAGATGGTATTCCAAAATCCATATACTTCGATGAATCCGCGCATGAAAGTGTTTGATATCATCGCAGAACCTATACGTTTTCATAAACTTACGCGCAATGAAACAGAAACTCGACAGATCGTTAACGATCTTTTGGATCATGTTGGTTTGGGCGTAATGGCTGGCTTGAAGTACCCACATGAGTTTTCTGGCGGTCAGCGTCAGCGTATTTCTATCGCTCGTGCATTAGCTACACGTCCACGCCTACTGATTTGTGATGAACCGACATCTGCACTGGATGTATCAGTTCAAGCGCAAATCCTTAATCTACTTAAAGATCTGCAAGATGAGTTGAACCTCACCATGTTGTTTATCAGCCATGATTTGCCGGTTATTCGCCAAATGTGCGATCGGGTAGGGGTGATGCAAATGGGGACATTGCTTGAAGTTGCACCAACTGAGCAGTTGTTTACCGAACCTCAGCACGAATATAGCCAACATTTGATTTCATTAATGCCGGAATTTACCGGTTTAAGAGAAGAAATAAAAACAATATAAGTCGTGAGTCGCTAAAGGTTCTTAGCGAATTACAGATGCAAACACAACAACGAGGGATTGAAATCCCGCATGAAGGAGTTATGCAATGAAAACCATGAAGAGCAAAATCGCAGTCGCTTTGATGGCCGCAGGCTTAAGCTTTAGTGCAACCGCAGCTGATATTACGGTTGCGTATGATGCTGACCCAGTATCACTAGATCCACATGAGCAGCTATCTGGCGGTACAATGCAATTGTCGCACATGGTATTTGATCCGCTAGTTCGCTTTACTCAAGATATGAAATTCGAACCGCGCTTAGCAGAGTCTTGGGAGCGTATCGATAACGAAACAATGCGCTTTAAGCTACGTGAAGGCGTGAAATTCCACTCTGGTAACGAACTAACAGCAGATGATGTTGTTTGGACATTTGACCGTTTGAAGAGTTCGCCTGATTTCAAAGGTATCTTTGCGCCATTAGTCTCTTTAACCAAAGTAGATGGCTACACATTTGAAATTAAAACCGACGGCACTTACCCATTGATCGAAAACGTTGCGACTTATCTCTTCCCAATGGATAGTAAGTTCTACACTGGTAAGACAGAAGACGGCAAAGACAAAGCAGAATTGGTTAAGCATGGTAATTCGTATGCATCGACTAACGTTTCTGGTACCGGTCCTTTCATCATTACGTCACGTGAACAAGGCGTAAAGGTTGAATTTGAGCGCTTTGCTGATTACTGGGACAAAGATGCTGGTAACGTTGATAAGATCACACTCGTGCCAATCAAAGAAGATGCGACTCGTGTTGCTGCATTGCTTTCTGGTGATGTAGATATGATTGCGCCTGTTTCTCCAAACGATTACAAGCGTATCAAAGGTGCGAGTGATGTTGACTTGTACACTATGCCGGGTACTCGTGTTATCACTTTCCAAATGAACCAAAATAGCAACCCTGCGTTGAAAGACGTGCGTGTACGTCAAGCGATTGTATACGCGATCAACAACGAAGGTATTGCTAAGAAAATAATGAAAGGCGCAGCAACTGCAGCATCTCAGCAAAGCCCTATTGGTTATGCCGGATACGATGAAGGATTGAAGACACGCTTTGATCTTAAAAAAGCGAAACAGTTGATGAAAGAAGCCGGTTATGAAGATGGTTTTTCACTGAGCATGATGGCGCCAAACAACCGCTATGTTAATGATGATAAAATTGCACAAGCATCAGCAGCAATGCTATCTAAAATTGGTATTAAGGTTGATCTTAAAACTATGCCGAAAGCTCAATACTGGCCTGAATTTGATAAATGTGCAGCAGATATGTTGATGATTGGTTGGCACCCAGATACAGAAGATTCAGGCAACTTTACTGAGTTCTTAACCATGACGCGTGATGCGGATACAGGTAAAGGTCAGTACAACTGTGGTGGTTACTCTAACCCGACAATCGACAAGCTTGTTAATGATTCGAATACAGAAACAGATCTTGTTAAACGTGGTCAGATGCTGAAACAAGTGGAAGCGACATTGTACGATGAAGCTGCATTTGTTCCTCTTCACTGGCAAGATCCATCATGGGCTGCGAAGAGCAATGTGGAAATTGGTCCTATCGTTAATGGTATGAACTTCCCTTACTTTGGCGACTTAGTTGTTAAGTAAGTACTTAGTTATAAGGATTAACCAGCACGGTTAACTCCCTCCGGTGCCTAACGTTATATCAGTCGAGTTGGGCACCTAAATTAAGACTGATTGTCTATTTGCCACGAAAGTGCATATAGATTTCTATGGATAGTTAAAGGGGCAAGGAATGTTTTCGTTTCTGGTCAATCGCCTGTTTCAGGCACTGATAGTGATGTTTGTGATCAGTTTAGTGGCGTTTGCCATTCAAGATAACTTGGGCGATCCGTTACGTGAGCTTGTTGGGCAGTCTGTTTCTGAATCAGAGCGCCAAGCTTTACGTGATGATCTCGGCTTGAATGATCCCTTCATTACAAAATACACCCGTTTTGTTGGCAATGCGCTGCAAGGCGATTTAGGTACATCTTACTTTTTTAAGCGTCCTGCTGTGGACGTAATTCTGGATAAATTGGTACCAACGTTAGAGTTAGTTTTTGGTGCCGCTGTCATTATTGTTGTTTTATCTATTCCCCTTGGTGTTTATTCCGCTATCCATCCGAAAAGCTTTTTGACTAAAGTTGTTATGGCGATGAGTAGTGTGGGTATTTCTATCCCCGTATTCTTAACCGCAATTATGCTGATGTATGTCTTCTCGATCGAGTTAGGTTGGCTGCCATCCTATGGTCGTGGCGATACGGTAAACTGGCTAGGTTGGGAATCGGGCTATTTTACCTTAGATGGTTTAGCTCATTTGGTGCTGCCTTGTGTTTCATTGGCTTCAATCATGTTGCCGCTATTTATCCGTTTAGTCCGCTCTGAAATGTTGGAAGTGTTAAGTTCAGAATACATTAAGTTTGCGAAAGCAAAAGGTTTGAAACTGAATAAGATTTACTACCAACATGCACTTAAAAATACCATGCTACCTGTGCTAACCGTTGGCGGTGTGCAAATTGGCACTATGGTGGCGTACACCATTCTTACTGAAACGGTTTTCCAATGGCCGGGGATGGGCTTTTTGTTCCTTGAAGCAATTAATCGAGTCGACACTCCGTTGATTACCGCTTACGTTATTTTTGTTGGTTTAATCTTCGTTGTGACTAATACCATCGTCGATTTAATGTATGGATTAATAAATCCAACCGTGGACTTAACCGGAAAAGGAGCATAATCATGAGCCAAGCAGCAACTGCTCCTTCCCGTTGGGAGCGATTTAAACAATCGGATTTTCTGTACTACTTCTTACGCGATAAAGTGGCGATGGTCAGCTTCGCTATTTTTATGGTGTTTTTATTATTGGCGTTGGCTGCGCCAATTATCTCACCAACGGACCCTTATGATTTAAATTCGATTGATCTTATGGATTCGGAACTTCCACCATCTTGGATGGAAGACGGTGAAGAACGCTTTGTTCTGGGAACCGATGAACAAGGTCGAGATATTTTGTCGACCATTCTTTATGGTTCTCGACTCTCTCTCACCATCGGTTTTTTGGCAGTAGGTTTACAACTGATCTTAGGTATCGTGATTGGTTTATCAGCAGGCTACTTCGGTGGTCGTATTGATAGCTTCTTAATGCGTTTTGCCGATGTGCAACTCTCTTTCTCCACCATGATGGTGGCCATTATTGTTTCGGCAATTTTCAAAGCCAGTTTTGGTAGCGAATTTTATAGCCAATATGCTGTGATGATGTTGGTGGTGATTATTGGTATTGCTGAGTGGCCACAGTATGCACGTACTATTCGTGCATCGGTTTTGGCAGAGAAGAAGAAAGAGTATGTTGAAGCCGCTCGTGTGATGGGCTTTAAAGCACCACGTATTATGTTCCGTCACATTTTACCAAACTGTCTGTCGCCGATTTTGGTGATCTCGACCGTTCAAGTGGCAAACGCGATTATGTCGGAAGCGGCACTGTCTTTCCTAGGTTTAGGTTTGCCGGTAGATCAACCATCATTGGGTGCATTGATTAGTATTGGCTTCAATTACATCTTCTCTGGAGCGTGGTGGATTACAGCCTTCCCTGGTATTGTTTTGGTAACCTTAGTCTTGGTTATTAATCTATTGGGTGACTGGCTCCGAGATGTCTTTAACCCGAAAATATATAAAGGTTAACGATTTCAATAGCCAATGAAAAGCCGCGATTTATTCGCGGTTTTTTTATATCTGCTTGGGCGAGTTGATAAATATGCGATCTTCGATAGTGCTGGAATGTGACGATGTTTGGGTAAACTATTGTCTGATAGCGCGTTGGGCTGTTTAGCGGCTGATTATTGCTCTTTACTTAGTATTATGGAGGTTATTAGTCGAAGCTCGATTTTTTTGCAGACTGTCGAACTCTAAATCGCTAAACGTATGTTCGAAAGGGTGATCGAACCGATTGTTTGACATCAAAATGTGCTTAAACTGAGAGCCAAAATTTATTGCGGCTCTTTTTTTGCATCTACATTTTCTCAACAGTCATTATTTTATGATGACAAGACGCAGTTTGTTGGTGAGGTCTAGATGAATATCAAAAGCAATGTCTTAACATTAAGTGACTCTAAAAAGGGTCTATTTCATCGTCATGCCTCTCATAGTCAAACAAATAACAACAAAGGTCGATTAACCAATATGGATATAAAATTGCTGCCACTATCAACTACACGCGCCAAGTTACTGACGGTTGTCGCGCTGAGTGGAGCTTGGCTTGCATCGCCTGCTAGTGCGGAAGAATTTCTTTGTGATGCCAAACAGACATCAACTCAAGAACTTCCACTTTTGTCCTCCTCTTGCCCAATAGGCAAGGGTTTATGGGGTAAGCAGCAGCCAAAAGGTGAAAAATCGACATTTTGGATTCAATGCGGCGTATTGGCAAAGCCATTGTCAGTTGATGAAGCCAAAAGTATTTATCAGCATATTTCTACGGATGTGTGGGCAAAAATTGAAGGTAAAAATGCACGCTGTTTAATCGGTCCTTACCAAGATTTTGCTCAAGCAAGCAAAGATCTCAAAGCGGTTAAGAGCCTCAAACCTTATAAGCAGGCATTTATTCGTGAAGTTGTCGAAGGGGTAACAAAGACAAGTGGCAGTGTCATCGATAAACCAATAAAAACCAACACTCGTACTGCGGCTGCTGCAAAAGTGACTTCCGAACGTCAATCCACGACGATTATTCCCCCAGTAAAGCCCGCCAAAGTCGCGGCAAAAAAAAACACACCTGTGGTCGAATCTTCAGAGCCTGAGTCTTTAGAAATTTCAATTCGTCGTGAAGTGAAGGTTGGTAATGTGCACTATAAAGTGCCGTATTTACCATTTAGTGACGCGCAATTCTATATGGAGTATGACAAGCCATGGAATCGTTTAAATTTCGAGACTGCGACTAAGGTATGCCAACAACTCAATATGAGGTTGCCAAACAAACAACAGTGGCAGGCTCTGCTTGAAGCCAAAGTAATGAAGAGCAATCAATGGCCTATGTTCTTGCCTTATTGGGGAGCGGAGAACACAGCTTTGTTTACCAGTGGAAAAATCACCACTACTTCTGGTAAGTCACTGTTGAACGTGATGTGTGTGGGATAACATTGACGATATAGCCTGTTAAAGCAAAAGAGCCAACAGTAACAATTGTCGGCTCTTTTTATTTTAAGTGATGATTAGGGGGCTATATGGGGGTAATTAAACCACTGTTGTCTATTTATCTTGCTTGTAAAACTTATCTTGCACACCAATCGAAAGGTTGCCATTTTGGCTTCTAGTCGCTGGGTCCGACCAATGACTAAAGAAAAATCGATTGTGTATTCCCCTTTTAATTTACCCCTTTAAAGCTGGCGACATCTTTAGTTAATCCTTGCATGGAGCCAACAATGCTGTTGCAAGCTTCACGACTATTTGCCAGAAGGATCTCGCGTTGATGCCCTTGTACTGCGATGTTCTCTATGTGGCTGCTAATGTCATTGAGGCTATCGCTGCTAGAGCGAGTTTCATCGGCAATTTTTGCATTCATATCAAACAGCTTGACCAATTCTGTTCTCAACTCGCTGAGCGATTGTGATGCTTGATTCTGCTCTGTAAGACTGCTTTCACTGCTTTTGTGAATAAATGACATTTGTTCGGTCACATTTGCAGCGGCAGACATTAAGCTATTGATGATTTCTTGAATCTCCGTGGTGGAATCATGAGTGCGCTGTGAGAGGCTGCGTACTTCATCTGCTACCACGGCAAAGCCTCTACCATGTTCACCAGCTCGTGCGGCTTCGATAGCAGCATTAAGTGCAAGCAGGTTGGTTTGTTCAGAGATACCACTGATCACTTCAAGTACTTTTAGGATTCTATCGGTATGAGTATTCAAATCGTTTAGGTCTTGCTGGCTCTTTTCCATATTTGCTTGTAAGGCTTGAGTGCTGGAGACACTGCTATCCATGATGGTTTCAGTTTGAGTTAAAGATAACTGCCCATTTTCCGAAACCGCTTTGATCTCATCACAGAAGATGGCAAGACCGTCCAATGCGACGTTTATTTGTTGCGTGGTAGTGGCAATGTTGTCCAAAGATCCTTGCTGTTCTTGGGAGGCGCGATTGACTTGTTCAGAATTATTTTTCAGTGTGTAAGCGGCTTTTGCCGAGCTTTCGGTGGTATGTTTTACTTGCCGCATCGCTTCTTGCAAGCAATCTAGGAAGTAGTTGAATTGCTTTGCTACATCGCCAATTTCGGCGTTATCATCCACCTCAACATGCTTGCCAAGGTGGAGCTGTGTTGCTGTATGCTCGATACCTTCAGTAAGCTGACGAAGTGGTCTGATTAAGGCGTTAACCAGCCAGAACATCACCATAATTGCGATGGCTCCGACAACCAATGAAACAACCAGTGTTTTCCACGCCATGGTCATCATAGGCGCCATCAGCTCTGACGTTGGTGTTTCTAACACCACAAATCGTTGAATCGTAGGTACCCATTTGGTTGCGATAAATAGTTCTTTTTCGTTGACTTCACGTGTGATGATTTGGAAGTTTTGTGTTTTATCGAGTATCCCTTCAAAGGCGTAAACACTATTTTCAGGATTGATAACACTGCCTTCTGGCATGACATCAAGATTGCCCCGCTCATCAACCAGCATTGCCTTGCCACTTTGACCAATAGATTGATTCTCAACCAAAGTCACCATGCTGTTTACGTTTACTCCGAGACCGGCCACCACAAAAGGCTCGTCCGAGTCAACTTTCTGCTTGCTACTGCGGTAGTTGATGAACATAAATTTGTTGCCGTTTACTTCATCAAGGTTGAGTTCATAATCTTGATTTTTAGCAACAAACGCTTGGTAGAAGTCTCCATTTGCATAAGCTTCTAGCAACATGCGGTTAAACTCGCCACCCGCTTCAACAAAGTACTCTTGTCCATAAGCGCTTTCAGCACTTAAAAATAAAATATCGGCTTCCGATAAGCTTTTGATGTGATTGAAGCTATTTTTAATTGGTGTGGCATCTTCCGCTAAATATGGAGAGTTTAACCATTGAGCGACCTCAAGTGATTCGGTCAATGCTTGCGCGTGATTGATGGAAGGAAGTAAAGAATTGGTAATTTTTGCCCCTAAGCTATCGAGTTGCCCAGGAATAGTTTCGTTGAGCAGGGCTCGCTTTTGTTGTTTAAAATCGTGACTTGCCAAATATAAAGAAACGCTAGCAATACTGATGAGGATCAGTAGAGAAAAAGTAATAAAAATCCGAGTTCGGATCGACAGATGACTCCAGTTGCGCATAAAACTCTCCATGTAATCCATTACTGCACACTATCGATATTGATATGTGATGAGGCGCTTATAGTTTAGAAAGGTAATTGGTTACAGAATATGACAAGTTTGAACTATAAAATGGATACATGAATTGACTCGCACTAAAGTACTAGCTTTGTTTCATATTTACAGTGTCGATGCTGGTTGGTGAGTCTTGCTCTGAATAGCCCAACCTAGTGTGGATGTATTGGTGAGCTATTATGATGCATGAAATAGGGGTTTACATTGTTACAAGGGCACTGTAGGTTATTACTATCGTATTTTCGTTTAGTGGAGGTCTCTGTGTACAATTTGAATAACTTAAACCTTCGCTGTCTACTGCCTACAGCTAACTGTCGATTTAGCTTTACTCTAGTTTTTATTAACTAGGGTTAGTCGCTTTGCTGGCCCTAAAGAGGGTTGGCGGTCTAGTAATTTCAATTTCCCCATTCCTCTCTCGGTCAGATAATTTTAAACCGTAATGAGGAAATTATGAAAACAAACAAAAATCTCACCCCGTACTCTCTCTGTAATGAGAGGTCTTGAATATGTCTGCAGTTCGCCAAGGTTTCTCATCGCGTATTGGTTTCATTTTTGCGGCAGCGGGCTCTGCCGTTGGCGTTGGTAATATCTGGGGTTTTCCAACCCAAGCAGCCCAAAATGGTGGTGGAGCTTTTTTGTTGGTTTACCTTGTTATGGTGGTCATCCTTGCTTATCCGATGTTAGTGGCGGAATTGGCAATTGGTCGGTTAACTAAACGCAACCCAGTCGCGTCTTTACGTGCTTTAGGTGAATCCCCTCGTTGGCAAAAAATGGGTGCGCTGGTGGGCGTGTTGGGTATTGTCGCTCTGTCGTTGATCCTTTCTTTTTACGCCATTATTTCAGGCTGGTTAGTTGCTTTCATGGCGGCACCAATTTTTTCTCTGCTTGGTATGGAAAGCATTGCAAATTGGTTAATGGAGTTTTCAACCAGCCGTAACCTTATCATGATGCTTCTCTTTCTTGTCTTGACGATTAAAGTGGTGGGTAGAGGAGTCGCGAATGGTATTGAGCGTTGGTCTAGTCGACTCATGCCTTTATTGTTTGCATTGCTGTTATTGATGACGGCTTACATTTTGACCCTACCGGGAGCAATGGTAGGTCTAGAGATGTATTTGGTGCCAGACTTTAGCCAGGTCATGAATCCGGATTTGATAGTCAGTGCTATGGGGCAAGCGTTCTTTTCACTATCTATTGGTGTGTGCGCTTTAATGGTCTACGGCAGTTATCTAAATAGTGAAGACAATTTGCCAAGAACTGCGGCAGTTGTGGCCGGTTTGGATACTTCGGTCGCTTTCTTGGCTGGATTATTAATATTGCCAGCGATGTTTGTCGCGCAAAATAACGGTGTGCAAATATATACGCCCGAAGGCAGCCTATTATCATCGGATACATTGGTATTTACGGTGTTGCCGGCCATGTTTGATGTGATTGGAACGGCGGGCTCTATTCTTGCTATCGGGTTCTTTGCTTTGATGGTTATCGCTGCGCTGACTTCGGCGATTTCTATGTTGGAAGCACCAGTGAATACATTAACCGAAGAAACAGAGTTACCGAGAAGTCGAGCGGTGTGGGTCGTTGGTGGAGCCGTCGCAATAGTGGCAAGTATTATTGTACTTAACTTTAATAGCTTATTTGGTTTGGTCGTCACACTCACGACAGTCTATGCTCAACCACTGCTGGCACTGGTATTTGGTTTGATGTTGACTTGGGTATTGCGACGAGATCGTTTACTGCAGACGATGAAAGAAGGCAACCCAGAACTAACCGAAGGGGTGTTTTGGAAAATTTGGCCTTGGTACGTGAAGTTTGTTTGTCCGTTGATGATGTTATTAGTGTTTTTCTATTAACGTCAGATTCAGTTGAATAAAAAACTGGTTATAAACATACGATATCTATAACCAGTTTATTTGTTCTGTGATTTCGTTATTTGTTGACGCAGTTAGCGCATGGTAACAAATTCTTCAGAGCCGGTTGGGTGGATCGCGACGACAGCATCGAAATCTTCTTTGGTTGCGCCCATTTTCATTGCGACGCCAAAGCCTTGGATCATTTCATCAACGGCAAAACCAATACCGTGCAGACCAACAACTTTTTCGTCATCACCAGCGCAAACTAGTTTCATTTTACATGGTTGACGGTGCTGAGTGACAGCCGTGTACATTGCGGTAAAGCCTGAAGTGTAAACCTTCACATTTTCTTCGCCGTATTGTGCGATCGCTTCTGGCTCAGAAAGACCAATCGTGCCGATTGGTGGGTGACTAAATACAACCGTTGGAACTAGGTTGTAATCCATTTTTGCGTTGGTTTTGTTGTTGAATAGACGCTCAGATAGCTGACGACCCGCTTTTACCGCGACTGGCGTTAATTCAATGCCACCTTCCATGATATCACCAACACAGTAGATGCCCTTTACGTTGGTTTGTTGATATTCATCGACTTTTATGTAGCCACGATCGTTCGTTGCAACACCCGTTGCGCTGAGGTTGATCGCGTCTGTTGCTGGATGGCGACCGATAGCCCAAATAAGCTGGTCAACATTTTGGCTCTCACCGTTTTCTAGGTGAAGAGTTAGGCTACCGTCTGCTTCTTTGACCACTTCTTTTGGTACGGAGTGTGTATGCAGTGCCGGACCTTCTGCGTTCATCACTTCAACCAATGTTTCGATGATCATTGGGTCAAAGCTACGTAGTGGTGATTCTTTACGGCAGAATAGGTGTGTTTCTGTACCCAGTGCACTCAGCACACCAGCAATTTCAACAGCAATATAACCTGCACCCACCACAGCAACGCGTTTTGGCTGTTCAGCCAAATCAAAGAAGCCGTTTGAGTCGATGCCATATTCTGCGCCAGGAATGCTAGGGATAGTTGGGCGACCGCCTACTGCGATTAGGATATGATCGGCAGTGTACTGCTCACCGTCTACTTCAACTGTGTTCTCATCGATAAAGGTAGCAAAGCCCTTAATTACGTTTATTTTGTTGTTGCCCAGCACGCGATCGTAAGACTGGTGAATACGACCAATATAAGCTTGGCGGTTTTCAACTAACTTGCTCCAATCAAAGCCTTTTACTTCGACATCAAAGCCGTAGTCTGCAGAGTAAAGATTGATTGCTTCTGCAACCTGAGCACCATGCCACATCACTTTTTTAGGTACACAACCCACATTAACGCAGGTGCCGCCAAGATCTTTTGCTTCAATAAGAGCGACTTTAGCGCCGTGCATAGCCGCTCGGTTTGCTGATGCAATACCGCCACTACCGCCACCAATACAGATATAGTCAAAATGTGTCGTCATTACTTTCTCCAATAAGTGTTAGGGGAAGGCATTGCCTTCTGCTCCCTGCATTAATTTTTATATTCCATAATGATAATAAGGGCAGATTGGTTGAACTCAATCCGCCCTCTCAGATTTGATTTATTCCGGCACAATCCAATCGACTTTCCAGTGACCTGTCGCTGGTGCTATCGCTTCTTGTAGGAAAGGCAGAATTTCTTTTATTTGATTTTCCAGCATCCAAGGTGGATTGATTACAATCATGCCTGAGGCTGTCATACCGCGCTCGTTAGTATCAGGTGAGACACCAAGTTCGATTTGAAGTATTTTACGAATGCCAAGCCCTTCCAGCCCTTCAATCATATCTTCAATATCGCAACGGTTAACCACAGGGTACCAAATAGCGTAAATACCGGTTGCCCAACGCTTATGGCTCTGGCGAATGGCTTGCACCACATCACGGTACTCTTTGGCCAGTTCGTATGGTGGATCAATTAATACCAACCCACGACGTTCTTGAGGAGGCAAGCTTGCTTTTAATCGTTGGAAGCCATCTTCCTTGTAAATACTGACGAGAGGATCGCGATGGAACTCTTGTTCAAGTAATGGGTAATCGCTTGGGTGCAACTCTGTCAGTATCATGCGGTCTTGTGGGCGGATTTGTGCACGAGCTACACGAGGCGAACCTGGGTAGTAACGCAGAGCTTCACCGTTATTGAGCGCAGTAATCGAGTCAATATAGCTTTTGATATCTTGCGGAAGGTTGGATTTATCCCAAATGCGCGCAATGCCTTGTTTATACTCGCCGGTTTTTTCAGACCATTCGTGGGTTAAGTCGTAACGACCAACACCTGAATGGGTATCGTGGTATACAAAAGGCTTATCTTTTTGCTTTAGCGCATCAAGGATAAGGCTTTGCACAATGTGCTTAACGACGTCGGCATGGTTGCCTGCATGAAAACTGTGACGATAACTCAGCAAGGGACACTCTCAACGGTCTTTTAGACCATAGTCATAGGATTGATAATACGGCTTAGTATATACCCAAGTTTGTTGAAGATGCAGTATTTGCCGTTTGCAGTTTGATTTCGTCAAGTTAACTAATTTAGTGCCTATTTCTACAAGCTTGTGACCATAATCATCGAGACGCCTATTGAAAATCACTTAACTTACCTATATTTAACTAACATGTAATTATTAAAAAAAACGAACTCGTCAGTTCGCTTTGTGCAAACAAAAGGAATGCATTATGTCTAATCCGCTTCTTACCTTTATCGACTTACCGCCGTTCTCGCAAATTAAGCCGGAACACATCAAGCCAGCAGTCGAGCAAGCGATTAGTGATTGCCGCGACAAGATTGAACAAGCACTGGCAAACAACAGTGCTCCTACTTGGGACACAATCATTGCACCAATCGAAGAAGTGGATGACCGCTTAAGCCGCATTTGGTCACCAGTGAGTCATATGAATTCGGTGATGAATAGTGACGAGTTGCGTGAAGCATATGAAAGTTGCCTGCCAATCCTATCTGAATATGGCACTTGGGTTGGTCAGCATAAAGGCTTGTTTGATGCGTACAAAGCAATCAAAGCAAGTGAAGCATTTGTGGCATTAAACCAAGCGCAGCAAAAAACCATTACTGATGCATTACGTGACTTTGAGTTGTCAGGCATTGGTTTACCAGTAGAAGAACAGCGCCGCTATGGTGAGATCAGTAAACGCATGTCAGAGCTAGGATCTCAGTTCTCAAACAATGTGTTGGATGCCACCATGGGCTGGAGTAAACATATTACTGATGAAGCGGAGCTGGCAGGAATGCCTGAGTCTGCCTTAGCTGCTGCCCAAGCATCTGCCCAAGCGAAAGATCTGGACGGTTATTTGCTGACGTTGGATATTCCGTCTTATCTGCCAGTTATGACTTACTGTGATAACCAAGCCCTACGCCAAGAGTTGTATGAAGCGTACGTGACTCGCGCATCGGACCGTGGTCCAAATGCGGGTAAATGGGACAACAGTGAAATCATCGCCGAGAAACTGAAATTGCGCCATGAAGTGGCACGCATGTTGGGCTTTAGTTCTTACAGTGAAAAGTCACTCGCCACCAAAATGGCAGAAACGCCAGATCAGGTGTTAGGTTTCTTGAACGACCTTGCCACTAAAGCGAAGCCTCAAGGTGAGCGTGAAGCGGAAGAGCTACGCCAATTTGCTCTAAGTGATTTTGGTGTTGCAGAGCTAAACCTGTGGGATATTGGTTACTACAGTGAAAAACATAAACAACATCTTTTCCAAATCTCGGACGAAGAGCTACGCCCTTACTTCCCTGAAGAAAAAGCAGTAAGTGGTTTGTTTGAAGTGCTAAACCGCGTGTTTGATATGCAAGTAAAAGAGCGCGAAGGCATCGATACTTGGCATGAATCAGTTCGATTCTTTGATATTTTTGATGGTGAAGGTTCACTACGAGGTAGCTTCTATCTAGATTTGTATGCTCGCGAGCACAAACGTGGTGGCGCGTGGATGGATGATTGTCGTGGTCGTCGTGTTACTCAATCTGGCGAGCTTCAAAGCCCAGTGGCGTACCTTACTTGTAACTTCAATAAACCAGTAGGTGATAAGCCAGCGCTATTTACACATGATGAAGTGGTCACTTTATTCCATGAGTTTGGTCATGGTATTCACCATATGCTGACTCAAGTGGATGCGGGTGCAGTTTCCGGTATCAACGGTGTACCGTGGGATGCCGTTGAACTACCAAGTCAGTTCTTAGAAAACTGGTGCTGGGAAGAAGAAGCACTTTCGTTCATCTCTGGTCATTATGAGACAGGCGAACCGCTACCAAAAGAGATGTTAGACAAAATGCTCGCGGCGAAAAACTTCCAATCAGCGATGTTTATTCTGCGTCAGCTAGAGCTAGGTTTGTTTGATTTTACTTTGCACACAGAATACGACCCAGAAGTTGGTCCACGCGTATTAGAAACGTTAGCGGATGTGAAATCGAAAGTCGCGGTTTGGCCTGGTTTAGAGTGGAACCGTTTCTCACATGGCTTTAGCCATATTTTTGCTGGTGGTTACAGTGCAGGCTACTACAGCTACCTATGGGCAGAAGTACTCTCTTCAGATGCGTTTTCACGTTTTGAAGAGGAAGGCATATTCAATAAAGAAACCGGTTCAAGTTTTCTGAATAACATCCTAGAAATGGGTGGAAGTGTAGAGCCAATGGAGCTGTTTAAGCGCTTTAGAGGTCGTGAGCCACAGATTGATGCTCTATTGCGTCATTCAGGCATCATCGCTTAATTCTCTTCGTATTTGAGTTTTCTGCGTTGTTAGCGGCAGTTTCCGCTTCTAGTCACCGTTCTCAAAAGAATGGTTCACTATGCTCCTAGATAGCTCCAACTTTGCTGCTTAGCAGAAACTCTCAACTACTTTGAGAATGATTAGGTTTTAAGAGGCTTTGCTCTTTGGACGCCTAGCTACACCGCCAACTAGTTTGGCTTAGTTCTAGATTTGGCTGATCAGAGATAACAAAGCCTTCCTCTTGGAAGGCTTTTTGCTGTGTGATGTATTGGGGTTAGCTTTGCAGTTTGTTTTTAATGAGCTTATCAGCGGAGATTGGTCCCGGTCCCCAAACGATCACGATAAGAATCATTAATCCCCAGAGCTGGTGGTCATAGAACCCTTGTTCCCAAAGAGCAGGATAGGAGACGACGGCGATAATATTGAATACAAACAATATGGCTGCCATTGGGCGAGTCAGTAAGCCAAGTGCAAGGAATACTGGGAGGATCAGTTCGGCGGCTGTGCCCATGTAAGCGGCGAGTTCCCATGGTAAGAAGGGCACTTGGTATTCCAATTCAAACAAATATAGCGTGCTATCCCAAGTGGCTATTTTTACTAAGCCAGAATTGAAGAAAACCCAAGCAACCCATAAACGACAAAATAGCAGCAGTAGCGGTACGAACATACATTGCAGTTTGCTTATCAGGTCATCATAGGTCTCAATCATGTTTTTTGTTGTCATGGTTCTCTCCTAAATACTATTCGCTCGCCAGTTGAGGTGGTAACGAAAATCCGGCAAGCAAATTGAGTTCGATGATTTTATTCAACGCGCTGAGGCATTGTGGTTCTATGCCACCTAGCGTGAGTTGTTGGTAGAAACCATCAAGTAATTGATAGCTATTTTGATCGAGCGCTAGACTCCAGACTTCTCCAGATTCATTACAAGCACAGACACCTTGCTGAGCTTGTTGAATATCCAAACTTGAGAGTTGTTCATCGTGATGGGTTATTGCTTGTTGTAACGCATAGACGGCAAAAGGACTTGTAAGCAACACGACATCAGGGTGTAAGTGAAAGCGGATATTAGCGTGTTGCTCTGTGGGTATTTTAGCTAAGTCTACCAAGTCGTATTGAACGGAATTATTGCGTGAAAAGAGCTGTTGGCTCACATCAAGTGACCACTCAAAACGGGCGACTTCCGCAATATAAGGCGCGGCTTGCATCACTGCATCAAACTGCTTCAGTGAGTGGTCAAAGTGTTCACCGTAGTGAGTGACATCACCACGAGTTAAAGGCTGATTAAGTACGTGATGACGGGCAACTTGAGCAAAGCACTCCTCCCCGAGCAGTGCTTGTACCATGGGGTAAGTAGCCTGCAAAACTTCACTTAAGCTGATGATGAAGTTATTTCGATAGATTTGCATTCGTTCGTCAGCACTAAATACGTCGCTAACAATGGAACACTCTTCACCACTGGCTTGGTAGTGGATGGCGCGGGAAAATTGATGCTGAAGATCGGCGAGATTCATGATGCCTCCCTTGCAGCAGTAAGCTCTATGCTACGTACAATCGCACTGGCTTTTGCAGCCTCAGAAAGCAAAACCTCAGGTTCAGGAATATCCAGATCCCACTCGATTAATGTATGTCTTGCACCATGTTGAGTCACCCATGATTGAAACAACTGCCAAACTTCATCGCTGACAGGACGGCTGTGGGTATCAATCCAAATTTCGCCTTTATCGAGTTGTTTTACAGTAAAGCCTGCCAAATGAATTTCATCGACGGCATCGATAGGAATCCCAGCTAAGTATTCATTCGCGGTAAAACCATGGTTAAATGCTGAGACATGGATATTGTTAAAGTCGAGCAGCAATCGGCACTGTGTGCGTTGTTGAACCTCAGCAAGGAAGTCCCATTCAGCAATGGTAGAGTGGGTAAATTTGAGATAGCTAGATGGGTTCTCAATTAGCATTGGGCGTTTCAGTACATCTTGCACTTCCAATACATTACGGCAAAAAACATTAAGTGCCTCTTCGGTGTATGGTAGTGGCAGCAAGTCATTGAAGTAGTGACCACCGTTTTCACTCCAGCTTAGGTGATCAGAAACTAACATCGGCTCTATCTCATTTACTAGCGAGCCAAGTTGTTGAAGATGTTGGCGGTTAATGCGCTCAACACTGCCAAGTGATAAACCTATTCCATGACAGCTAATTTGGTATTGCTGACGAATTTTTCTCAATTGTTGTCGAGCAATAGAATCGGGCTTGAAATAGTTCTCACTGTGGATCTCTAACCAAGAGAGTTGCGCAGGCTCGGTTAAGAAGTAGTCCAGATGTGGTGCGCGTAGACCGATACCGATAAGAGGGTGTTGAGTGGCTGAAGTCACAAGTTGTCCCTAACGAAATGAAGTAGATTTAGAGGGCGCGCGCCGGTTGAGCAGCAGCGCGCCAAACTCATATGACGGTTACTCGGTGCTACCACCGGCAAGTTTGTCGCAAAGCCCTTTAGGAACAACTACGAATGCATCTTTTTGGCTATCTTCTTTGGCTGTACCAGCACAAGAGCTGGTTTTTGTTGCGCAGTCATTTTTGCCTGCTTTAGCCACGCCATAACACTTTTCTTTTTCTGCTGCGACTGCTGGTGCTGCGGTTAGCATAGTGCCGCCTAGAGCAATTAGACCAGTGATAGCAGCAGTTACAGCAAGATTAGACTTTTTCATAGTAATTTCCTCAGACTGATTTCCTTTGATTAAAATTGGCAATCTGTTCAATGGATTGCTCACTTAAAAAGATAGATAAGCGCGGAGAAAACTTTCAAAAAAAACTCAATGAGATTAAAAAAGCAGCAAGTTATTGATCTAATGCACTGAAACATAACGGTAAAAAAAATGAAAAAAAATTATCCGAATTGTGGTCAAATCCGACATCTGTTTAGGTTATAATCAACTTTTATGTATAAATAACCAGTAGCTTAGCCATGATGGATCCCTCTTTACTCCTCGACGGTCTGAACGATAAACAACGTGAAGCTGTTGCAGCCCCGATTGAAAACCAACTTGTTCTTGCCGGAGCAGGGAGTGGTAAGACACGTGTGCTTGTGCACAGAATTGCTTGGTTGATGTCGGTAGAGCAAGCTTCACCGTTCTCAATTATGTCGGTGACATTTACCAACAAAGCGGCAGCAGAAATGCGTGGTCGTATTGAAGAGCTTATGATGGGTAGTTCATCTGGCATGTGGAACGGTACGTTTCACGGTATCTGCCACCGAATTCTTCGCGCCCATTATCTCGATGCTAAGTTACCGGAAGATTTTCAAATCATTGACAGTGATGATCAGCAACGTTTATTAAAGCGACTGATCAAAGCGCAAAATTTAGATGAGAAACAATGGCCAGCACGACAAGTATGCTGGTGGATCAATGGCAAAAAAGATGAAGGTTTACGCCCTCAACATATTGATGCTTATCACGATCCAATCACCAAGACCTACCTGCAACTATATAGTGCCTACCAAGAGACCTGTGATCGCGCTGGTCTAGTCGATTTTGCCGAAATTTTGCTACGTGCGCACGAACTTCTACGTGATAAAAAGGCAATCCGCGAACATTATCAAGCACGCTTTAAGCATATTCTTGTTGATGAGTTTCAAGATACCAATAACATTCAATACGCTTGGCTACGCATGATGGCAGGGCCTGCGACACACGTTATTATCGTCGGTGATGATGACCAATCGATTTACGGTTGGCGTGGGGCGAAAATTGAGAATATTGAAAAATTTACGCTAGAATTCCCAAGTGTGAATACCATCCGATTAGAGCAAAACTACCGTTCGACTAAAACCATTCTAGAAGCATCGAATACCCTGATAGCCAATAATACTGAGCGAATGGGCAAAGAGCTGTGGACTGATGGTAGCGTGGGTGAGCCAATTTCTGTCTATTCTGCTTACAATGAGCTAGATGAAGCTCGCTTTGCGGTGAGCAAAGTGAAAGAGTGGCAGGAAAAAGGTGGTGTACTCAATGATGCCGCGATGTTGTATCGCAATAATGCTCAATCACGTGTATTGGAAGAAGCATTGTTGCAAGCTGGTTTGCCTTACCGAATCTACGGCGGTATGCGATTCTTCGAACGCCAAGAAATTCGTGATGCGCTGGGTTACCTACGTATTATCAACAATCGTGATAACGATGCGGCTTTTGAGCGTGTGGTTAATACTCCAACTCGAGGCTTGGGTGACAAAACGTTAGAAACGGTTCGTTTTGCTGCGCGTGATCGAGGTTGTACATTATGGGAAGCTTGTATTTCTCTGATTGATGAGCAGGTTTTAACGGGACGCTCAGCCGGTGCATTAAGTCGTTTTATTGAATTGATTAATGCGCTTGAAGACGACACATGCGAGATGCCATTGCATCAGCAAACTGACCATGTGATTAAATCTTCTGGTTTGTTTGCTATGTACGAGCAAGAGAAAGGCGAAAAATCTAAAGCGCGTATAGAGAACTTAGAAGAATTGGTTACCGCAACTCGCCAATTCGAAAAGCCAGAAGAAGCGGAAGAGATGAGTGAACTCACGGCATTCTTAACCCATGCTGCGTTAGAAGCGGGTGAAGGGCAAGCTGACGAATTTGAAGATGCTGTGCAGTTAATGACGCTACATAGTGCGAAAGGTTTGGAGTTTCCCTTGGTGTTTATGGTGGGTGTGGAAGAAGGTATGTTCCCAAGCCAAATGTCTGCTGAAGAGGCTGGACGTTTGGAAGAAGAGCGTCGTCTGTGCTACGTCGGTATGACACGTGCGATGGATAAGCTTTACATCACTTATGCAGAAATGCGCCGCTTGTATGGTCAAGATAAATACCACAAACCGTCCCGCTTTATTCGAGAATTACCAGAAAGCTGTTTAGATGAAGTACGAATGAAGGCACAAGTAAGCCGACCAACCAGTAGTGGCAGATTTAGCCAAACTGTGGTGAAAGAAAGCTTTAATGAAACTGGCTTTACTCTAGGCTCTCGCGTTAAGCACCCTAAGTTTGGTGAAGGTACCATCATCAACTTCGAAGGTAGCGGTCCACAAAGTCGAGTACAGGTCGCCTTTAATGGTGAAGGAATCAAGTGGCTCGTCACTGCTTACGCCAGATTAGAAAAGTTGTAACTAAGACAGAAATTCAAACTCAAAGGAGTGCTTCGGCGCTCCTTTTTAGTATTTGACCTATGGGTATCCAAAAGCTACCAGAGCGGTACATTAGGCAAAATTGAGTAGAGTGCTGTCTGAGGAGCAAGGGCGAGAACTGATAAACATAGCCATCTATGTGATGGAGTTTGTGAATGAAGCCAACGAAGCTAGCAACACAAAGAAGAAGACAAAAAAAGAAAAACCCCGAGGGCAAAAGCCCTTCGGGGTTATAGTCTTACTCGCAGCAATCCGGCTACTATAGGTGCTCCATGCATCAAATCCATGATAGTGTGCTGTAGTCCGTCAGCGTAATCCTTTCGTCGCCATCCTAGCGGTGTCCTTGACCTTATCCTGGTCTACTAACAATCCTCGTTAGCTCTCATCACTTGATCCCTGAGCGGTGTCCATGACATCATCCTGATGTTCAGTCCTTGCCTCGTCCAGAGGTGTCCATTTCCCATCCTTAGTAGCAACCATCCTAGTTACTATTGCGTCCGTTCAATGTCCAATTTGCTATCCGTGCCGATCATTCTTCCTGAATAACCGTATCTTCTTCCTGAAGACTACCTAATCCTTGGTAATTTCCTGTTCCGTGTCAGTATCCTTCCGACAGGTTTAATATTACGTTTTTTTTGATTTAGAACAATCTATTCAAAGCGATTCTTTATGCTGAAAACTGATCGATTACTCTTGGTCTTCTTTAAATTCAACTAGTTACGCTTTTTCTCTTTCGTTTATCTGTACGACAATACGAGATATCCGCATAGTTTTGTAAGAGATCTCTCACAAGAGGGTGGGCAGATCGATGATCACCTATGAAAACGCTATTACAGTGATATCGCTTATTGAGCTCCATAGAATCATTAAACCAATTAAAGTGAACATAATTCCGCATGTACTATCGATATGTTGGAATGGTTTTTTTTAGCTTCAATTGTAATCTAAGATTTGAGAGAGAAGATTTTGATTCGTTGTTCATTGTGGTGAAATTGCTGATGGGGACCCGCGATCAAATTGATCGATTCATTAATCGTATTGCGATAATTGGCGTGATCCATAATGAAAAAAGCTTGATGAAAATTTCATCAAGCTTATCGCTGAACAATTACAATGTCTTGAAAAAAACGATCAGGTATCGTTCTTTACATGGGCTGATTTTTTGTTGCGACGATTATTGCGTAAACCATCGAAACTGAATACAGCCAATGCTCCCCAAATAAATACGAAGGTAAAGGCTTTATCCATGGCAAAGGTTTCACCGTATACAGCGACCGCTAACAAGAACATTAGACTTGGACCTATGTACTGGAAGAACCCAAGTGTTGAAAGTTTTAAGCGAGTTGCTGCACTGGTAAAACACAACAGAGGTAAGGTGGTGATAATACCAGCGGAAAACAACAACAGGTTAAGCGAGAGTGGGTTGCTGGTAAAATCAGAGGTTGCAGAGTCAGCAATCCACACTAAATAGATCAGTGCGGCAGGTGCTAATACTAAGGTTTCAACAAATAAACCAGTTTGTGCCCCTACGCTTACTTTTTTACGTAGTAAACCATAAAAGCCGAAGGTACATGCCAACGCGATCGCAACCAATGGTACTGAACCGAATGCAATCAATTGGATTAGAACACCAACCGCCGCCAAAGCAACCGCGAACCACTGCATCTTCCTCAATCGTTCCCCGAGAAATAGCATCCCCAGTAAGACATTTATTAGTGGGTTAATATAATAGCCTAAACTGGCGTCTAACATATGATTGGCGTTGACGGCCCAGATAAAAATTAGCCAGTTGACCCCAATTAGAATGGCAGAGGTAGTGAGGTAAATAAGTTTACGTTTATCGGAAAAAATGGAGACAACGGATCCCCAGTGGCGACCAAAATGGAGTAACGCCGCTAACAAAAAGAATGACCACACGATACGGTGGCTAAGAATCTCTAGCGCAGGAACGCCACTTAGAGATTTGAAGTATATCGGTGCAATTCCCCACATGGTGTAGGCACTGATAGCAAGCAAAACGCCTTGGCGTGATTGTTGTTGTTCTTCGGTAGTCATACAAGATCACTAAGTGTATTTAATAAGTACGGAATCTATCAGTATAAGATCCGGTTAAAGAAACACCTAGTAATTTGCAGTTTAACTAACCACCATTCCCCTCTACAATGTGCTCCCAACCTCATTATGAGATAATAGAGAAAACAAATGACCTCATCATTCCTTGCCCAACCTGACGAACAGGTGCTCATCAATGCACAAAATGTGCTTGAGCAGGTGTTTGGCTATCAAAGATTTCGAATAGGGCAAGAACAGGTCATCGATTTAGCCATAGAAGGGCGTGATAGTTTAGTTATCATGCCGACTGGTGGCGGTAAATCACTTTGCTATCAGATACCGGCTCTAGTTCGCAGCGGAATCACGTTAGTCATTTCCCCGCTTATCTCATTGATGAAAGACCAAGTTGATCAGCTTAAAGCTGATGGTGTTGCAGCCGAGTGCATTAACTCAACGATGCCCAGAGAACAATTAATCTCGGTTTACAATCGTATGTATTCCGGTGAGTTAAAGTTGGTTTACGTTTCTCCAGAACGCGTATTGATGCGTGATTTCATTGAGCGATTACAAAATATTCCACTTAGTATGATTGCTGTGGATGAAGCGCATTGTATCTCGCAGTGGGGGCATGACTTTCGTCCAGAGTATGCGGCGTTAGGGCAGTTAAAACAGCATTTTGGGCATGTTCCGTTTATGGCGTTAACGGCGACGGCGGATGATGCCACCCGAACAGATATCACCACCCGTTTGAACTTAAATGACCCTCATATACATTTGGGTAGCTTTGATAGACCGAACATTCGCTATACCTTACTAGAAAAACACAAACCGGTTTCGCAGGTGATTCGTTACCTTGATACACAGAAAGGTAACTGCGGCATTATTTATTGCGGCAGTCGTAAGAAAGTCGAAATGCTGACGGAAAAATTGTGCAATAACCATATTCGAGCGGCGAGTTATCATGCTGGGATGGATGCTGACGAACGTGCTTATGTACAAGAAGCATTTCAACGGGATGATATTCAAATTGTTGTTGCGACAGTGGCATTTGGTATGGGTATTAATAAGCCGAATGTCCGTTTTGTCGTGCACTTTGATATTCCGCGAAACATTGAATCGTACTACCAAGAAACAGGGCGTGCAGGGCGAGATGGCTTACCTGCAGAAGCCGTCATGCTGTATGACCCGACGGATATTAATTGGTTACGTCGCATGTTGGATGAAAAAGATGACGGACCACAAAAACAAGTTGAGGCGCACAAACTCAATGCCATGAGTGCTTTTGCTGAAGCGCAAACATGCCGTCGTCAGGTTTTACTCAATTATTTTGGTGAATATCGCGACAAGCCTTGTGGTAACTGTGATGTCTGCTTGGACCCGCCCAAGCATTTTGATGCTACTAAAGAGGCGCAAAAAGCGCTTTCATGTGTGTATCGTGTCAACCAGAATTTTGGTATTGGCTATGTGGTAGAAGTACTTCGTGGGATGCAGAATATCCGCATTCGCGAGTATGGACATGACAAGCTCTCCACGTATGGTTTAGGGCGTGATCACAGCCATGATTATTGGGTGAGTGTATTTCGCCAGTTAATCCACAAAGGTTTGCTATTTCAAAATATCACGCGTAACTCAACCTTACAGCTAACAGAAGAAGCGCGCCCATTGCTACGAGGTGAGATGTCATTAGAGTTGGCTGTACCACGTTTGGATACGGCAACGCGCGCAGCAAAATCAGATAAATTATCGAGTAAAAATTACGATAAGAAGCTATTTGCCAAGTTGCGCAAATTGCGTAAGTCGATTGCCGATGAAGATGGTTTGCCACCGTATGTCGTGTTTAGTGATGCTACCTTGATTGATATGGCGGACATTTTACCTACCTCATATGGCGAGATGCTGGCCGTTAACGGAGTTGGCCAGCGTAAATTGGAGAAGTATGCTGATTCATTCTTAGATTTAATTCAGGAGCACATAACCCAACATGGCTAATCAGCAAACGGAATTTGGCTTGATAGATTATCAATCGGATCAGGGAAGCATCATTATTCGTGCTCCAAGCTTTGATTTTGACACCTTCCCATTAATAGGGGAGCGCCTGCTGACCACACTATCGGCTCATGTAGTCGAAAAACAGTGTGATGCGGATATTCATGTATGGTTAATTGACTTCGAAGGTTGTCAGTTATTTCTCAAAGCGGAGCACTACAGTGAAAGTGTTTGGTTTGAATCCCTAGCGGGTACCGACAGTAAAGAAGAGTTGGAATATTTAGCTAATTTGTTCGCCGTTGGTTTTGACCTTATAAAAATATGACACTAGAAAAGCATCTTGCAGAGCAAGTTGGTTACTGTATAATCGCCCGCCTCGCATGATTGCAGTGTTTATCGCTCAACGTGCACATTTTAATTTTTCATATTATTGGTAAGAATTTATTGAGATTTTTGACTGATCGCTTGTCGATAGTGAGACGTTTTAATTGATTCGATTTGGGTTCCCTCACCCCCAAACCAAACTAAAAAGGTACAGCATGAGTAACTTCACACCTGCGCAAAAGCGCAACGCCCTGATCTATCTAGCTTTATTTCATTTGATCATCATTGCATCAAGCAACTACCTAGTTCAACTTCCATTTACCGTCATGGGTTTTCATACCACATGGGGTGCATTCACTTTCCCATTTATTTTTCTAGCCACCGATCTCACCGTACGTATTTTTGGTGCTCAAATGGCTCGTAAAATCATTTTCCTAGTGATGCTTCCTGCTTTAGCGGTATCGTACTTTTTGTCGGTGGTGTTTTTTGAAGGTCAGTACCAAGGTTTTGCACAGCTTGGTGAGTTCAACTTGTTTGTGGCGCGGATAGCGATCGCGAGCTTTATGGCATACTCGTTAGGTCAAATCATGGATGTGCATGTATTTAACCGTTTACGCCAAATGAAGAAATGGTGGGTTGCACCAACGTGCTCAACACTGTTCGGTAATGCGTTAGATACTATTGCCTTCTTTGCGATTGCTTTTTATCAAAGCCCAGATCCATTTATGGCTGAGCATTGGACGGAAATTGCTCTAGTCGATTACGGTTTTAAACTCGTCATTAGCCTTGGTTTATTTGTACCAATGTACGGTGTTTTGCTTAACTTCCTCACTAAGAAGCTCACATCAACAAATCCTGATTTTAAAATTGCCGGTGCGAATTAGGCTTTAATCAAGCAAGGTAGTCGAGGATTGTGATACTAGCGAGGGGTATCACTAATGAAATTGTTGGCTATCTGTGTGGTTATATAGAATGAAAAGGCGGTGTTTAACACCGCCTTTTTTATGAAGCAAAGCTCCTTTTTAACTTGAGAACTTAAGCAATTAAGTGGGGGAACTAAGATGCATTAAGGACTGCCGTTATATCAGTTTTGATATTGTCTGATTGGGTACCAAAAATTGCTTGCAAGTTATCTCCGATTACCACGACATCGACAGCTCCAAGTGCCTTAATTTTCGGAATGTTTGCAGCAGCGATGTCTTTGAGGCTAACGCGTAAACGTGTGATGCAAGCGTCAACATGAACAATATTTTCCTTACCGCCCATTGCTGTGACTAAATCTTTTGCCAGTTCAGCAGGTACAGCTATCGCGCTCGCCAGTTTCTCTTCGGCAGATTCGTCTTCTCGACCAGGCGTTTTAATATCAAATTTTGTGATAGAGAAACGGAACAAGAAGTAATACAACGCTGCCCAAATTGGACCAATGATGAAGTAGTACGCTGCGTTTTCTGACAATCCCCAATAGAGGAAGAATTGTAATGCACCATGGGCAAAGTCGGTACAATGAAGTATTTCGAAGTAGTTGGTAATAGCAAAGGCGATACCAGTGAGTACACAGTGAGCAACATACAGTAATGGTGCCACAAATAGGAAGGTAAACTCGATTGGCTCAGTGATACCTGTTAACCATGAGGTGAAAGCGGCAGAAGCCATTAAACCACCAACCATGACTTTTTTCTCTGGTTTAGCACAGTGGTATATTGCTAATGCTGCTGCTGGTAATGCCCACATGCTATACATAAAGCCGCCAGCAAGACCTGTCGCGGTTTTGTCACCAGCGAAGAAGCGTGCCAATTCACCACGCACCACGTCACCATTTTCATTGATAAAGCTACCCACTTCAAAGTACCACACAGTATTCCAAACATGGTGTAAACCTAGAGGAATAAGAGCTCGTTCTACAAATGCGTATATGCCGAATGCAGTAGGTTGACCTAGTTGACTGATTGCATCAATACCACCGTAAATAACTTCACTGAAAAGTGGCCATACGTAACCGCCTAAGATACCTAAAAACAGCGACACAAATGCAGTTATAATTGGCACGAAACGCTTTCCGGCAAAAAACGCTAAGTAATCAGGCAGTTTGATAGTGTGATAACGATTGAAAAAAAATGCTGCCAGACAACCAATGAGTAGCGAGCCGAAGATACCAGTGTTCAAACTGCTGATACCTATCATTTCCGTCAAATAGTTTTGATGTTCCTCGATTCCACGCAGAGCAACCGTACGCCCCATTGCGGCATTGAACACCACCCAACCAGCTATTGCTGCCAAAGCGGAAGTACCATCGTTGTTTTTGGCTAGACCAATCGCGACACCGACAACAAACAACAGTGTAATGTTGCCGAAAATCATATCGGCTGATTGCATCATTACCGACCAAAATGCATCCGGTAATAATAAATGTTGAGATAACCCGAAGTTACCAATACCAAGCATCAAACCAGCTGCTGGCAGTACCGCGACCGGAAGCATTAGCGAGCGCCCGACCTTTTGTGCTTGTCCAAAAAATGAACTTAACATAACCATTCCTTCTTGAGTGGAGTGTAATTTGTCCCAATTGCAATTGGGATAAAGTGATCATAATGGCTTTGAAAACACGCTAGGTATCATTTGGATAGACTTTTGTAACGGCTCAGTTACATAGCCTAAACGGTCAAGATAAAGGCGTGAACTTGTTCGCAATATTTGCGTGACGGTGGGCTAACTCGTACTTCGCAAGCGATGATTAGACACTGCAAAAGCAAAGAGGTGTTCGATGACGTATCAAAAACGAATCTTAATTGTTGATGATAGCGAAGAGCTAAGAGAAGCTCTTAGCGCATACTTGATTAAATCAGGGTTTGCTGTCACCACTGCCGCGGATGGTGTAGAGATGCGCTCTGTGCTCGCTCAAGGTGGGCCAAGTCTTATCATTCTTGACATCATGTTACCGGGAGATGATGGTTTTATTCTGTGTAGCCAGATCCGAAAAACCTCAAATGTGCCAATCATTATGCTTACTGCTGTTACCGACGAAATTGATCGCGTTACAGGCTTAGAGCTTGGTGCAGATGATTATGTACCGAAGACGTTTAGTCCACGAGAATTGTTAGCCCGAATCAAAGCGTTGTTGAGGCGCTCTCAATTTAATCAAGGTTTAGATGGGGCGCGCTATATCTGTTTTCTTGATTGGAAACTCGACACTTTAGCCCGCGTTTTAGTTAGCTCAAGTGGTGAGGAGTCAACGCTCACGGGGGCTGATTTTTCGCTGCTAAACCTCTTCTTACGCCATCCCAATAAGCCATTAAGTCGCAATCAGATATCTGAAACAATTCGTGGTCGTGAAGCTATGCCAATGGAGAGAGGAATTGATATTCAGGTTAGTCGTTTGCGCGCAAAACTGGATGATCATGACCATCTACTGATCCGAACGTTGCGAAACGAAGGGTATATGCTGAGTGCGGATGTGATCCATGAAGCCTAACCCTGCGTGGTTAAGTAGCAGCTTGGCACGCTTATGGCCGTTGGGGCTCGCCAGCCGCACTATCTTAATGCTGTCTATCGTAATTCTTACCTCGCAAGCTTTGACCAGTGCAGTTTGGTATCACTATGGCCAACAGCAAGAGAAAGAAGGCTTAGAGAAAGCCTTAGAAAGCATTGCTGCGAATGCGGCGTTTACGGTTTCTCACTATCGCAAGCTGCCTCGAGCTAGTCGCCACCTTATTCTTGAGCAGAACCGCAGCATGGGAGGAACGCGTTTTTTTATCTCTTTAAACAGCAAGCGTATTGAAATTGATGGCTTAGAAGAGTCGTCTCGCAAAGGGGCTTTTGAACGTAGCATCGAAAGCGTTTTACGTCGAACACTTGGTAAGCAAATGTCAATCGACATTAATTTTGGTTTGCGTGATCAATTAAGAGTTTATGATGCAGAAGTATCGTTAGACGATATTCCCCATGCATTTGCTCGCTACACGATTGAAAAACTAGAGGGTGATCCGCCAGTATTAGTGATGCAATTCCAATTGCCCAGTGCCGACCGCGATTTCATTCACGGTAATCAGATGGAGCAATGGCTCTATTTAGCGACCAACCTCCCCGCGCCATATCTGTCAATTGAATCTCGTTTTATTGAACCGCGACAATTGCACTTTATTTTGCTGACTTCTGTTTTAGTGTTGCTTTGCACTTGGTTAATTGTCCGACGAGAGATTCAACCGATAAAAAACCTAGCCAGAGCGGCTAAATTAATGGGGAGCAAAATGGAAGCGCCGATCATAAAAGAGGAGGGGAGCGGAGAGTTGATTGCTGCGGTACATGCTTTTAATACCATGAATCGCCGTATTCGAGCTTACATTCGCGATCGTGATCTGCTGTTTGCTGCCATCTCACATGATCTAAAAACGCCGATTGCTTGCCTTAAATTACGCACAGAGATACTGGATGATGAAGAAGTAAAAGGTTGTTTTGAGAGATCATTGAATGAGTTGGAGTTTGTCGTGAAAGGCGCATTGCATTACATCAAAAACACCGACATCAGTGAGCAGATCGAGTGGGTTGACATCAATGAGGTGCTGCTAGAAATACGCGCTTTCTATTCCTCTGATGCGTCGCATAAAGTGACTATTGTTGGCTCAGTGACAAGTCTATTGTTATGTAAACCCGTCGCGATAAAGCGCATGCTTCACAACCTGATAGAAAACGGCATTAAATACGGTACTAATGTTGAAGTCAGCATCATGGATACGCCGCGCAATTTGGTGATAAAAATTCGAGATTATGGTCCCGGAATTCCAGATGAACTGCGAGAGCGAGTGTTTGAACCCTATTTTCGAATACGCAAAGAGAAGCAAGAGGGGACGGGGTTAGGTTTGAGTATTGTAAGGAATATTATTCGTGGTCACGCTGGGAAATTAATGCTGAAAAATCATCCTCAGGGTGGCTTAGTCGTAACCCTGTCGCTACCTAGAGAGGAGTAATAATGAAGCGAGTCATTCTTTCTGTCTTAGTGCTGATCACAAGTTTGACTGCACAAGGGGAAACTGCTGAGTTTCTTCATTGGTGGACATCTCAAGGTGAGCGACAAGCACTAGCGGAACTGCAAGCTGAATTCTTAGAGCAAGGCATCGAGTTAGAAAGCTCGCCAGTATTTGGTGGCGGAGGAGATACCGCGATGACAGTCTTGCAGGCGAGAGCGATTGCCGGAAACCCGCCAGAAATAGCGCTGGTTGAAGGTCTTGGCATTCAATCATGGGCGACGCTTGGTTTTGTGCGAGATCTCCACTCTGTTGTCACTGAGAAAAACTGGGCACAGCGATTTCCCCGTATGGCTGTGGATATTAATACTTTTCAACAACGCTTTGTTGCCGCTCCATTGAATATACATAGAGTAAATTGGTTGTGGGTAAATAAACCGATCCTCGACCGCTATGACCTGACTCCACCGACGACGTGGCAGGCTTTCTTTCCGATTGCTGAAAAGCTAAAAGCGGAAGGTATTCCTGCTCTAGCGATTGGCAATGAACCTTGGCAACTCTCTATTTTGTTCGAGTCTTTAGCCTTGGGATTGTATGGTAGTGACTACTATCGAGAATTGTTTATTGAGTTTGATCAAGCATTGGCAGCGAATCAGAAAACAGTGGACTTGTTTAAAACGTTTCGTCGCCTGAAACCCTATATGCTAGTCTCAAATAATGCACTATCGTGGGAGCAGGCAACTAAACAGCTGATGCAACAACAGGCTGCTATGCAGCTTCAGGGGGATTGGGTGAAAGGTGACCTAACTGCCATGGGTTATAAACCCCAAGTCGATTACTATTGTTTACCAGCTCCAGGGACTGCTAATACTTTTATATATAATATCGATAGCCTAGTCTTGTTTCGGCAAGGTACGGATGCCTCACAAGAAATGGTTCAAAAGCTTGCTTCAGTTATCGTATCACCTGATTTTCAAGTCAGATTCAATCAGAAAAAGGGTTCTATTCCCATACTTCGTAATGTCGACATGAGTTCATTTGATGATTGCGCCAAAACTGCCAAACAGCAATTTGATTACGCCGAGCAGCATGATAGTTTGCTGCCAAGTATATCTGACTCAATGGCTGTGGCGCCTGAGTTGCAAGAAGCAATGTTAGCGCTTATCAGTCATTACTTTAATGACGACGCCTATACGGAGAAAGAGGCAATCAAGCAACTGCTAAAAATTGCTGCTAGCGTCGGTTTTACTAATCTGGATAAATAAAAGTAAAAAAGGGCTGAATGCAATTAAGTTTAGCCCTAGACGTTTGCTTTTACCGGTGGTTAGTGACTCATTATGTTAAGAGGCCAACCTATATCGCTTTGACGGTTCGCTTCAATTTCTAGATCGGCAGCGGTTAGTGGATTATTTGCTAACCAAGCTGATGAGACGCTCAGTTTTAATTTGTCATCTTCTGACTGCAGCGATACTTGCGGTTCAAGCTCTGGGTTGCGTCGATGAGTGAGTAGTACTGCTAAGCGTAATAAACGCAACAGGCGTTTAGCGCTCGTGCTAGAAATAGCATGTTGCTCTGGTAGTGAAGTTAATTGCTCGCGGTAACGGCGAGTTACTTCAGCGAGGCAATGTTTCTGTGCACGAGTATAGCCAGGTAAATCAATATTTTTTAGTAAGTAAGCGTTATGCTCACCACCTTTTTTAAAATCGATAGCTAAACCAATTTCGTGCAGTCGCGCAGCTGTCTCAAGTAACATCTTGGCTTGTGACTCTACCAGCCAATTCACTTGGCACTGTTGTAGTAGATCATTAGCCAGAGTGGCAACTTGTTCGCCATAAGCATGATCGATTTGATAACGATTTTGCACGCTAGCAATCGTACGTGCTCGAATGTCATCTTGTTTTAGTTCATCGACCATGTCATAGACTAAGCCTTCACGTAGAGCGCCGCCAGCGAGCGTCATAGAATCAATTTTAAGCAGCTCAAAAATGGCGATCAAGATCGACAAACCACTTGGAAATACTAATGCACGTTCAAGTGTTAAACCTTCAATTTCCAGTTCTTCTAGGTGATCTGAAAACATTGCCTGCTTTTGAAGGCGTTTCAATTTGGCGTGCGTGATAACTTCATCCATGCCTTGTGCGAGCATGATCTCTTGCAAAGCTTGAACTGTGCCAGAAGCACCGACGCAGACATTCCAGCCTAAGTTGGTGTATTGCGCTAGGATAGGTTGTAAGGTCTCTTTCGCGGCTGCAATAGCTTGGTTGAAGTTGCTGCTGTTGAGTTGACGATTTTTAAAATGACGCTCTAGCCAAGTCACACAGCCCATTTTAAGGCTAGTGAGCGCTTTAGCTTCAAAGCCTTCACCAATAATGAGCTCGGTACTTGCTCCGCCAATATCGACAACCAGTCTACGCCCGCTGCCACCAGAGGTATGTGCCACACCTCTATATATAGTGGCAGCTTCTTCGTCACCGCAAATTACGTCAATGTTGTGACCAAGAATTTGATTGGCTTTTGTTAAGAAAACATCCACGTTGGTGGCGGTACGCAACGTTGCTGTGCCGACAATACGAATGTTCTCTTGGGGAATATCTTGCAGTCGTTCTGCAAACAGACTCAAGCAGTCCCATCCTCTTTGCATAGCTTCTTGAGTTAACGCATTGTTTTCGTTTAACCCAGCAGCAAGACGTACCTTGCGCTTGATTTTAGCCATGGTTTGAACGCTGCCATCAATGTGACGCACAACGAGCATATGAAAACTGTTCGACCCGAGGTCGATAGCAGCGTAAAGCGGAGAGGGAACGGCTTGGCTCACGACTTAAGAATCCTTGTGCTGACGTGGTGGACGAGAGCGATTTGGTTTACGGTTACCAGAACGAGAACCACCTGTATTGGTGCGACGTTGTTGCTGGTTACGTGTACGTAGACGGATCGGCGCAGGTAATTCTTGAATTAGTGCCGATGAGTCATATTCCGAAACCGGAATTGCGTGCTCAATATACTCTTCGATTCCTGGCAGGTTAATCGCGTATTGCTCACAAGCAAAGCTAATTGAACTGCCGCTAGCACCAGCACGACCGGTACGACCGATACGGTGTACGTAGTCTTCACAATCGTCAGGTAAGTCATAGTTGAATACGTGTGTTACTTGTGGGATGTGTAGACCACGAGCCGCAACATCAGTTGCAACTAGGATGTCCACTTCACCTTTAGTAAACTGTTCAAGGATGCGCTCGCGTTTTTTCTGCGGAACATCACCAGTCAATAGACCAACACGGTGCTTATCCGCCGCGAGGTGACCCCAAATCGATTCACAGATATGTTTAGTGTTAGCAAATATGATTGCGCGATCAGGCCATTCTTCTTCAATAATAGTTTGCAAAAGGGACATCTTATCTTCGTTAGAAGGGTAGAAGAGTTCCTCTTGAATGCGATGACCTGTTTTTTGTTCAGGCTCAACCACAACGGATTCGGGCTCGTTCATGTGCTCAAACGCGAGTTCTTGTACACGATACGAAAGCGTCGCAGAGAACAACATATTTAGGCGACTTTTTGGATCTGGCATGCGACGGAATAAGAAACGAATGTCTTTAATAAAGCCAAGATCGAACATGCGGTCTGCTTCATCCAAAACTACAGCTTGAATGCAGTTCAGGTTGAAAACACGTTGTTTGTGGAAATCAATGATACGACCAGTCGTACCAATTAGAATGTCCACACCTTGTTCCAATTTAGCTAATTGCTTCTCGTAGCTTTCGCCACCATAAGCAAGTGCCGCTTTAACACCGGTACTGTTGATTAGTGATTCAGCATCATTATAGATCTGAATCGCCAATTCTCGCGTCGGAGCCATAATAATGGCACGTGGCTGGTTTGGTTGGCGACCTTCTATCTCAGGCGTCGTCAATAAGTGGTTAAAAGTAGCAGTAAGGAACGCTAATGTCTTACCAGTACCCGTTTGGGCCTGGCCTGCAATGTCACGGCCGGTGAGCAGGACCGGCAGCGCCAGAGCTTGGATAGGGGTACAAAATTCGAACCCTTTATCTTCCAAACCCTTTGTAACTTGGGGCTGTAGCCCCAAATCGGCGAACTTTTGCTCTGTGATGTGCGTCTTCTTCATCGCTATAGAATATCAGCTTAAGCTTGCAATACGAAAGTAAATACATTCCAATAGGGCATCTCATTACTGGTTATTACCCAACCAGTACCGAAAAACACAGTGGAGTGGAAGATGAGTGATAAGATTTTGCAGCTTACTGATGATGGTTTTGATAACGATGTAATCAATGCTGCAGGCCCTGTTCTTGTTGATTTTTGGGCGGAATGGTGTGGTCCTTGTAAGATGATTGCGCCGATTCTGGCTGAAATTTCAGAAGAGTACGAAGGCAAGCTCACTATCGGTAAACTGAATATCGACCAAAACGCAGGTACTCCACCTAAATTTGGTATCCGTGGTATTCCAACGTTACTTCTTTTTAAAGATGGTAGCGTAGCAGCAACGAAAGTTGGTGCGCTGTCTAAAACTCAATTAAAAGAGTTCTTGGACGCCAACCTATAAAGGGTTGTTAAAATAAGACCGTGTGTTGATCAATGCACGGTTTTGTTTTTGAACGGCAACAAAAGATAGACTAGGCTAGTATTTAGTGATAATTTATCGCACGTTAATTAAACAGTATTCTCTTCTTGGTCGATCCTGAGACCGAATTCATCTTAAACTACAAAACAGATCCTATTTTGACTAAACAATCATCTACCACCATGAATCTCACAGAATTGAAGAACAGACCTGTGTCTGATCTTGTTAAACTTGGCGAAAGCTTAGGTTTAGAAAACCTTGCGCGCCTAAGAAAACAAGACATCATCTTCGCTATCCTTAAAGCGCATGCAAAAAGCGGTGAAGACATCTTTGGAGATGGGGTTCTGGAGATTCTTCAAGACGGTTTCGGTTTCCTGCGTAGCGCAGACAGCTCTTACTTAGCTGGTCCTGACGATATTTACGTGTCACCAAGTCAAATTCGTCGTTTCAACCTTCGTACAGGTGATTCGATTGCCGGAAAAATTCGCCCACCAAAAGATGGCGAACGTTACTTTGCTCTACTTAAAGTAAATACGGTAAACCATGACAAGCCAGATAACGCTCGTAACAAGATCTTATTTGAAAACTTAACCCCTCTGCATGCCAATGAGCGCATGGTTATGGAGCGTGGTAATGGTGCGACTGAAGATATCACTGCACGTATTCTTGATCTTGCTTCACCAATAGGTAAAGGTCAGCGTGGTCTGATTGTTGCTCCGCCTAAAGCGGGTAAAACAATGTTGCTGCAAAACATTGCACAAAGCATTGCATACAATCATCCTGAGTGTGAGCTAATGGTACTTTTGATCGACGAACGTCCAGAAGAAGTGACCGAGATGCAACGCCTAGTAAAAGGCGAAGTAATTGCATCTACATTCGATGAACCAGCATCTCGTCACGTACAAGTGGCAGAAATGGTAATTGAAAAAGCGAAACGCTTAGTAGAACACAAGAAAGATGTAGTGATCCTATTGGACTCAATCACTCGTCTAGCGCGTGCATACAACACAGTAGTACCTTCATCAGGTAAAGTACTTACTGGTGGTGTTGATGCAAACGCATTACATCGTCCAAAACGTTTCTTCGGTGCAGCTCGTAACGTAGAAGAAGGTGGTAGCTTAACTATCATCGCTACGGCACTAGTTGATACTGGTTCTAAGATGGATGAAGTAATCTACGAAGAGTTTAAGGGTACAGGTAACATGGAACTGCACTTAAACCGTAAGATTGCTGAAAAGCGCGTATTCCCAGCGATTGATTTCAACCGTTCTGGTACTCGTCGCGAAGAGCTTCTAACTAAATCAGATGAACTGCAGAAAATGTGGATCCTACGTAAGATTGTTCATCCAATGGGTGAATCTGATGCAATGGAGTTCTTGATTGATAAGCTAGCAATGACTAAAACTAATGACGAATTCTTTGATGCAATGCGTCGTCAGTAATTAGATTAATGCGATAGCGCCACCGTTTTTACGGTGGCGTTTTTGTTTGCATTCTATTTGTTGTGCTTGCACAATAAAGAAAATGTTATAAGGAGGTTAACATGCAACAAGGAATGTTGTCGTCGCTTCTCCTATCCCTGTTTTTGGCGCTAGGAATCCCCCACGCTATGGCAACTCAAATGTCCCCTGAGCGGGTTGAGTTGTGGCGTCAAAGTGATCATATGCAATCGAAAGTGGCGGAACTTTTGCAGTATGCCATGGAAGATAATATTGATACGCTTAACTTTTCCCTTGAACGCCTAGCGTTCCCTCAGCAAGAAGTCGCCCGCTATCAGTTATTGCAGAAGCTAGAACAGCAAAACGTAATTTTAACACCTAAAATGGCATTATTTGTTGAGCAGCAAAAAGCAATGGTGCCCACTTATCAGGTATTGGAACGCGGTGATGGCTATGAATTCACAATACCCGCATTTAACTATCCTGCTATCGCGAGTCGACTACTTAAACGCTGGAAACAAGACCAATCCACATTAGCTTTTGTGCTACAAGCTGAACGTCACGAACTCGAATTGCGTACATGGTTAACGGAAGGTTCAGACTATCAAACCCAAACGCGAGAGAAGCTTCTCATACGAGAATTAGATAGCTTATCGCTAGAAGCGGTGAAGGCTATCACAGATCAATTCACTGAGGAGGCGGTAGTGAGTTGGTTGCCTTCTGCTGAAGTCATGGTGCGTTTGGCTCAAGTGAGTGAAGACCCAAGTGTTTATAAACTGGTTTGGTTGATGAAAGCAAATCATCACAGTGAAAATGAGTTATTACGTTTGGGTGGGGTTGCCGATGCTTTCGCTGTACAGCAAATCATGCAAGCGGCTAGTAATCCGAGTCTTAATGAATTAGCAATAACGCAATTAGTAAAAATTAAACCCATGACTTCATCGGTGAAAAACTTTCTCATCGCTCGAATGGGCAGTGATGATCAGGCCCCTTTTGTGGTGAGACAACTTGCTGAACAGGGATACTCAACTTGGTTGGCCGAGTTAGCAAGTAGTGATGCTCGCGTTAAGCGAAGGCATATTATTAATGTCATCAGTCAATAAATGTAGGGTGAATAACCACAATTAAAAGAGGGATCGTCGATTCCTCTTTTTTGATATACTGCACGTAGTTTAACCAGCCATCAGAAGATCTATGAGTTTTAAGGACTTACGCGATTTTATCGACCAGCTAGAGCAGCAGGGAAAGTTAAAACGCATCACTTACCCAATTGATCCGCATTATGAAATGACGGAAATTAGCGACCGTACGTTACGTGCAGGCGGTCCGGCTTTGCTATTTGAAAACCCAATTGGTTATGACTATCCGGTACTCACGAACTTATTTGGAACCGCAGAGCGAGTTGCTATAGGTATGGGGCGAACGGAAGTTAAAGAGCTACGCGAAGTTGGTAAGTTACTCGCCTACTTAAAAGAGCCCGAGCCTCCAAAAGGTTTCAAAGATGCATTCGATAAATTGCCCTTATTTAAACAAGTCCTCAATATGCCCGCAAAACGACTTCGTAAAGCACCTTGTCAGGATATTGTATGGCAAGGGGACCAAGTCGACTTAGATAAAATTCCGGTGATGAGCTGCTGGCAAGATGATATAGCACCGTTGCTTACTTGGGGTCTTACCATTACTAAAGGTCCCAATAAAAAGCGCCAAAATCTCGGTATCTATCGCCAGCAAAAGCTGGGAAAAAACAAAATCATTATGCGCTGGTTAGCCCATCGTGGTGGTGCTTTGGATCTACGAGACTGGATGGAAACCAATCCGGGGGAGCTATTTCCTGTATCCGTTGCATTTGGCGCTGATCCAGCAACTATCTTAGGCGCGGTTACTCCCGTGCCGGATACTTTATCAGAATACTCATTTGCAGGTTTATTGCGTGGCAGCCGAACAGAAGTTGTAAAATCAGTTAGTAATGAACTTGAGGTTCCAGCGAGCGCAGAAATCGTGCTTGAAGGTTATATTGATCCAAATGAGTTTGCCGATGAAGGTCCATATGGTGATCATACGGGTTATTACAACGAAAAAGAAAAGCATCACGTATTTACCATTACGCACATAACTATGCGCAAAGACCCTATCTATCACAGCACGTATACCGGACGCCCGCCAGATGAACCTGCCGTGTTAGGTGTTGCACTTAATGAAGTATTTGTGCCTATTTTACAAAAGCAATTCCCTGAGATTGATGACTTCTATCTACCACCGGAAGGGTGTTCATATCGCATGGCGGTCGTGACAATGAAGAAGCAATATCCGGGTCATGCTAAACGTGTGATGATGGGAGTATGGTCTTTCTTACGTCAGTTTATGTACACCAAGTATGTCATAGTGTGTGATGCATCGGTCAATGCTCGAGATTGGAGCGAAGTGACCAAGGCGATGACTGAGACCATGGACCCGGTGCGTGACACCTTGATGATCGAGAATACCCCAATAGACTCTCTTGATTTCGCTTCGCCTGTTGTAGGGCTCGGATCTAAAATGGGATTGGACGCCACGATTAAGTGGGATGCCGAACTCGCATTATCTCCAGAAGAACCGACTACAGAATTAAGTGATGCAGATAGTAAGCTTGAAGCTATCAAACATAGCATGCCGCAAATAATTGATATTTTCCTGCCACAAGGTGCGAAATCAGGTCAGATGATAATGGTCTCGATCAAAAAGCAAAGCGTCGGAGAAGGGCGACAGGTGATCGAAGGTATTTGGTCGCAGCTTGGAGAGTTGATCGATCCTAAATTTGTCATTGTGTGCGATGATGATGTTGATATTCGTGACTGGAATGACGTTATCTGGGCGGTAACAACTCGCATGGATCCAGTTAGAGATAGCCTATTGCACACGGAATCACCGTCAGGAGTTGGGCGAATGGGGTGGGATGCTACTAATAAACTTGGCAATGAAAAGCTAAGAGAGTGGGGGATTCCGATTCAGAAAGATCCACAGTTAGTTGCGAAAATCGATTCCATTTGGCAACAATTGGGCATTTAATGTCATATAACGTTACCCTGCTACCGAGTCAGGTACAATTTGAAGTCCCTAACGGGCAAACCGTGCTGGAAGCTGCGCTCAACAATAATATAGGCTTCCCACACCGTTGCCAGGTTGGTGCATGTGCGATGTGTATGTGTAAAAAAGTGTCGGGTGAAGTGAGTTATGAACTTGAGCCGATGCTTACCGAAAAAGAACAACAACAAGGCTGGATGTTTCCTTGTCTAGCTCATACAGAAAGTCATTTAGTCCTTACTTTTGAAGAGTAAGTAAGAGGAACACCATGAGTATTCAATGTAAAGTAAAGTCAATTGAGCCTTTGGCGTGTAATACCTACCGTATTCTGCTTCACCCAGAAAACCCAGTGACATTTAAAGCTGGTCAATACTTAATGGTTATCATGGGTGAGAAAGACAAGCGGCCATTCTCTATCGCCAGTAGCCCTTGCCGACATCAAGGCGAGCTCGAACTGCATATAGGAGCTGCGGAGCATAATGCTTATGCGCTTGAAGTGGTGGAAGCCATGAAATCAGCGCTCGCGAATGATACTTCTATCATGATTGATGCCCCTCATGGTGATGCTTGGATCCGAGAAGACAGTAAAAGACCACTGCTACTGATAGCTGGCGGTACAGGGTTCAGTTACGTGCGTTCTATTTTGGATCACTGTGTTGCACAAAATAAAGAGAATCCGATCTATCTGTATTGGGGCGCGCGCGATCGTAGTCAGCTATATGCAAAAGCCGAGTTGAAAGCCATCGCAGCGAAGTTCAGCAATGTACACTTTATCCCAGTAGTAGAAGATGCTCCTCAAGATTGGCAAGGAAGGGTGGGTAACGTGCTAGAAGCGGTTAGTGAAGATTTTGTGTCACTTGAGAGCCATGATATCTATATCGCGGGTCGCTTTGAAATGGCAGGAGCGGCGCGAGAACAATTTACACAGAATAAGCAGGCAAGAAGTGACAGAATGTTCGCAGATGCCTATGCTTTTATATAGAAACAGCAAGCTATACCGGAATTGAAGAGAGCAAAATGCTCTCTTTTTCGTCTTTTTGATGATATTTTCAACGAAACATCTTTTTTTCTGGTTTTTTTGAAAAAAAGGTTGCCAATGAAGCTCAGTTATCTATAATGCGCATCCACTGACAGGGCAGACGCCATAAGGCTTCAGCGCTAGTCAGCGAAGTGAAAGCTTCTGAGAAAATAAATTGAAAAAGTGTTTGACTCTCTCAATTATCTCGTTAGAATTCACCTCCGCTTTGAGAGAAACTCTTAAAGCAAAGCTCTTTAACAATATAAACCTATCAATCTGTGTGGGCACTCGTTGATGATAATCCAATAAGTTATTCTGTTCCTTTTTATAAAGAGCGGCAATGACTGTTTCTTCGGGAACACATTGGGTTCAATGAACTGAGTGACCAATACGAATAGCTACTTTCTCTTGTAGAAAGGAATTATTTGGCACAGTCAATTCATTATCATTCTGTTGGAATGATAATAGCTTTAGAATTACATGTTTATCTTYGGATAAATATTAGTTTTGAAGTCAGTATTCATTGAGCCGAAAAAACTTTAAATTGAAGAGTTTGATCATGGCTCAGATTGAACGCTGGCGGCAGGCCTAACACATGCAAGTCGAGCGGT
>NZ_JAKJTB010000021.1:0-100398 GCF_050337565.1 Vibrio kasasachensis | reverse complement strand
AGCCTGGTTCAATCACTCCACACACTAAGTTCGAGTCAGAAGTATACGTACTTTCTAAAGATGAAGGCGGCCGTCATACTCCGTTCTTCAAAGGCTACCGTCCACAGTTCTACTTCCGTACAACTGACGTAACTGGTGATATCTCTCTACCAGAAGGCGTAGAAATGGTAATGCCTGGCGACAACATCCAAATGGTTGTAGAGCTAATCGCTCCAATCGCAATGGATGATGGCCTACGTTTCGCTATCCGTGAAGGTGGCCGTACAGTAGGTGCTGGTGTTGTTGCTAAGATCTTCGAATAATTCTTAGGAATTAATTGAAGGTATTACGATACCGCATTAGAAAAGGGAAGCTTCGGCTTCCCTTTTTCGTTTTGGTTATATCTAGATTTTATGCTTTTTTAAGACTCTCCATCCGCTTACATCTTCAAATCAAAGGGTTAGCCTAGTCCAGTTTCAGCTTTCTAAACGAAAGACTTCATATCTTCAGCTGCTGTTCCATAATCGTGTTTTCCATATAACAAATTGGTCTTAACAAGCACATAAATCTAACTGGTAACAAGAACGATTCTTGTTTATATTCCTTGGCGAGATGTCAGTTGTAGGGGATTTAAATGTACGTTTGCCTTTGTCATGGTATATCCGATAAAAAAATCAAACAGTTAGTTCTGGAAGAAGGCATTGCCGATATGCGTAGCATTAAGAAATGCACGGCTTTGGGGTCGCAATGCGGTAAGTGTATAAAGCAAGCAAAGCAAATTATTAACGAAACAGCTCCGCAGTTGTATAAACAAGCCTGCTAAGTTGGCTATTCGCTTTTTGACTCTTAGTTGATTGGTTCTACAGTTAAGTGAACCAACAAAGGAGGGTTTTACATGAAAGGCGATCCCATCATTATCCAACATCTAAATAAAATACTTGGCAATGAACTCATCGCGATTAATCAATACTTCCTTCATGCTCGGATGTACAAAGACTGGGGCTTGAAGCACCTAGCTGATAAGGAATACCACGAGTCAATTGATGAAATGAACCACGCTGATCATCTTATCGAGCGTATTTTGTTTCTAGAAGGGCTGCCGAACGTGCAAGATTTAGGCAAGCTGATGATTGGTGAAGATCCCAAAGAAATGATTGAGTGCGACTTAAAACTTGAGATGATGGCGATTCCTGATCTTAAATCTGCGATTGCTTATGCCGAGGATATACATGATTACGTATCTCGCGATCTATTCCAAGATATCTTGGAAGATGAAGAAGAGCATGTCGATTGGCTAGAAACTCAACTTGGTTTAATTGACATGACGGGTATTCAGAACTATTTGCAAGCTCAGTTTGTTGACGATGATGAGGACGACTAAGCCTTACTTTTCTTTCTCTTTCAGCGCTTGGTTTCTCGGGCGCTTTTGCTTCACTTCATTATTTCGCATTCACGACATTTCTCTTGCTTAAGTTGTTCTCTTTCTGTACTATTCGTGCTCCTTAAAACTCGGTCAATTATCTTTAGTTCCTTGCTTCCTCTGGACGACCGGGCCACTCGTGGAAGCTAATAATCCGTAAGGAGCAACACATGCGTCATTACGAAATCGTATTCATGGTGCACCCTGATCAAAGCGAGCAGGTTGCTGGCATGATCGAGCGTTACACTGGTTCTATCACTGAAGCTGGCGGTGTTGTACACCGTCTAGAAGATTGGGGTCGTCGTCAACTGGCTTACCCAATCAACAAGCTTCACAAAGCTCACTACGTTCTTATGAACGTTGAAGCTGGCCAAGCTGTAATCGATGAACTAGAAACTGCTTTCCGTTACAACGATGCAGTTCTACGTAACATGATCATGCGTACTAAAGCAGCGATCACTGAGCAATCTATCATGCTTAAGCAACGCGAAGAGCGTGCTCCTCGTCGTGAAGAGCGTACAGATTCGCGTCCAGAAGCTGCTGCTGAGTAATTGTTTGCATGACTAATCGAATGGAGCTCAGTGGCAGCGTCGCTAAGCCTCCTATTCGTAGTAAAAGCCCTAGTGGAATAGAGCACTGCCGTTTTTGGCTTGAGCACCGTTCCACTGTTATTGAAGCCGATTTAGCTCGTCAAGTTTATTGTCGTATGCCAGTCGTTGTCAGTGGGCTTAAGTCACAAGCATTAACTCACAATTTAGTACAAGGCAGTAACATTAAGGTAGGAGGCTTTGTCGCTTACCAAACCGGCCGAAATGGCGTTGGTAAATTAGTGTTGCATGCCGACAACATTACTCAAATTTAAGATCAGGAGATAGCCCATGGCTCGTTTCTTCCGTCGTCGTAAATTCTGCCGTTTCACTGCAGAAGGCGTACAAGAGATTGATTACAAAGACGTAGCAACTCTTAAAAACTACATCACTGAAGCTGGTAAAATCGTACCTAGCCGTATCACTGGCACAAGTGCTAAATACCAGCGTCAACTAGCTCGTGCTATTAAGCGTTCACGCTACCTAGCTCTACTACCGTACACTGATAAGCATCAGTAATCGGTTCGTTTTATTAAGACAGAGGATTAAATAATGCAAGTTATTCTACTTGATAAAATCGGTAACCTAGGTGCACTTGGCGACGCAGTAAACGTTAAATCTGGCTACGCTCGTAACTTCCTTATCCCACAGGGTAAAGCAGTTATGGCTACTAAAGCTAACGTTGAAATGTTCGAAGTTCGTCGTGCTGAACTAGAAGCTAAAGTTGCTGAGCAACTAGCTGCTGCTGAAGCTCGCGCTGAGCAAGTTAACGCACTAGAAGTAGTTGTACTAGCTTCTAAAGCTGGTGACGAAGGTAAACTATTCGGTTCTATCGGTACTCGCGACATCGCTGAAGCAATCACTGCTGCTGGCGTTAAAGTTGTGAAAAGCGAAGTTCGTCTTCCTGAAGGCGCTCTACGTAACACTGGTGAGTTCGCGATCAGCGTTCAACTTCACTCTGAAGTTTTCGCTACAGTAAACCTACAAGTTGTTGCTGAAAAATAATTTCAGTTTCAAGACGTATTAATAAAAAGCACCTCATTGAGGTGCTTTTTTTATGTCTCTAGAATGCAAATAGTAAATTGACGGAAAAAATGTTGTCGGAGTTGCTTAAGCCTTCCGGAACACTGTCATGATACTGCCTTGAATAGGCAAGCTTGAGTGCGATATCCTCGGTGATGGCATTGATAATGCTCGCATCGGTGTCAATTCTAGTATTGCTGTGACCAGCAACCAAGGTCATTGCTGCTTCCAATGCCAAGTTGTCTAACGCTTGCCACTTGGAGTTGATTTTTCCACGAAAAATTGCTTCTTCAACGATATCTGGGAAAATGATATCGTCGTCATCAATCTCATCTAAATTCGGCTCTTGGTAACGAAAACCTGGTCCCAATTCCAATTCAAGAACTACATCCTTGGTATTGGCAAACTGGTAACCTAATCCCCCCGATAAAGTGTAATCTTTGTAATAAGCGCTATAACGGGAATCGACACCCTTAAAGCTGCCATATAGGTAGGTTTTTGCGGTGAGTTTGTAGTCCGTTTGCGCGCTGTAGGTCGATTGGCGCTTATCTTCTTCGCCATCTTTATAAAGTAGATAGAATTTCCATTCGCCACTGGTACGATGGCGTCCTCGAATGTATTCAGCATCAATGCGTGAATTGAGTGATTCTGAACTCGAATTACCTGAGTGAGCTTGATAGCCAAACTCCACTTCGCTTTTCCAAGGCGATGGGATTTCAATGTCACTAGAGGTTTCCGTTTCATGTGCGTGTGCCAGAGTGGCACTAAATAAACCAAAACAGACCAACCAAACTTTTGTCACAGACGTCCTCAACAATAAATAACAGCAAGCGGGTACAAAATAACACGGAATGGTAGTAGCAAAGCATTAATTCTCGGTCAGCAATGCGTTAATTATCGCAGTGATTCAGACAATCTTTGGCTCAATGGAAGACAAAGATTGTATTCTCGTTATAATAATCGGTCATTGAAAGTAGTTGAGCAAAACCATGGCAGATAATCGCAGAAGCAAAACCCCTGATGCACAAGTTGACGCAATCAAGGTACCACCACATTCATTAGAAGCTGAACAGTCGGTTATTGGTGGACTATTGCTGGACAATGAGCGTTGGGACACGGTTGCAGAGCGTGTCGTAGTGCGTGATTTCTATAGTCGTCCACACCGCATCATATTTGAAGCGGTGAAGCGTATTCTGGAAGACAATAAGCCGTTGGACTTGATCACCCTCTCTGAGCATCTGGAACTGCATGAGCATCTTGAAGATGTAGGTGGCTTTGCTTATCTTGCCGATTTGGTTAAGAACACCCCAAGCGCGGCCAATATCAATGCTTACGCAGATATCGTCGCTGAACGCGCAATAGTACGTGGTTTGATTGGTGTAGCGAACGAAATTGCCGATGCTGGCTATGATCCACAAGGACGCTCATCTGCCGACCTCGTTGATCTCGCGGAGAGTAAAGTATTTGCGATTGCAGAATCTCGCACGAAAGAGAATGACGGTCCACAGAGTGTCGATAACATTCTTGAAAAAACGCTTGAACGAATAGAGCTACTCTATAAGTCACCGCAAGATGGTGTGACAGGTGTTGATACGGGCTTCACTGATCTGAACAAAAAAACCGCCGGTCTTCAGGGGTCGGATTTGGTGATTGTTGCTGCTCGTCCTTCAATGGGTAAGACGACTTTTGCGATGAATTTATGTGAAAATGCAGCAATGGTTTCAGATAAGCCTGTGCTTATATTTTCACTAGAGATGCCAGCCGATCAAATCATGATGCGTATGTTAGCTTCTCTTTCTCGCGTTGATCAAACCAAGATTCGTACTGGTCAGCTAGATGATGAAGATTGGGCTCGAATTTCTTCTTCCATGGGTATTTTGATGGAGAAGAAAAACATGTACATCGATGATAGCTCAGGCTTAACACCGACAGAACTTCGCTCACGAGCACGACGTATTGCGCGCGAACATGATGGTTTGTCTATGATTATGGTCGACTACCTGCAATTGATGCGTGTGCCAGGTATGCAAGATAACCGAACTCTCGAAATTTCTGAAATTTCACGCTCGTTGAAAGCATTAGCAAAAGAACTTAACGTCCCAGTTGTAGCTCTCTCCCAGCTTAACCGTTCCCTAGAGCAGCGCGCAGATAAAAGACCGATCAACTCGGATTTGCGTGAATCAGGAGCAATTGAGCAAGATGCGGATTTGATCATGTTTATCTATCGTGATGAGGTGTATAACCCAGATAGTTCGATGAAAGGTACGGCAGAAATTATTTTGGGTAAGCAACGTAATGGTCCGATCGGTTCTGTGCGTTTGACTTTCCAAGGGCAGTATTCAAGATTCGATAACTATGGCGGCCCAGCCTTTGATATGGATGACGAGTAAAGATATGAGTTATATGAAGGCAGCGACGGCTCATGTCGATCTCGCTGCATTGAAGCACAATTGGCAACAATTGAAGCAACAGGCACCACAGAGCAAAATGATGGCAGTGGTGAAAGCCAACGGATATGGGCATGGTTTACATCAAATCGCTAAGAATTCAGTCGGAGCGGATGCCTTTGGTGTTGCCCGTATTGAGGAAGCGTTGCAACTACGTGCAGCCGGTATTGTAAAACCGATTTTATTGCTAGAAGGTTTCTATTCGCCGGGCGATTTACCTGTGCTGATAACGAACAATATTCAAACCGTGGTGCATTGTGTAGAACAACTTGAAGCACTTGAAAATGCAATATTGGAAACGCCAGTTCAAGTTTGGTTGAAAGTTGATAGTGGAATGCATCGCCTTGGTGTTCGACCTGAACAGCTAGATGATTTCATCTCCCGACTAAAAGCCTGCGACAACGTAGCGAAGCCGGTACGTTATATGAGCCATTTCGCCAGTGCAGATGAATTGGATAAAGTGACATCTCATCAACAAATCGAGCTGTTCTTATCATTAACTGATGGTTGTGAAGGTGAGCGTTCTTTAGCAGCCTCTGCTGGCATATTAGCTTGGCCAGAAAGCCACCTAGAGTGGGTGAGACCCGGTATCATTATGTATGGTGTGTCGCCATTTTCGGATAAATCGGCAACACAGCTAGGTTTCCAACCTGTCATGACACTGAAGTCGCATATCATTGCGGTGCGTGAAGTGAAAAAAGGCGAAAGTATAGGTTATGGTGGTACTTGGACCAGTGAGCGAGATACCAAAGTGGGTGTAATCGCAATTGGTTATGGTGATGGCTACCCTAGAACGGCGCCTAATGGGACACCTGTGTTTGTTAACGGTCGAAAAGTGCCTATAGCCGGTCGCGTGTCTATGGATATGTTGAGCGTCGATTTAGGATTTGATGCAGTCGATAGAGTTGGTGATGAAGTTACTCTCTGGGGTAAAGAGTTGCCTGCCGAAGAAGTGGCAGAACACATAGGCACGATCGCGTATGAACTGGTTACTAAACTGACACCGCGCGTTGATATGGTCTACTCAGACTAATCATTTTTAAAAGGAGCACAGATGGTGCTCCTTTTTCTATCTCGCTATTCACCCTGAATCGTTGCAATCACTCTTCGACTCCCACCTAGATCACGATGTTCACCTAAGTAAATACCCTGCCATGTTCCCAACGCTAAACGACCGTTACTAATGGGAATCGTGATACTCGACCCAATCGTTGATGCTTTTATATGTGCTGGCATATCATCATCGCCTTCATAGGTGTGTTGATAATATGGTGCTTGCTCTGGTACAAAATGATTAAAGTGCTGATCCATATCAGATCGAACGGTCGGGTCTGCATTTTCATTAATGGTTAAACTTGCCGAAGTATGCTGAATAAAAAGATGTAATAAACCTACTGATAGTGAGCCAATTGGAGGTAGTTGCTGTGTGATTTCATCCGTAACTAGGTGGAATCCACGCGGCTTTGCTTGTAAATCTATCGTTGCTTGAGACCACATACAGTTTCCTTAGTCATTTATTTGGCAAAATTTGCGAAGATAGCTAGTCTAACTTCACATATTCTAGTTTATTTCGTACATGAACTAAGCTATTGAACGTGATATAACTCAATGTGATCAAATTAAGACTGAGCCATAATTCACTATTGAAAAAAAATTACATAATTTTGTATTGTGATAATTAGTTTAGATACCTAGAAAAGATTCTTTTTTTTGCTTAAATCGGGGATTCCAAAGGTTTTGTATAAAACCGGGGAATAAGAGCTACTGTAACATCGGAATAGAGACCATGTTGAAAAATATAAACCCAACGCAAACGCAGGCGTGGAAAGCGTTAACAGCACATTTTGAATCTGCTCAAGATATGGATTTAACTGAGTTGTTTGCTAACGATGCAGCACGCTTTGACAAGTTTTCTACTCGTTTTGGTAACGATCTTCTTATCGATTACTCTAAAAACTTAATCAACCAAGAAACGTTACAGCATCTTTTTGCTTTGGCAAAAGAGACATCGCTTCAATCTGCGATTGATGCGATGTTCAGTGGTGAATCAATTAACCAAACGGAAGAGCGCGCAGTACTGCACACGGCACTACGCAATCGCGCAAATAAACTGGTAATGGTGGATGGCGAAGACGTCATGCCTGCCGTTAACGCGGTATTAGTAAAGATCAAATCATTCACTGAACGCGTTATTGGCGGTGAATGGAAAGGCTATTCTGGTAAAGAAATCACTGATATCGTAAATATTGGTATTGGTGGTTCTGATCTTGGTCCTTACATGGTGACAGAGGCGCTATCGCCTTATAAGAATCACCTAAATCTACACTTTGTTTCTAACGTTGACGGCACTCATATCGTCGAAACATTGAAAAAAGTAAACCCGGAAACAACATTGTTCCTAATTGCGTCTAAAACATTTACGACGCAAGAAACCATGACTAACGCACATAGTGCTCGTGATTGGTTCTTAGAAACAGCGGGAGACCAAGCTCACGTAGCGAAGCATTTTGCTGCGCTTTCGACCAATGGATCTGCGGTTTCAGAATTTGGTATCGATACCGAGAACATGTTTGAATTTTGGGATTGGGTAGGTGGTCGTTACTCTCTATGGTCAGCAATTGGTTTGTCTATTGCTCTCTCAGTAGGATATGAGAATTTCGTTGAGCTTCTAGAAGGTGCTCATGAGATGGATAGCCACTTTGTATCAACTGAGCTAGAAAGTAATATTCCAGTGATCTTGGCTTTGATCGGCATTTGGTACAACAACTTCCATGCCGCAGAATCAGAAGCAATCTTGCCTTACGATCAGTATATGCACCGTTTCGCTGCGTATTTCCAGCAAGGTAATATGGAATCAAACGGCAAGTATGTTGACCGTGAAGGCAATGCTGTGACTTATCAAACAGGTCCAATTATTTGGGGGGAGCCAGGAACGAATGGTCAACACGCGTTCTACCAGTTGATCCATCAAGGTACCAAGTTAATCCCTTGTGATTTCATAGCGCCAGCCATTAGCCACAATCCAGCCAGCGATCATCATCAAAAACTGATGTCTAACTTCTTTGCTCAAACCGAAGCGCTTGCATTTGGTAAGACAGCTGAAACAGTAAAAGCAGAGTTTATTAAAGCCGGTAAGAGTGAAGATGAAGCGGCAGCTTTGGCTCCTTTCAAAGTGTTTGAAGGCAATCGCCCAACTAACTCTATTCTTGTTAAGCAGATTACTCCGCACACATTGGGTAACTTGATTGCAATGTATGAGCACAAAATCTTCGTACAAGGCGTTATTTGGAATATCTTCAGCTTCGACCAATGGGGCGTAGAGCTAGGAAAACAGCTAGCCAATCAAATTCTACCAGAGCTTGCTGATGAGTCGGCGATCAACACGCATGACAGCTCAACTAATGGCTTAATTAACGCGTTTAAAGCCTTCAAAGCTTAATAACCTTCATACTTGAAGCTGCAGCGTTGTTGACGGCATAAATTCACCCTAGTCACATAGTTTACTATGCTCCTAGGGTTGAATTGATTTGTCGCCTAGCTACAACGTCAATTATTTTGGTTATGTATAAATGAATAATAAAAACGCCAGCGTTTTGCTGGCGTTCTTCTACCTTAATTCTGCTTTCCCGCATCCGTAGCGAAGCGTTCATGTTTAAACTGTATGGTGAACCGAACTCTTTACTTCAGTCTGAATGGCAAACTTCTGTCCCAGCAACGCAACTAACTGATCGTAGTAGGGTATGTTGGGTTTATTGCCTAGCAGTTTGCATAGTTCATTGCCGGTTGGTGTGAAGCGATAATAAAGCAAGCGTACGCCTTTGCTATGTGCTTGCAGTTGGAGGTTTTTGCCTTGATATATGAGAGGCAATGCTGACTCTAGTTCAATTTCCCCCGACTCTAATTCAGTGCCATGCATCAACCCTAGTTCAAACAGCACCAGTAAGCTGGAATAGGGGAGTTGGTAGCTGCCAACGTTGATATTGTTGGTGATATTGCGCTTGCCAAAACTAAAAATACCACCTTGAGAGCGAAACCCGACCAATAGTTTCCGGCTGCTATCGTGCCCAAAACTACAAGCGAGAGAAGCTGCTCGTTGCAGGATCTGCGCTTCTTTTGGTGCCATGTCTTGTAGCACTTTAAGTGCTTTCATCGATGTTGAACCCGGATTTGTCACTTCGCGTTTAAATACTTGGGCCCATAATCGCTGCATGGAAGGGTTATGTACTTCTTGCGCCATGTCGAAAAAGCGATATAACCAATCTTGCTCTGGTTCACCGGCTATCTCATCGCTGCACGAGCTGTGGGCAAGTTTTAAAATCTGCTCCAAGTTCTTTTGGCGCTGTTCTCGTCTTTGGCGTTCTCGTACCAAAGCCCTATCCAAAACCTGCTTTTGAGGTGACTCTTTTTGTAATAGTGCATCTAGCCCATGTGATTGAGCGATAAGTAAAATACGACTTGCACTGTCTTTTACATAATTTGACTTTTTTTCTTGGCGACTTTCTGGTTTTGAGTCGTGTTCAATGGTGACTGGTTTGCTGCTCTCAGACATGGGATTACCTTAACCAACAGTGAGTTATAACTTTACCTCGAACATCTAATGGCTACCAGAAAAACTATTGTGAGAGCGCTCGGCAAAATTAGCTATGCCCTTTGATAATACTTTGTTAAAGTTGTTATCGGTATTAACGAGGTTGTCATGAAGTATTCCAGAGGTAATAAACTGAAAAGACACCTGTCAATCGCTTTGCTTCTGCTTATCTATCTAGCAGTACTGGTGTATCTATCTAGATATCTCATATAACAAGGTATATCAGCAGGTTGTCAGTTTGTTAATAATCATCATATTCAGTTATGGTGCTTCCTTCCAATATATAGCCTGTTTCCGCCAACTCATGATTCATCGTCTCGGTTTTCAATATACCAATTACGTATATTACGTCCCACAGTTGTTGAATGGGTGCACCTTTAGGAAATTTCACATAGATGATTTGGTTCGGCGGCGGCGGTGGCACATGGATACAGGCGCCAAAATAAGGCACTAATAAAAACTCAGTGATCTTTTCTTCATCTCCTTCCAGGGGAATAACAAATCCCGGAATTTTTACTTCACTTCCGTTGAGTTCTGATCTGATTGAACCAACCTTTGTTTGTTGAACTGCACCACCTGAATGGTTGTTCACCATTGGCATTCCCATCGCATCGAATTGATTGCGTTCCGATTCAGGGATCAAGTCAATCCAGTCCAGTACCAAGAGATCTTCATTGGCTGCAGTATATGTAGGGACCGCTAACACCATTAGCGAACATAGAAGTAGTATGGTTTTTTTCATGGTTATACTCGTATTGTCATACCGTCGCTAAGAGATTGACGATAAGCTCGCAGCGCAGGAAAAATGCCAATCACTGTCCCCGAAATCTGGACAGCAGCGATCAACCCTAACTCATAGTATGACAGCATTATTAAAGGCAGTTGAATGCCGTAATATTGAGCCACAATGGGACCAATAAGCGCAAGTAGTGCGTAAAGCATCGTAATACCCACCAGTATACCAATAAACGTCAGCACGCTGGCTTCGAGTATCAATAAACTGAAGATGTGCCTTGGTCTTGCGCCCATCGTTCGTAAGATGGCCATTTCACGTCGCCTTTCTTGTAGGCTGGTTAATAGGCTAGAGAGCATCCCCAGTAAACCAGCGACGACGACAAAGCCTGAAACTACCATCAATGTTTGTTCTGCAATCGACATCATGCCCCAGAGTTCATGTAAGGCGACTCCGGGTAAAATGGCACTGAGTGGCTCCTTGGGGTAGGTATTAATTTGGCGTTGCAGAGCAAAGGTTTGGATTCTAGATTTCAAACCAACCATCATGGCGGTGATTTGCTTTGGCTGAAAGTTGTGTTGCTCGAGCTGATTTGCCGAAGGCGTATTGCCCAATCTCGCTCCAGACTCCCACCCTACGTGGATAGCTTCAATGGCTTCTAATGATACATGAACGGTTTTATCCACCGGTGTGCCCGTTGGTGAAAAAATACCGACCACAGTGAAAGGGAGGTTATCATGACGGCTAAACCCAACATCACTAATACCATGGGCAATGATGATCTCGCTGCCAATTTGGTAGCCCAACTTTTTTGCGACATCCGCACCAATGACGGCTTCAAACAAACCATTAAATGGTTTTCCTTGAGCTAAGTGCAAGTTCTGTTTATTGCCGTATCGATAATGCTCAAAGTAGCTTTGGTTGGTGCCCAAAACACGAAAGCTTTTGTGAGAATCGCCAAGTGAGAGTGGTATTGCCCACTTGACAGAACGATGTTGACTGAACTCTTGGTAACTCTTCCAATCGATGTTGTTAGTTGCATTGCCGATGCGAAATACCGAATAGAGCAGTAAGTTCACTTGCCCTGAACGTCCACCGACGATGAGATCTGTGCTTGAAATAGTATTGGCGAAACTGCTTTTTGCTTGGGTACGTATCCGTTCAACACCGAGCAGTAAGAGCAGTGATACAGCAACGGTTAGTATGGTCAAGCAAGCGGTGAGGCGGCGGTTCCTGACACTCTTCCATGCCAGCATTAGTGTTGGTGTCATGTGATGGTCTCCGCTTGGTTGATATGGCGCAGATCTAAGCTGCGATCAAACAGTGGTTCTAAGGTAGGATCATGGCTAACGAATAGTAGCGTTGCGTTTGCTTGGTTGACCTGATCTAACAGCAGCTCAATGAACGCAGAGCGGTTTTCATGATCTAATGATGAGGTTGGCTCATCGGCAATGATTAGTGGTGGATTGCCAATTAATGCCCGCGCGGCTGCCACGCGTTGTTGTTGACCGATACTGAGTTCCGTTACTGGCTTATTCAGTAGCGTTGCGGGGAGGTGGAGTTTGTTGAGTATTTCAGTGGCACGCACCGCTAATTCGACGTCAACCTGCTGTTGTTTCTGCCGTGAAAACTGGCACGGTAACATGACATTTTCTACCACGCTTAAGTAAGGTAGAAGATTAAACTGCTGGAAAATATAACCGATATTATCGGCGCGGAAACGGTCTCGTTGACGGTTATTGAGTAAGTTAAGATCTTGCCCCAGAATCTTTACCAAGCCATGTTGCGCTTGATGAATACCAGTGAGTAACCCGAGTAGCGTCGACTTCCCACAACCGCTAGGACCTTTGATAAATAAGTGCTCACCGCGAACCACGTCTAACTGCTCAATTATCAACGTTGGGCTTTGATTGCCTAGCCACGTGTAGTGCAGTTGCTTGAGTTCGATTACCTTAGATAGAGAGGGGGTATTCATTGTGTTTTCCAATCAATATCAATATCAGTTGAGCTTGGCGATATTGCCAAGCTCAACTCTGATTACATGTCGATGTTGCTGTTTTTTGGGCTCAGCTCGTATGCTGCTTGTTTCGCGTCAGTGAGCAAGTTCACGCGGATTTTTTCCGTTGTAGCAAAGAGTTTGAACCATTGTGTGTTTATCTGTTCAAGCTGATTGATTTGAGCGCACTGGTAGTGATATTCGACGGTAAACTCACCATGACTTGACTGTTCAGTATGCGGCTTATGATTATGATGTTTATCATCATTTTCTTCTTGATGATGTTTGCTTTCATCAGCATGATGGTCGTGGTCGTGGTCGTGGTCGTGGTCGTGGTCGTGGTCGTGGTCGTGGTCGTGGTCGTGGTGTTCATCTTCGCTCAAAGTATGGCGAACGGAGGTGTGTTCAATATGGCATTGCGCAGACTCGGTAAGGGTGATCACTGCTGCTGGTTTATTTAACTGAGCAAGTGCCTTTTCCAATACTTTTGACTGTTGTTGATTTTCTGGAGCATGCTCAAAACCGACAACGTCTGCACCGGGAGCGGTAATTTCAAATAGAAGTTCATTACCGTCTTGAGCAATATTAAATTCCACCTCGCCATGAACATGCGCATCATGCTGGCGGAATCCCTCTTCAGCAAAAGTCGATTGCGAGATGATTAAACCAAGGGCGATCGCAAGGGGAGAGAATTTGTTCATATTGTTTTCCTAAGCTAATTTTATTTATCTTTGTACCCACTCAATTAAAGGCGTGAGTATGAAATGTACCCGTCAATAAATTGGGATATAGAGTTGATATTTAATTTGTTTAGCTAAGCTTAGGTGGTGCTCGCGCAGAGTGCGCAATCACTGGAACTTCTAGATATTGATAGACAGCAGGCGAAGGCGGAGCTTCGGGGGAATTTAATATTGGAAGGGAAAAATGACTGGCTTTCGCTCCATGCAAAACACTAGCAAATAACTGGCAGTTATGGTGCTCATGATGTTGGGTGTTGAGATCCAATTGGTGGTGGATGACTGCAATGTTGCTCCATAGCAAAAGCATGACTGTAGCAAGTACAACCATAATCCTGCGCAGTGACAACAAACCAAAGCGATGCATGAAAACTCATTAACTAATAAAAAGCGTAATTGTTATACTATAACAATTACGCTTGAATACGTCAGAAGAAATTTATTCTGCTACAAATTTTGTGTAATTAATGCAAGAACTTGTTTAACGTCACTGCTAGACAGTGAGCCTTCTTTTACGAATAAGATTTTACCTTGCTTATCTTGCACTATGATTGCCGATGATTCAGCTTGTAATCCCCAAGTTTTGGCAAGTATGCCATCTTCATCGAGCACCATTGAAGACCATGGAAAGTCTGTTTTACTGTCTTGTGCCGATGACTTAACGAAAGATCCCGTACCCCAAATCGCATCATCTTGGTTGATGACTGTGGTGGTTTGATAGCTGGCAGAAGGGAATTTTGATTCGGTAATGGCGGTCATTAATGGCGCGTTCATTTCTTTAGAGCTGCTTCTTCCTGCAATGGCTTGAACCACACGAACTTTACCTAACATGCTATCACTGCTCCATGCTTGATATGCAGTGTCGTTATCTTTTACAAGGATCTCACCATAGCTAGTGACTTCAACACTTGGAGTCGATTGCCCGACAGTAAGGTTGTGAGCGGCGGCAAACATTGGAGAGCATGCAATAGCCAGTGCGAGTAGAGTTTTATTCGTCATTATTTTCTTCCTGTTTTGGTCATACTTAGCTGACAGTAATAAAGTATATACTCAATTTGTAGTTCCACTAGCCTGACCATCGTCTACTACGCTTGCGGTGGGAAGCAGATACCAGTGCCACCTAAACCACAGTATCCCTCAGGATTTTTTGCTAAATATTGCTGGTGGTAGTTTTCCGCAAAATAATATTCGTCCGCCATCATTACTTCGGTAGTGATTATAGAATTGCCGAGTAACTCTTGGTAAGTTTCTCTCGACTGTTGTGCTATTTCTAGCTGCTGTTGATCATAAACATAAATCACTGAGCGATATTGCGTACCGAGGTCATTACCTTGGCGCATACCTTGAGTTGGGTCATGGCGTTCCCAAAAGATGCGCAATAATGACTCCAATGAGATCTTGCTATTGTCAAACACCACTCGCACCACTTCGGTGTGCCCAGTTTTACCACTGCATACTTCTTCGTAGCTTGGATTAGGCGTATAACCACCTGAGTAACCGACAGAAGTACTGACAACACCATCGAGTTGCCAAAACAGCCTTTCTGCACCCCAAAAGCACCCCATACCAAGCAATACTTGTTGTTGCTCAGCAATTAAAGGAGCGTTAATGCTGCTACCATTAACATAGTGTTTATCTTCAATGATCAGTGGTTCATTACGACCCGCTAGCGCGAGTTCAGCTGCAATGAGGGTTTGTTTATCTAACATATTACTTTCCTTACATAGTTATTGGTAAACAAGACCGGGAATTTAACGCTTTTCCTACAGACGAATTTAATAACTCAAGTTATCATTTACTACAAACAATACGTAACAATAGTGCCAAAAGCCCATGATAAAAAAGCCGTTAGCCACCATCATTGCCCTTCTTTGTCTGCCAACTCTTGCAGCGGCGAATGATGTAGAGCTATCAATTGAAGGCTTAAAAGGAAAGGTAAAAACCAATGTGGAAGTTTATATTTCTTCGATTCCAGAAAAGGAATATGACACATCACTTCGTTTTCAATCGCGTTTAGAGCGCAGCATTACAGAGTCTCTCAATGCCTTGGGCTATTACCATCCAACTTTTAGCTTTCGTGTCTCGGAGAAAGGTGATGAGTTGATCGTCACTGTTACGCCAGGCGCGCCAGTTTTGATTAATCAATTGGATATCAAATTTGAAGGTGAGTCGAAGCAAGATCCAGATTTTGCCACACTAGTTAAAAAAAGCGGCTTAAAAGTTGGCAAGCGTTTGAATCACGGTTTGTATGATGGACTTAAGTCGAACATACGTAACCTAGCATTACAAAAAGGCTATTTTGAAGGTGACTACAAGATCAGCCGCTTAGAGGTCTCTCCCGATCTTAACCAAGCTTATATTCGGCTTCATTACGATAGTGGTATCCGTTATCACTTTGGTGAAACGATGATTACTGGCAGCCAGATTAAAGAAGATCGTGTCCATTCGTTAGAGCCATATAAAGTCGGCGACCCTTATCTTGTGTCTAAGGTCGGTGAGTATAACCAAAATTTGTCCAATACAGATTGGTTCTCTTCGGTATTTGTCGAGCCGGATTTAAGTTTGTTGGGGCAAGAGCGTGAGTTACCAATGAAGGTATCGTTGGCGCCACAAGCGCGCAATAAACTCGAAACAGGTATCGGTTACTCCACCGATGTTGGCGTTCGAGGTTCGCTTAAGTGGAAGAAGCCATGGGTGAATTCTCGCGGGCATAGTTTTGACAGTAGTTTTTTACTGTCTAAGCCGGAGCAGACGATCACAGCAGGTTATCGAATTCCGTTAGAGGATGTATTGAATGAATACTACCGAGTTCAGTACGGAATGAAGCAAGTCGACAGCCGTGATACCAAAAGCTTTGAATCTAACTTAGCGCTAGAACGTCATTGGACGTTAGATAATGGTTGGCACCGAACCTTATTTATTCGTTACTTGCTCGAGAACTACGAGCAAGGCATTCAAGATGACAACGCTCAATTCTTATTGCCCGGAGTTTCCTTCTCTCGAACTCGAGCACGAGGTGGCTCCATGCCAACTTGGGGCGATAGACAAAGCCTGACTCTTGAATACGGGGATCCTCATGCATTGTCGGAAACACAAGTATTGAGGGCGATAGGCGGCATGTCATGGATCCGCAGTTTAGGCGACAATCATAGGGGCATTTTCCGCATTGATGGTGGTGCCAATGTCGTGGATGATTTCGATAAGCTTTCACCGTCTTTACGTTTCTTTGCTGGTGGTGATAATAATTTGCGCGGCTATGGTTATGAATCTATTTCTCCTCGAGACAGCAGTAGTGCATTGAGCGGTGCTAAATTCATGGCGACCACTTCATTAGAATACCAATATCGACTGGTTGGTAATTGGTGGGGCGCGATGTTTTATGATTACGGGGATGCATTTAACGACACACCAGATTTTAAACGTGGTGTGGGGGTTGGTCTTCGTTGGGGATCGCCAGTAGGACCAGTTCGATTAGACTTTGCTTGGGGGCTAGATGCTAATCCCGGTGATGAGTTCCAATTGCACTTTACTTTAGGACCTGAGCTATGACCAAAGTGGTTTTGAAATGGTCAAAATGGCTATCTTTAGCCTTGCTGGGGCTAGTGTTAACGCTTTTAATCGCGTTCAGCGTATTGTTATTTACCAAGCCTGGGCTAGGGTTGGTAGTTTGGGGCGCAGAGCGTTTTGTGCCACAACTAAGAGTTGGTGATTATCAAGGGGCTATTTTCCCTCGCTTCACGCTGCAACAAGTTACGTTTAAAGATGATCAACTGCATATTGATACATCGATCCAATCATTAACGTTAGCCACTAAGCCCGCCTGTGTTACTGAACCTAGTATTTGTGTTGATGAACTGACGTTAACTGGGGTGACGTTTTCATTGACTGAGCTGCCCCAATCTCAAGCATCCGTACAACCAGAGCCGCCAACCACTAATACGTCGATTACCTCGCCATTGCCTATTCGGGTTGGGCGCGTGCTGCTCAAGGATGTGAACCTTGATATATTAGGTCACCAAATTCAATGGGAGACATTTGGCACAGGTTTGCTATTTCAAGGTAATCGATTAAACATCAATAAAACGGTTCTCAATGGTGCGAGCGTTAAGTTAGCTCCCAGTACAGACAAAGCCGCTAAAACGGAACAGAACAAAGTAAAAGATGTTCAGGCGATTGTTTTACCAAAGGTAGTACTGCCAGTTTCAATTGATTTGAGCCGCTTAGATATTGCTAATTTCAAACTTGATCAAGCAGATCCAGTAGTAGTGCATCACTTAGGATTGTCTGCTTTTGCCTCCGCTTCGAGCATTAATGTTTCAACTTTAGAGCTAGATATGCCTCAAGTGAAAGGGCAATTGTCAGGGCAAGTGACCTTGGCACAGGATTATCCGTTGGATATCTCGCTTGATGCGACGCTGGGTATAGACTCTATTGATGGTCAACAAGTGAATTTGATTGCGTCAGGTAGTGTTGAAAAACTTAAGTTGAAGGTGAAGTTGGATAAATTAGTCGAAGCGGAAATTGATGCTCAAGTTGAACCACTTGAGCCAAATATCCCTTTTGATATCTCACTGCGTAGCGGCAAAGCGCAATGGCCGCTGAAAGGGAAAGCGGACTATCAAGCGGATATTACTCGTTTTAGTGGCAAGGGCTCACTTAAAGGTTATCAAATAACGCTTGATGGTAAAGCAAGTGGACAACAAATTCCGGATGCCATTTTGCATCTTAAAGGTAAAGGGGACCTTTCGCAGATAGAGGTCTCTGAACTTGATATTGAAACCTTAGGCGGTTCGGTCAAAGGTAATGCGATGACCAATTGGCAACCCCCAATTAATTGGGCTGCTGATTTGAACATGGCGAATATTCAGCCGGGTCTGCAATGGCAACAAGCGGAAGGTAATATCAACGGCAAGCTAAGTACGACAGGCAGTTTGACTAAACAAGGTGGCTGGAAAGCTTCGGTACCGATGCTGGATATCGATGGTATGTTGCGTCAATACCCATTAAAGATTGTCGGTGGGCTGGATGTATCAGATAAAAAAGGCAAAGGGGTTATTTCTTTTCAAACGCCGAAGTTAGTCTTGTCTCATGGTCCCAATTCCCTTGAAGTTAAAGGTGAGCTAGAGCAATTGTGGGATATGGATATTCGTTTAAACCTTCCAGATCTTGCAAAATCAGTTCCAGAGCTAAAGGGCAGTGCTGCTGGCTCGGTGCTGTTGAGTGGCAAACTAACAGAGCCAAGAGTTGGTTTGAATATGTCGGTTGAGAATATCGATTGGCAAGGTGAAGCGCAGGTAGCGTCGGCGCAATTACAAGCTGATGTTATGCCCCTTCCTGCACCACATGGTGAGGCAAATCTTGTCGTTAAAGGGGTGAATTATCAAGATAGATTGATTGATGATATTACTCTGAAAGCATCAGGAACAGAGCAAGCGCATGAGTTAACGTTGGATGTTAAATCCAGTTTGGTTTCGACTAGCCTAGCTTTGAGCGGTAGTTTAACCACTAAACCAGAGCTTAATTGGCTTGGGCAGCTGAATCGTATGATGTTGCGCTCCGAGCAAGGCGTGTGGAAGCTTGATGAAGCAACGTTGCTTGGTTTTGATATGACGACACAACAGGCATCGGTGGGCGCTCATTGCTGGCGTCAAAGTGATTCGTCTTTGTGTTTAGATAAAGATATCAAAGTGGGTACCAGTGGCGAGGCTCAGCTTTCCATCAACCAATTTAGCTTGGTGCAAATTGGCATGTTCCTACCAGATAAAACCGATCTAGCTGGGTTGGTTAATGGCTCGGTGTGGGCTAAATGGACACCAAATGCACCGCCTGAATTGAAAGCATCGATTACGATGCCTAAAGGACAGGTCACCCAATTACTCGAGCAACCTTTGGTATTTGGTTGGGAGAGTGTCAAACTCAATGCCAATATTGCCAATGGTAAGTTAAATGCCGATTGGTTATTTGATGTTACTGACAACGGTGACGTTAGTGGTGAATTAACCATTCCTAATATTCAGGCAGAAGATAAACAAATTGAAGGTCGATTTACTTTAGGCTCTTTTAATCTAGACTTTCTCAATGTTCTGGTGGGTGAATACAGTACATTAAAATCAAATATTGAAACCGATCTCACGGTGTCTGGTCCACTGCTGCACCCTAAACTAATGGGTAAATTTGTGGTTGATGACATATTGCTGCAAGGTGATGTTTCACCGATAGAAGTAGATTCTGGTCAATTGACGATTGATTTCTCAGGTTACGATGCATCACTGAATGCAGTGTTGCAAACGCCGGATGGTCAACTTAATGTTATTGGTGACGCTGATTGGTTAGATTTGAGTGATTGGCGCACAAAAATGCGAGTGTTTGCTGAGGAACTTAAAGTTGTTATGCCGCCGATGGTTCGGGTAAAAGTGATACCTGATATGACAATTTCAGCGACACCTAAACATGCGCAAATTAACGGTACTATTGCATTACCTTGGGGGCGAATCGTAGTTGATGAGTTACCACCAAGTGCAGTTGGTATATCAAAGGACCAAGTGATTGTCGATGCACAAGGTAAGCCTGTGAAAGATGACAACACTGTGCCATTTGATATCGAAACTAACATCGATATTAGTATTGGTGACGATTTTAAACTGTCTGCTTTTGGGCTTGAAGGTGGTCTGGTCGGCAAGCTCAATGTGACACAGAAAAACAAAGGTCCGTTCATCACTGGCGAAGTTAACATTGTGGATGGTTCCTATACATCATTTGGACAAGATCTGTTGATATCGGAAGGTAAGATTTTGATGAATGGTCCGGTGGATCAACCCTACGTCCAAATCAAGGCGATTCGTAACCCAGACAATACACAAGATGATGTCACCGCTGGAGTGAAAGTGATTGGTCCAGCTGATGAACCTCAGCTGACCATTTTCTCTGATCCAGCCATGCCACAAGCGAATGCACTCTCTTATCTATTACGTGGTCAAGATATTGATGGTGAATCAGGTGGTAACGCAATGACCACCACCCTAATAGGGTTAAGTTTGGCCAAAAGTGGTAAGGTGGTTGGTGAGCTTGGTGAAGCATTTGGCGTTCAAGATCTGCAGCTTGATACAGCGGGTTCAGGTGACGAATCCCAAGTGACGGTCAGTGGATACGTATTGCCGGGCTTACAAGTAAAATATGGCGTTGGTATTTTTGATTCAGTGGGCGAGTTTACCGTTCGTTATCGATTAATGAAGAACCTTTATCTAGAAGCTGTTTCAGGCTTAGATAGCGCGGTGGATATTCTCTATCAGTTCGAATTTGACTAAGAGGTTTGTCATGCAGCATTTAATTTTTGTTTATGGGACTTTACGACAAGGCGAGAGCAATCACGGTATTCTATCTCAAGCCCAACGTCTTGGTCAGCATGAAACACCACCAGAATACGCGCTTTATGATCTTGGTACATACCCAGCCGTAATCAGTGGACATCAGGTCATATTCGGTGAGGTTTACCTGATTGATGATGTGATATTAAAAGCGCTAGATGCGTTAGAAGATGTCCCTGTGGAATATCGTCGGGAGTTGATTGATACGCCATTTGGACAGGCTTGGATATACCTTTATCAAGATGCCTCTTTGTTAGACGTGATCATTTCTTCAGGCGATTGGTGCCAGCGTATATAATCATAATGGTCCCTTTACAAATGCGAGGAAAAGCCAATGAAATGGAAAGTACTATTACTGTCTTTTATCTTGATTGGCTGTTCATCCCAAATCACACCCACGCTTCCCGACGATGCGTCAGCTTGGCAAAGCTATGGCGAAAAACGGGCAGAAGAGGGCTATAGACTTCAATCTGAAAAAACGCTATTAGCCCACTCATTATCCGGGCAAGTACCCGCTGAGTTGTATCAAGCCTATTTAGATGGTTACGAGATAGGTAAGGAAAAATACTGCGGGCAAAATGCGCGCATGCTCGGGCGCATTGGTAAGCCATATCGTGGAATCTGCGATGATATCGATCCGTTTTTTCAATCGGATTATAATAATGCCCTTAGACAGTGGTAACTCATACCTAAGAAAATAGAAGCCAGCAATGCTGGCTTTTTTGATGTCAGGAATGACTGGTTTACTTCTGAGCGCGTTGATAAGACTCTAGAATTTCTTGACGAGCGGCTTCTGCATCTTCCCACCCATCCACTATCACCCACTTGCCGACTTCCAGTTCTTTGTATCGTTCGAAAAACTGTGAGATTTGTGCTTTTAACAATGCAGGTAGGTCATCAACATCTTGAATATGGTCGTACTCTTTTGACAGCTTGGTATGAGGTACCGCCACTATTTTCGCATCTTCTCCGGATTCATCCGTCATTTTTAGCACGCCAACAGGGCGACAACGAATAACAGCGCCAGGCATCAACGGGTAGGGCGTAGGAACCAACACGTCGACTGGGTCACCATCTAATGAAAGGGTGTGGTTCACATATCCGTAGTTACATGGGTAGAACATCGGAGCAGACATAAAGCGATCGACAAATATGGCGCCTGAATCTTTGTCTACTTCATATTTAATTGGATCTGCGTTAGCTGGAATCTCAATTACTACATACAAATCATCCGGTAGTGATTTCCCAGCGGGTACGTCATTTAAGCTCATGAGTTATATCCTTATATTTACTTGGTCAAAAATGCGTCTATTACCTTACTGGTAAATAGTGATCGATGTAAACAAACTGTTGTGAAATTTAGAGCTAAAAAAAGCGCCCTAAGGCGCTTTTCTCTATTACTCGGTGTCGCGATATTTTTCGATAAACTCTTCGACTTTGCTGACCATGTTCTTCGAACCAACCACAAATGGCACACGTTGATGTAGTTCAGTTGGTTTAATATCCATGATACGAGCAACGCCGTCTGATGCAGTACCGCCAGCTTGCTCAATGATATAAGCCATTGGGTTGCACTCGTAAAGCAGGCGTAGTTTTCCTTGTGGGTAGTTCTGTGTACTAGGGTAAAGGTAGACACCACCCTTCAATAGATTGCGATGGAAATCGGCAACAAGAGAACCAATATATCGAGATGTATACGGGCGATTACTTGCCGAGTCATTTTCTTGGCAATATTTAATGTATTTTTTAATGCCGAGAGGAAAACGGAAATAGTTACCTTCGTTGATTGAATAAATCTGACCATCTTTTGGGACCATCATATTTTCATGCGATAGACAGAAGGTACCCAAAGAAGGATCGTAGGTAAAACCGTTTACTCCGTTACCAGTGGTGTAAACCAGCATGGTTGATGAACCATAGATAACGTAGCCAGCAGCGACTTGCATGTTGCCTGGTTGCAGGAAATCTTCTTGTGTTGGTGGGGTGCCAATCGGTGATACACGGCGGTAAATTGAGAAAATGGTGCCAACAGAAACGTTCACGTCGATATTGGATGAACCATCAAGAGGATCCATCAATACAACATATTTTGCGTTTTTGTTGAGCTCTTTATTAAATGCGACAGCTTCATCTTCTTCTTCACTGGCAACACCACAAACTTGATCACGAGCCTCTAAGGCGGCCTTGAACTTATCATTAGCGTATAGGTCAAGTTTTTGCTGCTCTTCACCTTGTACGTTTTCTGCGCCTACAGATCCTGTGATATCCGCAAGACCAGCTTTATTAATTTCTCGGTTTACAATCTTAGCCGCTAAGCGAATAGAAGAGAGTAACGAAGAAAGGTCGCCACTTGCGTGAGGGAAGTCTGCTTGTTTCTCAACGATGAATTCGCCAAGGGTGCGCATTCCAGACATGATATTTCCTTTTTTAAGTTTAGCTATTGGGGCTTAATAACTGATGGGCTTTCGGCGAAGCCTCATCGGTTTTGTTACGTTCGATAGGTTGAACGAATGATTATTAGGTAAGTGTAAGTCGTATATCTTTTTATGGGTAATGAAGTAACTGATTGAGATCTCGTTTTATTTACTTGCTGGATAAGGAGTCTCATGCCGTAAAATGAATGGCTAAATACTCATCAAATAAAGCGTTTTAGTCGTATTAGCGTGATCAAAATGGTTCGCTTTTGCTGCTATTGTCGCCATAATGAGTCGGTAATTTTCGCGTAGAACAAGGTTAAGTTTATGCATATTCATATCTTGGGGATCTGTGGCACCTTTATGGGTGGTGCGGCAACGTTGGCTCGTCAACTTGGTCATAAAGTCACAGGTAGTGACGCAAACGTTTACCCTCCCATGAGTACAATGCTTGAAGCTCAAGGTATTGAAATTATAGAAGGTTTCGACCCTTCGCAATTAAGCCCTGCACCAGACCTAGTGGTCATTGGCAACGCGATGAGTCGCGGCAATCCGTGTGTGGAATATGTACTCAATAGTAACCTTCGTTATACCTCAGGACCGCAGTGGTTACAGGAGTTTTTGTTGCATGACCGATGGGTACTTGCGGTGTCAGGTACTCATGGTAAAACCACCACCTCAAGTATGTTGGCTTGGGTATTAGAAGATTGCGGATATCAGCCAGGTTTCTTAGTGGGCGGTGTATTAGGTAATTTTGGTATTTCTGCTCGTTTAGGCGAAAGCATGTTTTTTGTGGTGGAAGCTGACGAATACGACAGTGCTTTTTTTGATAAGCGTTCAAAGTTTGTTCATTACCATCCGCGTACTTTAGTCATCAATAATCTTGAGTTTGATCATGCAGACATCTTCGACGATCTTGAAGCGATAAAGCGTCAATTTCATCATTTAGTGCGCACGGTTCCGGGCAATGGTCGCGTCCTTTCACCGAAGAAAGATCAGGCGATTGAGGATGTATTAGCGCGTGGTTGCTGGAGTGAAAATGAGTTCACTGGTGAGCAAGGTGATTGGCGAGCAGAAAAAGTGAAAAAAGATGGCTCAGAATTTCATATTTTCTTAAAACAACAGCAAGTTGGTACGGTAAAATGGGGTTTGGTTGGCGATCACAATGTTGATAATGCATTGATGGCGGTTGCTGCTGCACGTCACGTTGGTGTTGCGCCTGATCTTGCCTGTGAAGCTCTGGGTAAGTTTATTAACACAAAGCGTCGTTTAGAATTTAAAGGCACGGTGAATGGCGTGTCGGTTTATGATGACTTTGCTCATCACCCAACGGCGATTGAACTGACACTAGGTGGATTACGTAACAAGATTGGCGAAGATAAAATTATCGCGGTTTTAGAGCCTCGTTCTGCCACCATGAAACGTGGAGTACATAAAGACACGTTAGCCGCTTCGCTTCACAGTGCCGATCAAGTTTTCCTATACCAACCAGATAGCATTGATTGGTCGGTGGAAGAGGTAGCGAAACAGTGCCGCCAGCCAGCGAGCACCAGTGCTAACATTGATTTATTAGTTGCAGAAATTGTCGCAAGCGCAAAGTCCGGAGATCACATTTTGGTGATGAGCAATGGTGGCTTTGAAGGTATCCACGACAAACTATTAGCGAGCTTGGCGGAATAAATAGCATGACAAAGCACAGTGACAAAGCGATCACATTGGCGTTTACCGGAGCTTCAGGGGCGCCTTATGGTTTACGTTTATTAGAATGCCTGCTAGCAGCAGACTTCCAAGTCTATTTACTAATATCGTCAGCTGCGCGAGTTGTGATGGCTACCGAGCATAACTTAAAGCTCCCCAGTGGTCCTGACGCTGCAAAGCAAGCACTGGTTGAGCATCTCAACTGTGACCCTGCTAAATTAGTTGTCTGCGGTAAGGATGACTGGTTTTCACCAGTAGCTTCAGGCTCTGCCGCACCAAAACAGATGGTGGTTTGTCCTTGTTCCGCGGGTAGCGTTGCTGCGATTGCCCACGGCATGTCCGATAATCTGATTGAACGCGCGGCAGATGTGGTAATGAAGGAGCGCGGGCAGTTATTGTTGGTGGTACGTGAAACCCCGTTCTCTACGCTGCATTTAGAGAACATGCACAAGTTGTCGCAAATGGGGGTGACTATTATGCCTGCCGCGCCAGGTTTTTATCATCAGCCTAAAACCATCGAAGATTTAGTCGATTTTATGGTCGCGCGCATCTTGGATCATCTTGGTGTTGAGCAAGGTCTGGTACCACGCTGGGGCTATGACCAACGCTTATAGCAATCTCAATTGTTTAGCTGTTCAATTTTCTAGCGATTGTATATAGCTATTGATAGGTGGAATGATTACAATCCATTCCATACTCATCGGGGAGCAAAGTGGTAGAACACTAGCTGAGATCGACATTTTGTCGGGACCCGTGGACCTGAACCAGATAATGCTGGCGTAGGAATTGAGTCAGGATAATTGATTATTACGGAAAATTAAGCCTCGACCTCAAACCTGTGCCGCTCAACTTCGGAGAGCGAACAGTGAAAACCACTCTAACAGCCCTAGCGATCGCAAGTGCTTCTTTTTCTGCTTTGGCGGCAGACAATACCTTAACCGTTTATACCTATGATTCCTTTGCTGCAGATTGGGGGCCAGCTCCCGCGGTCAAAAAAGCGTTTGAAGCTCAATGTGGTTGTGAGCTTAACTTTGTTGCTTTAGATGACGGTGTTTCTATTCTAAATCGCCTTCGATTGGAAAACGGCAAGAGCAAAGCAGATATTGTGCTAGGTCTTGATAACAACCTAATGACAGAAGCAAAGAATACCGGTTTGTTGACTGCGCACTCAGTTGATACCTCGATGGTGACGATTCCGGGGGGCTGGCAAGATAAAACGTTTGTGCCATATGACTTTAGTTACTTCGCTTTTGTTTACAACACAGAGAAGCTGACCAACCCACCAAAGAGCTTAAAAGAGTTGGTTGAACAGCGTGATGATTTGAAAGTGATTTATCAAGACCCACGTACATCAACACCAGGACAAGGCTTTATGCTATGGATGAAATCAATCTATGGTGATGATGTCTCACAAGCTTGGCAAAAGCTGGCAGGTAAAACGGTAACGGTCACCAAGGGCTGGTCAGAAGCGTACTCTATGTTCTTAAAAGGTGAGTCTGATATGGTGTTGTCATACACCACTTCACCGGCTTATCACATCATTGCTGAAGATGATAAGCGCTTTGCAGCTGCGAATTTTGCTGAAGGTCACTACACCCAAGTTGAAGTCGCTGCGAAAGTTAAAGGCTCTAAAAACGAAGCGTTAGCTGATCAATTTATGCAGTTTATTTTGAGTGACGGTTTCCAATCAGCAATGCCGACCGGTAACTGGATGTACCCAGTCACCGATATTAAATTGCCACAAGGTTACCAATCACTCACTGTGCCTGACAAAGCGCTAAGCTTCACTTCCGATGAAGTGGCAACGCAACGCAAAGCATGGATCCGTGAATGGCAAAATGCTCTAACGCGCTAAGGTGTTTGTTTGAACCGTACGCCTAAAATAGGGTTTTGGGTCGCGATGTTTATCGCGACCTTTGTCTTCTCAGCCCTTGCCGCTCTGTTTATGGCGGCACCTTCCCTCAACGTGTTGCAAGTGTGGCAAGACCCGTATTACCGCCACGTCACTCAGTTCAGTTTTTACCAATCATTGTTATCAACGCTGTTAAGTGTAGGTTTAGCGTTGCCGGTAGCACATGCGTTGTCTAAACGCGATTTCAAAGCGAAAAATTTGCTACTTAAGTTGTTTAGTTCGACGCTAGTTTTGCCAGTGTTAGTTGGCGTTTTTGGCTTACTCGCCATTTATGGTAATTCAGGGCTAATGGCTGATTGGCTTGCTCAGTTTGACCAAGCGTTGCCCTTTTCGATCTATGGACTAAACGGAATTTTACTCGCGCATGTCTTTTTCAATTTACCTTACTCGGCGAGGTTATTGCTGCAATCATTGGAAGCTATCCCACAAGAACAACATAAGTTGTGTGCGCACCTTGGCATGAGCCAGTGGCAAAAATTCAAATGGGTTGAATGGCCGAGATTAAGACAGCAGCTTCCCCATGTGTCAGGCTTAGTGTTTATGCTTTGCTTTACTAGTTTTGCCACGGTAATGGCGTTAGGCGGCGGTCCAAAATCAACCACCATTGAGCTTGCGATCTACCAAGCAATTAAATTCGATTTTGATTTACAAGCCGGTGCTTTGTTAGCTATTTGGCAAATGTTGCTGTGTGGTATTTTAGCGTTAGCAATCCAAAAATTAGCAAAGCCTGTTGCGGTCACTGCGGGGGCGACCACAACGCAGCGTTACTTGGTTAAAGATAATCTTGCTTGGCGAGTGTGGGATGGGGCATGGATAACCTTAGCAGTACTGCTGGTGGTTCCACCATTGTTCATGGTGGTGATAAGTGGCATGAACATGGAAATCATTCACGTGTTGTCGGATGAGCGTTTTTGGCTGGCATTATTTGCATCGTTAAAGGTTGCGATGGTGGCGAGTGTCATTTCTCTTTCGGCTGGGATTGCGATTTTAACCACCAGTCGTCGTTTACGTTTAAATGCGAGAAATAGCCGCGCCGATCAAATTGAATTGTTAGGCACCATTATTTTAGTGACTCCGGGATTGGTAATTTCAACGGGTTTATTTTTACTTCTACGCAATTTTACCGATGTGTTTAGCATGGCGTTTTTTATTGTAATAGCGGTCAATGCGTTGATGGGATTACCGTATGTGATCAAAACGTTATCACAACCGATGTTACAGATTGAGCAACAATACCAGCATCTAGTAGCAAGTTTAGGCTTACGCGGCTGGCAGCGCTTTAAAGTCGTCGAATGGCGAGGATTAAAAAAACCAATGGCTCACGCGTTCGCCCTCAGTTTTATGTTAGCAATTGGTGACCTTAGCGCAGTGGCTTTGTTTGGTGGGCAAGAGTTTAGAACGCTGCCACTTTACTTGTTTCAACTGCTCGGTAGCTACCAGATGGAAGCCGCAGCGGTGGTATCACTAACGTTACTTATTTTGAGCGTGGTTTGCTTCACATTGATAGAAAAACTGTTTAAATCGGATGCAAAGGTGAATGATGCTAAGCGTTAATCGAGTCCATTATACTTATCATAACGAGCCGTTTGATTTTGATCTTAAGGTTAAAGCGGGCGCTATTCTCGCGTTGATGGGACCAAGTGGCGCAGGTAAGTCGACTTTGCTGGCTTTGATGGCCGGTTTTATTGAACCGCTCAGCGGCGAAATTACTGCGGTAGGGCAGTCATTGGTAGGTAAAGCACCACATCAACGCCCAGTAGCGATGTTATTTCAAGAACACAATTTGTTTGCCCATTTGACGGTACGAGAGAATATTGGCTTAGGCTTACATCCGGGGTTGCGATTGACACCTGAACAGCAGGAAAAAGTTGAAAGTGCTGCGCAGCAAGTTAGCGTAACAGAGTATCTTGATCGTTTACCTGAGCAGCTTTCTGGTGGTCAACGGCAGCGGGTTGCTTTAGCGCGTTGTTTTGTTCAACCTCACCAAATTTGGCTGTTAGATGAGCCGTTTTCTGCACTGGATCCGTTGTTACGTGAAGAGATGCTTGCTTTAGTTAAGCAATTGGCAGCGGAGCGAAAGATTACGGTAGTGATGGTCACGCACCATATTAGTGATGCTCGTTCGATAGCGACGGATTTTGCGTTTATTAATAATCGCTGTGTTGAAGTGGTTGATGAGATCACTGCGCTTTCTGCACAGCATGCTAATCCTGCTTTGGCTGCCTTTGTAAAGGCAGGAAATTAGTCGGGTGGAGTCTTGTTAGCAAATAAAAAGGTTGCCGTAAGGCAACCTTTTTCAACTCACCTCTATAGAGGCTTGCTGACAACGAAATCAATAACTTTGCAGTTAAATACCTTCGTCATTCAACTCTTTTAGCACTTGGAAAATTTCGCGATAAGCTTTAAGTGGCTTATTTGATGCTTTTTCTTTTGCTGCTTGACGCGCCAGTTGGCGTAGACGTTGACGATCCGCTGTTGGGTATTGGTTCACCACATCAGCAATCGCTGCATCGCCTTCTTCAACGACACGATCACGTAGTTGTTCAAGTTTGTGCAGCACCGCGGTATTTTGCGAGTGTTTGTTGCGAATCTTATCGAGTGCCGCTTGGATTGGCTCTGGATCTTCATAGCGCATCAGTTTGCCGATACGTTGCAGTTGACGGCGACGAGCTTCATTCTTAAAGCGTTGTGCATCTTTAATTGCTTCAGCGAGCTCTTCGCTTAGAGGGAATTTTGCTAGAGTTGATGCTTTTAGACCGATCAGCTCTTCGCCCAATTTTTGCAATTCTTCCATATCGCGTTTCATCTCAGATTTACTAACCCAGATGATCTCTTCTTCCGGTTCCCATGGCGCTTTTTGATTTTTGCGTGCCATCTGTTTTGCCTTATTTGACTATCTATTCCTCTATTTTAACAAGAAACGTGGGGAGAAAGCGAAATTCTTGTTATCCTAGATGCAATACCCATGACTATTTAGAAGAAATATGGACGTAAAAGAGCAAGTCGCTCAGCAGCGCGCTGAGCTAGAGGCTGCAGTAGCGAGAGCGCTGGAGATGGCAGCAGTAAAAGCGGATGCTGCTGAAGTTGCCATTACTAAGTCGACTGGTTTAAGTGTTTCTACTCGCATGTGTGAAGTGGAAAACGTTGAATTTAATAGTGATGGTGCACTTGGTATTACCGTTTATCGTGGTCAGCGTAAAGGTAGTGCATCAACATCGGACTTAAGTGAAAAGGCAATTCAACAAACGGTTTTAGCGGCATTGGATATCGCTCAATACACTTCTGAAGATCCGTACGCAGGACCTGCACCAAAAGAGTTAATGGTACAAAATATTCCTGATCTTGACCTTTTCCATCCTGACACACCTGATCCTGATTACGCTGCGCAAGTGGCGATTGCCGCTGAGCAGCGCGCACTCTCTGTTAGCAGTAAAATCAAACAGAGTGATGGTGCAAGTTATGACAGCCACTATGGCGTTAAAGTCTATGGTAACAGCCATGGCTTATTAGCAAGCTACGCTAGCAGTCGTCATAGCACAAGTTGCTGTGTGATTGGACAAGGTGCTAATGGTGAAATGGAGCGTGACTACAGTTATACCATTGCACGCCATAAAGATGATTTATGGGCACCTGAAAGAGTTGGGCAAATGGCAGCTGAAAAAACGGTTAGCCGTCTTGATGCTAAACGTTTATCAACGGGTAAATACCCGGTAATGTTTGCTGCTGATGTGGCGACAGGCTTACTTGGTCACTTAATTATGGCGATCAGCGGTGGCAATTTGTACCGTAAATCTTCCTTCTTACTTGACCATTTAGGTAAGCAAATTTTGCCAAGCTGGTTTAATGTTTCAGAGCGTCCTCATGTATTACGTGGCTTAGCATCTAGCCCATTTGATAGTGAAGGTGTATACACTCGCGATCTTGAAATCATTACAGACGGTACACTGGCGACTTACCTGTTGACGAGTTACGCAGCACGAAAAATGAATATGACCCCAACCGGTCATGCTGGTGGTATCCATAACTGGTATGTGAAATCTACCGGACAAAGTTTAGAGCAGATGCTGAAAGAGCTGGGCACCGGTCTGCTAGTTACGGAAGTTATGGGTCAGGGCGTAAATGTCGTGACAGGCGATTATTCGCGTGGTGCTGCGGGCTTTTGGGTGGAAAATGGTGAAGTGCAATATCCTGTATCGGAAATCACCATTGCTGGTAATTTAAAAGACATGTTCCAGCAAATTGTCGCTGTGGGTGATGATGTTGAAACCCGCTCGCAAATTCAAACGGGTTCAATCTTGCTTGAGTCGATGAAAATTGCTGGTGAGTAGTTTTTAATTAAGTGATTCAAAGTATAAAAAATCCCGAGTACAGTTAGATGGCTCGGGATTTTTGTTGTTTGAAAGCTAAGAGGTGAAATTATTCACCCCATTGAGCTTCAAACCAGCTTTCCAGAATGATCACTGCTGATTGGCAGTCGACATTGCCTTTCGATAATGCTTTGTAGCCACCCATCGCAAATAAGTCGGCACGTGCTTCGGTGGTCGATAACCTTTCATCGTGCAACTCTACTAGAACGCCAAATCTGCCATGCAGTCGTTGGGCAAACTTTTTCGCTCGCGGAGCTATGGTCTCTAGATCTTTGCCATGTAAATCAGTTGGAAGCCCAACCACGACTAAATTTGGCTGCCATTCTTTGATTTGCTTTTCGATATCATCCCAATTTGGGATGCCGTCATTGGCTTTAAACGCTTTCAGTGGTGAGGCGGTGCCAGTGATTTCTTGACCAATGGCACTACCAATACTTTTAGTACCGTAATCAAAAGCCATGATGGTTCTGTGGGACATAATTATTTCTTCTAATGAGTAGCTTATTTCAAATTACAACGTGAGATCAGGCATGACCAATGTCACTAGAAAGTTGTGCGATATCAAAGCCTAATATCTGCACTGCTTTTTGCCAGCGATCGTTGACAGGAGTTTCAAATATCACGCTCGGATCAGCCTCTATGGTTAGCCATGAATTCTCTGCCAATTCCACTTCGAGCTGCCCTGCTTCCCAACCAGAATAACCAAGTGCAACCAAGTAATGATTGGGCTCAGCTTCGGTGCCTAACACGCCTAGAATGTCTTTCGAGGTGGTGACAGAGATATGGTCGGTCATCTGAATGCTCGACTCATAACTGTCTTTAGGTTGATGAAGGATAAAGCCACGGTCTTCTGCAACGGGACCGCCGTTAAGTACTGGCATCGCGAGACTTTCAGTGCTTCGCTGTGGATGAACGGGCTGACCGTTAACTTGCTCCAACATTTTACCCACGGTGATTTCAATCGGTGAGCTAATCATCAAGCCCATTGCGCCTTCATGATTATGCTCACAAATGTAGATTACGCTGCGCTTAAAGTAGGGATCTTTCATCCCCGGCATGGCGACCAAAAAATGGTTAGTTAAGTTCATAAGTATCCAGCCTTATGTCAAACCTAGTAGGGGGGGAGATCCCCCCGTTGGGTTCTATTTTTTAACTCGACGTTCAATCGCATCCATTAGCTTACCAGTGATGGATATATCGAAAGCAGCTTCGATTTCACGGATGCAAGTTGGGCTCGTTACGTTGATTTCTGTTAGTTTGTCGCCAATAACGTCTAGGCCAACAAAGATCAGCCCTTTTTCTTTAAGTGTAGGCGCTACAGCTTCAGCGATCTGTTTATCTGTCTCACTTAATGGACGAGCTTCACCTCGACCGCCTGCTGCAAGGTTACCACGTGTCTCCCCCGCAGCTGGGATACGCGCTAAGCAGTAAGGCATTGGCTCGCCATCAACCACTAGAATGCGTTTGTCGCCGTTGCTGATATCAGGAACGAACGTTTGTGCCATCGCATAGTTTTGACCAAGGTTAGTCAGAGTTTCAATTATTACTGAAACGTTTGGATCGTTTTCTTTTACGCGGAAAATTGATGCTCCACCCATACCGTCAAGCGGTTTTAAGATCACATCACCATGCTCTTCGCGGAATGCTTTAATTTTTTCCGCTTTACGTGTCACGATAGTTGTCGGGGTCAGTTCTGGGAACCAAGCAGTAAAGAGCTTTTCATTGCAATCACGCAGGCTCTGCGGTTTGTTTACAATCAGAGTCCCTTCAATCTCAGCGCGCTCTAAAATGTAAGTTGCGTAGATGTACTCTGTATCAAACGGTGGGTCTTTACGCATTAGTACAGCGTCAAGGTCAGCCAGTTTGATGGTTTGTTCAGATTTGAATTGGTACCAGCCAGTTGGATCTTCTTTTAACTCAACCACTTTTGTATCTGCAATGGCAACACCCTGTTCAAGGTGTAGATCATTCATTTCCATGTAGTGGATTTCATAGCCACGACGCTGTGCTTCTAGCAACATCGCAAAACTAGAATCCTTTTTAATGTTGATGGACGAAATTGGGTCCATCACAATGCCAAGTTTAATCATGAACTTCTCCGGTTAGCCAAGATCGCCAAAGCGAACTTGCAGGGCTGTAATTGCTGTCAACGCTGCGGTCTCAGTGCGTAATACGCGAGGACCAAGCAGTGTTTCTTCAAATTGGTATTCTTGTGTCATATCGATTTCTTGAGCAGATAAACCGCCTTCAGGACCGATAAGTAGACGAACTTTTTCAATAGGGCTAGGCAGCGTGTTGATCGAATATTTTGCACGAGGGTGTAAGTTGAGCTTTAGACCATCGTATTCTTCAGCGCACCACTCTTCTAGCTTCATTATCGGGCGGATCTCTGGAATTGTGTTGCGACCACATTGCTCACAGGCACTGATTGCGATCTTCTGCCATTGCTCTAGCTTCTTCTCAAAGCGTTTATGATCGAGCTTCACGCCACAGCGCTCTGAAATGAGAGGTGTAATGGTATTCACGCCTAACTCAACAGATTTTTGAATAGTAAACTCCATCTTGTCACCACGTGATACCACTTGACCTAAATGAAGATCGAGTGGTGATTCACTGTTGCGTTCGACACGTTCAGTCAGTTTGACTTCAACTGATTTTTTCGATACCGACGCGATAACGGCTGGGAACTCTGCACCACTGCCATCAAACAACAACACCTGTTGACCTTCTTGCATGCGCAATGCTCGACCAATATGACCAGCGGCATCGTCGCTCAATGCGATAACGCCAAGTGTGTGAATAATTTCAGGATGATAAATTCGAGGAATTCGCATGGGGTATTAGTTCCAGCTGGGTTGAGATATATAGAGACTAACATGGATGCGTTAAGTCGAAAAAACAAGGGTAGTCTCTAGTGAGTTAAATTGTTAACTAATTGGCTAAGTTACTGCTTTCGGCAGGCCTCAACGACAAATGTGTTGTTGTTGCCTTGTATTTTAGCGATGTGTTTGTCGCGTTCGCATTCCCAACGTTGCGCTGGGTACTGTTTATTCCAAGCTAACATTAGGTTGTTTTGTTGCTTAGAAAGTGTAAAGCCATATTCTTGGCTCATATATAAATAGGTGCGGGCTATCGAGCCACGAGCACGATCTGGCGGCATGACTTTACGTTGCTTAAAGTTGACCTGCATTTCGCAACGACCATAAGTGACGCCATCTAAACCATTCCATTGACTGAAGTTGTAATTTGAACGATCACCATTCACTTCACCAATTGCGGGAGTAAGATTGTGCAGATCGGCTTCCATCATACGAAACTGAGGGTATTTCTTTTTCGAGCACTCTTTGCGTCCACCATCTTGCCAGCATTGCATTTGATGACCAAATTGCCATGCTGGCACGACATGCTCCCATTCAATGCGGGTTGCACGAACTTTTTGTGTTTGTTTACGAATTTTGTAGCCACATGCATCTAGATCAGGAGTGCCTTTTTTACCTTGCCAATTGATTTCACAGCCGCAGTAAAAACTGGTTGAGTAATCCAATTCTCTTTCTAGATCTTTATAGATATTTACCGCTTCACGTTTCGCCGCAGAAAAGGAGCTTGGCGGTGCAGCAACGACACTACTTGCTGCGAAAACAAGTAACAGACAAGAGATTTTACGCATGGAAAAGTCTTATATAAGGATGATGTTTTGCATGATATCACCCAAATAAACACTTGTTAGCTGATAATTATACTAATTGTATTAAAGCGTAATTTAGCTGAGTTGCTTACCAGTAAAGGTGAGTAACTGCTTACATTGCTGGCATCGGTAGCTCGATTGAGCGCGCAGTACTTTATTGTGTCGACGAATACTCAGTGGGTAAAGGGTGCACTGACATTGGTATTCGAAGGTTTTCCCTTTCACCGAATCAACGGCAAAGCTATGTGTGGTTCTTGCCGGAATATGAAATACCGCTTCCATTACGCCTTGCCATTCTTTGCCATGTGGTCGCACACGACCATACACTTGATAAGTGATCAAGTGAGCGACTTCATGGGGGATTACTTCATCGAGAAATGCTTGTGAATTCTCAGTAAACAATACTGGATTAATGCGAATTTCATTGAGTTGCAAGTAGGCTTTACCCGCGGCTTTGCCACGTAATTTAAAGCTCATACATGGCTTAGGGAAAACACATGTGAATGCCTGTTCGGCTTGCAAAATACATTGAGCCACTTTTTGCTGGGCTCGATAGCGAAGTTCTAGATCCACAACCACTCCAATAAAATAAGCCCAACACTGTGGTTGGGCTGAAGTGATAATAACGTGAAGTGGTGGCGCTGTTAAGACTGATGTTTCTTCTTGATCACTTCGTGATAAGCATGCCATGTTCCATAGCCAAGAATAGGCATAGTAAATAGCATTCCTATTCCGTAGGTAGCAAAGCCAATTAAAATCCCGCCACAGATTATTGCTGCCCAAACAATCATTGCCGGAATGTTAGAACGTACAGCATTAAAGCTGCTAAAGATTGCGGTCATAATATCGACCTGTCGCTCCATCATCAGCGGAATTGAGAAAGCTGAGATGCTGAAGACGGCGCATGCCAGTACAAAACCGACCATTGAACCGATGACTAGAAATGGTAAGAATTCAGCTAATGGGGCGCCTTGCACTGATGGGTAAAGGGCATGTAGTAGTGCGGCAATCCGCATCCAGAAGATCATACATACTGCAAGTAACACTGCGAATGCCCATTGCGAGCTAGAATTTCGTCCTATGGCTTTAATCGAATGGAACAGGCTAGCACTGCGCCCTCTTTCTCTTTCCCAACTGGCGTCATAGAGACCGAGTGCGAGGAAAGGACCAATTAACATATACACCACTAAGCTTGGCATAATTACTAAATGGGTTCCCTGCCATTGAATTAGTAATACGATGCCAACCGCCGCAGCCATAAAACACAGCCCATAAAAGGCACTGATAATAGGCATACGTACAAAGTCATTAAGCCCTAAAGCGAGCCAATGGAAAGGCGAACTCATACTTACTGTGTTGCATGGAAAGGTTCGAGCGTACTCATGGTTGGGTACCTCTCTTTTCTCACTTTTTAAATCTGACGGGTTCACGGTTCGAGGCATGACTCCTCCTTGATTGTCTCTCACGGATGCCACTATCGATTTGTGGCTATGGTTGATGTCGAGCTAACGTTTAGGACACCTTATTGTCGTGAGCCGCATCGTAGGTTTTACGTCAAAATGATATTTAACATTATTGTAACTATTGGCGTAGATGAGAGAATTTACAAATTATTTCGGAATAGTCTTTGATTGAAGAGAATGGTGATAGGCAGATATAAAAAGCCCTCGCATAGGCAAGGGCTTGGAAATAGCAGAGAGTCAGTCGATTACTTTAGACCAGAGAACTCACGTAGTAGTGCTGCTTTGTCAGTCGCTTCCCAAGGGAATTCTTCACGACCAAAGTGACCATAAGCCGCTGTCTTCTTGTAAATCGGTTGCAGCAGGTTTAGCATTTCTTGTAGACCATATGGACGCAAGTCGAAGAACTGACGAACCGCTTCAATGATGATGTTGTGTGCTACTTTTTCAGTACCAAACGTTTCAATCATGATTGAGGTTGGATCAGCAATACCGATTGCGTAAGACAGTTGAATTTCACAACGGTCAGCCATACCAGCAGCGACGATGTTTTTCGCCACATAACGTGCAGCGTATGCTGCAGAACGGTCTACTTTCGATGGATCTTTACCAGAGAACGCACCGCCACCGTGACGAGCTGCGCCGCCGTAGGTATCGACGATAATTTTACGACCAGTTAAACCACAGTCACCCATTGGACCACCGATAACAAAACGACCGGTTGGGTTGATGAAGTATTGAGTATCTTTGCTCAACCATTCAGCAGGAAGAACAGGTTTGATGATCTCTTCCATTACTGCTTCACGTAGGTCTGGCGTAGAAATTGTGTCACAGTGTTGAGTTGATAGAACTACTGCATCAATACCGACGATTTTACCTTGATCGTATTGGAATGTTACCTGTGATTTTGCATCAGGGCGCAACCAAGGTAGTGAACCGTTCTTACGTACTTCCGCTTGGCGTTGAACTAAGAGGTGTGAGTAAGTGATTGGAGCAGGCATTAGCACTTCAGTTTCGTTACAAGCGTAACCAAACATGATGCCTTGGTCACCAGCGCCTTGTTCTTTAGGATCGGCTTTATCAACGCCTTGGTTGATGTCTGGAGACTGTTTACCGATAGTGTTTAGTACAGCACAAGAGTTTGCATCGAAACCCATGTCTGAGTGTACATAACCAATTTCGCGAACAGTTTCACGAGTCAGCTCTTCGATATCAACCCATGCTGAAGTGGTGATTTCACCACCTACCATGACCATACCCGTCTTCACGTAAGTCTCACATGCTACACGTGCTTTTGGGTCTTGCTCTAAGATCGCATCAAGAACAGCATCAGAGATTTGGTCTGCAATTTTATCTGGATGGCCTTCTGAAACTGACTCAGAAGTAAATAGGTGCTTAGCCATGTGGACTCCATGTTTGTAAGGGATACAGTGTTTATGGCCTGTATTAAAATAGTCTTAAGCTTTGTAGGTGTTTCTACATCTAGACGTCTATTTTAAGTTCGCCAGTTCTAATTACAAGCTATTTTTTATCATTACAAGAAACCAATCGATTGCGTCATTCTTGTATCAACCTTCTAACTTAGGCGAAACATACGAGAAAAATGCAAATAATAGTGTGTTTTATGCTTGGAAAACGTTTGCAGTGATCTAGGTGCTTTGAGAGAATACTCACCATTATTTCCCGTAATATTAACTCGCTTACTTACACTCAGGATCAGACATGTCTTCTCGTAACGTTCTTTCGAATAAAGAGCTCGCTAATGCAATCCGTGCCCTAAGCATGGATGGTGTTCAACAAGCTAACTCTGGACACCCAGGCGCACCAATGGGTATGGCCGATATCGCTGAAGTTCTTTGGCGCTCTCACCTAAACCACAACCCAGCAAACCCAGAGTGGGCTGATCGTGACCGTTTCGTACTGTCTAACGGTCACGGCTCAATGCTGATTTACTCTTTGCTTCATCTTAGTGGTTACGAGTTATCAATTGACGATCTGAAAAACTTCCGTCAACTGCACTCAAAAACCCCGGGTCACCCAGAGTACGGTTATGCACCGGGTATCGAAACGACCACGGGTCCTTTAGGTCAAGGCATCACTAACGCGGTTGGTATGGCGTTGGCTGAAAAAGCACTCGCGGCTCAGTTCAATAAAGAAGATCATGACATCGTCGACCACTTCACTTATGTCTTCATGGGTGATGGTTGTTTGATGGAAGGTATCTCGCACGAAGCATGCTCTTTGGCGGGAACATTGGGTTTAGGTAAACTGATTGCGTTCTGGGATGACAACGGTATCTCTATTGACGGTCACGTTGAAGGCTGGTTCTCTGATGATACACCTAAGCGTTTTGAAGCTTACGGCTGGCATGTTATCCCTGCGGTAGACGGTCATAATGCTGACGCAATCAATGCAGCTATTGAAGCGGCAAAAACAGATCCTCGTCCAACATTGATTTGTACTAAAACTATCATCGGTTTTGGTTCGCCAAACAAATCAGGCTCACACGATTGTCACGGTGCTCCTTTAGGTGCAGACGAAATCGTAGCAGCGCGTGAATTCCTAGGTTGGGAGCACCCTGCGTTTGTTATCCCTGAAGATATTTATGCGCAGTGGGATGCAAAAGAAGCTGGTGCAGTTAAAGAGGCAGCTTGGAACGATAAGTTTTCGGCATACGCAGCGGCATACCCTACTGAGGCGGCTGAGCTTAAGCGTCGTTTGAACGGTGAACTTCCGGCTGAGTGGGAAGAGAAAGCAAACCAAATTATTACTGATCTTCAAGCTAACCCTGCAAACATTGCATCGCGTAAAGCATCACAAAATGCACTAGAAGCATTTGGTCAAATGCTTCCTGAATTCATGGGCGGCTCTGCTGACCTAGCGCCTTCTAACCTAACTATGTGGTCAGGTTCTAAGTCTCTAGAAGCAAGCGATTTCGCAGGTAACTACATCCATTACGGTGTACGTGAGTTCGGCATGACAGCTATCATGAACGGTATTGCGCTTCACGGTGGTTTTGTCCCTTACGGCGCAACATTCCTAATGTTCATGGAATACGCACGTAACGCAATGCGCATGGCTGCTCTGATGAAAATTCAGAATATACAAGTGTACACGCACGACTCTATCGGTTTGGGTGAAGATGGTCCAACACACCAACCTGTTGAGCAAGTTGCATCGCTACGCTTAACGCCAAACATGAGCACATGGCGTCCATGTGACCAAGTTGAATCAGCAGTGGCTTGGAAGCTGGCTATTGAGCGTAAAGACGGCCCAACGGCTCTGATCTTCTCTCGCCAAAACCTAGCACAACAAGAGCGCAGCGCTGAGCAAGTAGCTGACATCGCTAAAGGTGCTTACATCCTAAAAGACTGCGCAGGCAAGCCTGAGTTGATCCTAATTGCGACCGGTTCTGAAATTGAACTAGCGGTTGCAGCGGCTGACAAGCTTACCGCTGAAGGCAAGCAAGTACGTGTTGTTTCAATGCCATCTACCGATGCATTTGACAAGCAAGACGCCGCTTACCGTGAATCTGTACTTCCATCAGACGTCACTGCGCGTATTGCAATTGAAGCGGGCATTGCGGACTTCTGGTACAAGTATGTTGGTTTTGATGGTCGTATTATCGGTATGACTTCATTTGGTGAATCTGCACCAGCTGATCAACTATTCGAAATGTTTGGCTTCACGCTTGAAAACGTATTGAATACAGCCAACGAATTACTTGCGTAATGATGCAAGTATAAATCGTCGATAAAGTAAAAAACCGAGCGGAAAAGCTCGGTTTTTTTATGTCTACTCTAATTCGCAGCCTTTGTTATCCAGCGTTTTTTGCCCGCAAACTTTACACTGAACACGCCTGTCCATGTCGTAGTAGTTACCGCCGTTAATAAAAGAGTGCATAAGTAACTTAATACGACCCAATATTGACTTGTCGGTATCGTAACGACTTGGCTTACGAACCAGCACCTCACTATGTGCGGTATCTGCCTGACATTTATTGCAAAAGTACGAAGTTGGAAATGAAAACATATCCGATTCCTTTGGTTGATAAATAGTTAAACAAAACCGCCAAAAGGCACCAAGTACTTTACGTCAGATTAACGGTGACAGGTGTAAATTGATAGTTGCATCAAGTATTACATAAGTGTACAGCTGAGGCGTGCGTGATATGCCACTCTTTTGCTGCTTATACAAAGGAGATGGAGTAACATCGGTCACGTGTTACACAATAATAATATAGGCGATGAAACTATGCTAAAAATAGCGATTAATGGGTTTGGTCGAATCGGTCGCAATGTTTTACGTGCTGTTTATGAAAGCGGTAAGCATCAAGACATTAAAGTAGTTGCGGTTAATGAATTAGCCCAAGCAGAGGCGATGGCGCATCTACTTCAATATGACACTACCCATGGTCGGTTTGGCAAACGAATTAGCCACGATCAAGAACATCTCTACATTCATCATGACAATGGCGAGCATGATGCCGTACGTATCCTACATTTAAATGAAATTAATCTACTGCCGTGGCGCGATCTCGATGTTGATATCGTATTCGATTGTACTGGTGTTTATGGCTGCCGAGCTGATGGCTTAGCGCATATCGAAGCTGGAGCGAAGAAGGTTTTATTCTCTCATCCGGGTGAAAATGATCTTGATAACACCATTATTTATGGAGTTAACCATGAAACGCTAACCGCTGAACAGACAATTGTCTCTAGTGGATCGTGCACGACAAACTGTATTGTTCCGATCATTAAAGTACTTGATGACGCATTCGGTATTGATTCTGGCACCATCACCACCATTCATTCATCGATGAATGATCAACAAGTTATTGATGCTTACCATCCTGATCTACGCCGAACTCGTTCAGCTAGCCAATCGATCATTCCAGTTGATACCAAGCTTCATCACGGAATAGAAAGAATATTCCCGAAATTTTCCAACAAATTTGAAGCGATTTCTGTAAGAGTTCCAACAGTAAATGTCACTGCAATGGATTTAAGTGTCACAATTAGTGCAAATGTGAAAGTTAATGACGTAAATCAAACCATTATTAACGCATCTCAGTGTACATTACGTAATATAGTTGACTATACTGAAGCGCCACTGGTTTCGGTGGACTTCAATCACGATCCACACAGCGCTATTGTTGATGGTACTCAGACACGAGTGAGCAATGGTCAATTAGTCAAAATGTTGGTGTGGTGTGATAACGAATGGGGCTTTGCCAATCGAATGCTTGATACAGCATTAGCGATGCAGGCAGCAAAATAATGAGCCTCTAATGAATATGGAGAAATAATTTATTTCAAAGCTTGAAATAAATGCAGAAAATCTCCATATTCATAACCAGTTTGAAGAATTCACAGACTTGGCAGGGCTGCCGAGTTTTCAAAATTTTATTTAATATTTGAGAGGACAAATCATGTCTGTAATCAAGATGACTGACCTGGATTTAGCAGGTAAACGTGTATTCATCCGTGCTGACCTAAATGTGCCAGTAAAAAACGGTAAAGTAACTTCGGATGCACGTATCATCGCATCTCTTCCAACCATCAAACTTTGCCTAGAAGCAGGCGCTAAAGTGATGGTTACTTCTCATCTTGGTCGTCCAACTGAAGGTGAATACGCTGAAGAGTTCTCTCTACAACCAGTAGTTAATTACCTAAATGACGCACTAGATTGTGACGTTAAACTAGCGAAAGACTACCTAAACGGTCTAGAACTAAACGCTGGTGAGCTTGTTGTTCTTGAAAACGTTCGCTTTAATAAAGGCGAGAAGAAAAACGAAGAAGAACTATCTAAAGCATACGCAGCACTATGTGACATATTCGTAATGGATGCATTTGGTACTGCGCACCGTGCACAAGCATCTACTCACGGCGTAGGTATGCACGCAGAAGTAGCTTGTGCTGGTCCTCTACTAGCTGCTGAACTAGAAGCGCTTGGTAAAGCAATGAGCAACCCAGAGCGTCCTCTAGTGGCTATCGTTGGTGGTTCTAAAGTTTCAACGAAACTGACCGTACTTGAATCTCTATCTAAAATTGCTGACCAATTGGTTGTTGGCGGTGGTATCGCGAATACATTTATTGCAGCAGAAGGGCACAATGTAGGTAAGTCTCTATATGAAGCAGACCTAGTTGGTACCGCGAAGAAACTAATGGAAGAGTGTGCGATTCCAGTTGCAACTGACGTAGCGTGTGCAAAAGCTTTTGATGAAAATGCAGAAGCTGAAATCAAGAACGTTGCTGACGTTCAAGATGACGACATGATTTTTGACTTAGGTCCAGATTCAACGGCAGTACTAGCTGAAATCATCAGCAACGCAAAAACTATCCTTTGGAACGGCCCTGTTGGCGTATTCGAATTCAAAAACTTCGAAGCGGGTACCGCTGGTATCTCTAAAGCAATCGCTGAGTCTGCAGGTTTCTCTGTAGCTGGCGGTGGTGACACGCTAGCCGCTATCGACAAGTTCGGTATCAAAGCTGACGTCTCTTATATCTCTACTGGCGGTGGTGCTTTCCTTGAGTTTGTTGAAGGTAAAGCGCTTCCAGCGGTTGAAATGTTAGAAGCACGCGCGAAGTAAGAATATAGAAGGCGGGAGAGAAATCTCCCGCTTTGTTGTTTGCTGCATGTCACATTATTCTCTGTTAGAATGGCGACAGTTGTGAGCAAACGTTTGCAAAATTTTAAATTAGTAAGTTTTAATTTTTAAAACGACAGATAAATAGGACTCCATACCATGTCTAAGATCTTCGATTTCGTAAAACCAGGTGTAATCTCTGGCGATGACGTACAAAAAGTTTTTGAAGTAGCTAAAGAAAATAAGTTTGCTCTTCCAGCAGTGAATGTTGTTAACACTGACACTATCAACGGTGTTCTAGAAGCGGCTGCAAAAGTTAAAGCGCCTGTTGTTGTGCAGTTCTCTAACGGCGGTGCTGGATTCTTTGGTGGTAAAGGTCTAAAACTTGAAGGTCAAGAAGCGCAAATTCTTGGCGCTGTAGCGGGTGCAAAATACGTACATGCTATCGCTGAGTCTTACGGTGTACCTGTAATTCTTCACACTGACCACGCAGCTAAGAAGCTACTACCATGGATCGACGGTCTACTTGATGCTGGTGAAGAGTTCTTCGCTCAAACTGGTAAGCCACTATTCTCTTCTCACATGATTGACCTTTCTGAAGAGTCACTGGAAGAGAACATCGAAATTTCTGGTCAATACCTAGCTCGCATGGCGAAAATTGGTATGACTCTAGAAATCGAATTGGGTTGTACTGGTGGTGAAGAAGATGGCGTTGATAATTCTCACATGGACGCATCTGAGCTTTACACTTCTCCAGAAGATGTTGCATACGCATACGAGAAACTAACGGCTATCAGCCCACGTTTCACTATCGCTGCATCTTTCGGTAACGTACATGGTGTTTACCAAGCGGGTAACGTTGTACTGACTCCAACTATCCTACGTGATTCTCAAGCATACTGCGCAGAGAAATTCGGTATTGCACCTAACGCTCTAAACTTCGTATTCCACGGTGGTTCTGGTTCTTCTGAAGCTGAAATCCAAGAATCTATCGGTTACGGTGTTGTGAAGATGAACATCGATACTGATACACAGTGGGCATCTTGGGATGGCGTTCGTCAATACGAAGCTGAAAACCGTGATTTCCTACAAGGTCAAATCGGTAACCCAACTGGCGAATCTGCGCCAAACAAGAAGTACTACGATCCACGCGTATGGCTACGTGCTGGTCAAGCTTCTATGGTTGCTCGTCTTGAGAAAGCATTTGCTGACCTTAACGCAATCGACGTACTATAATTCTGTTTTAGAATTAGATATTTGAAAGCCCGCTCTTTGAGCGGGTTTTTTTATGCCTTCAAAGTAAGACACTTTCGTGTTTAGGTAAAAATTTGTAGCTAAATGTTATTTGAATGCGTACGCTTTAACCGTTCAATATCACAGTGGTCTGATAACTTATTGTTTTGATTTTCTTTGCAGAATCTTTACTTTGCTAAAGTTCGAAACTGGGCTATCTTGCCGGCAAACTGACGCTCGTTCAGTAAATTGATAGGAACATTGTCGTTTTTTGTAAAGCAGCATGACTAGTTAGTCACATGTATTTGAGAGGAAAATTATATGGCAGGTGAGTCTGTGGGCGTTGAAGCTCCATTGGTAGACGGTCTAGCAAAAGTTGAGACTTGGTTAAACAGCAACTCAGAACTATTGATCCAGTACGGTGTTAATATCATTTCAGCAGTACTGATCTTATTCATCGGTAATATCGTCGCCAAGATGGTCGCTAATAGCGTCGCAAAGGTGCTCGGCAAGAAGAAGATGGATAAAGCGGTTGTTGAGTTTCTCCATGGTATTGTTCGTTATACTCTATTCGTGATTGTTTTAATCGCGGCACTAAGTCGAATTGGTGTACAAACTGCTTCTGTGGTCGCGGTAATCGGTGCGGCTGGTTTAGCTATTGGTCTAGCTCTACAAGGTTCACTATCTAACTTTGCCGCAGGTGTACTGATTGTGGGGTTCCGCCCATTCAAGTCAGGTGATTATGTCGAAGTTGGTGGTGTAGCGGGTAGTGTTGAAGCAATCCAAATTTTCCAAACTGTACTAAAAACACCAGACAACAAAATGGTTGTTGTGCCTAACTCAGGTGTTATTGGTTCGCCAATTACTAACTATTCTCGCCATGATACGCGTCGTGTAGATTTAACCATTGGTGTCTCTTACAGCTCAGATCTTAAACTGACGAAGCAGGTGATCCATGACGTACTGGCAAAAGATGAACGCATTTTGAAAGATCACGATATCACTATCGGTGTGGTTGCACTTGCCGACTCTTCAGTAAACTTCGTGGTACGCCCTTGGTGTAAAACAGCAGATTACTGGGATGTTTATTTTGATTCAAACCTAGCAATCAAAGAGGCGTTAGATGCTAACGGTATCGAGATTCCATTTCCGCAAATGGACGTTCACTTTAACAAAGTGGATGTGTAAATAAGTGGGAAGTAAAAAGCGAGGCTTTATTAGCCTCGCTTTTTTATGACGAGAAGTTACCAATATAACGTGACTAGCTGATTGGTAAGTAGGCAGGCAATGGTAAACATCATCAAAGCAATGAGAATATCGATACCTTTCTTCACTTTTGGTTTAGATAGTGTCGGACCAAGTTTCGCCGCACCGAATGAAAGAGCATGAAACCAAACAAATGAAGCCATCATTGTGCCAATGGCGAAAGAGATCCTATCTTGTCCTTCAAACTGTCCGCCGATTGAGCCTAAAATTACCACCGTATCTAAATATAGATGTGGGTTGAGCACGGTAACGGCGAGTGCACCTAAAATAACGGTACGACGACCACGAGCCAATACATGTTGTGCATTTTCCTGTTTTGCAGGATCACGAAATGCACTCTTTAGCGCTAAAGCACCATAGATGGTTAGAAATACTATCCCACCGATTGTCACCGCAGCTAACAAGGTTTCATTTTGTGATAGCAGCGCCCCGCCACCAAAGATCCCAAGAGAAATAAAAATAGTATCTAGGATGCTACAGGTAATAGCCGTAGTGAGGTGGTGCTGGCGTTTAATTCCTTGATTAAGTACATACGCATTTTGTGCGCCGATAGGAATGATCATGGTTGCACCAAGCCCAAAACCCTGTAGTAAAACCCAAAAATTCACGGTTTCTCTCCGAAGTGAAGCGTAATAATTGTGGAGAAGATAACGCTGTGCACTAAATAAGTATATTTAATGATTTTAATCCATTATAAGTCTTACTTATAATGGATTATCGAAAGGAAAATGAATGCGAGGATTAGACTATAAATGGATTGAGGCGCTCGATGTCATCGTCCAATTTGGCAGTTTTGAACGAGCGGCTGAGCAGCTATGTATCTCGCAATCTGCAGTATCTCAACGCATAAAACAACTGGAAAAATTTCTTGCCCAACCCGCGTTAGTGCGAGAGCAACCACCTAAATTGACCCCAGTCGGTAAACAATTACTTGGTTTATATCGTCGTGTCAGGCTATTGGAGAGTGAACTGGTTCCAGAGCTGATGAATGATGCCAGTTTTAAACCATTACAGCTGTCATTGGCAACTAACGCCGATAGTTTGGCTACCTGGTTATTACCAGCCTTAACTCAGCTTCTTAAGCGGGAGCGAGTTGCACTCAATCTTGTGGTTGATGATGAAGGTCGAACACTAGAGAAGCTGAGAAACGGTGAAGTTGCTGGGGCGATCTGTTTAGATTCACAATCTATTTCGGGATGCGATGCTGATTATTTAGGGCGGGTTGATTACCTGTGTGTTGCAAGCCCCGAATTCTATCAACACTATTTTCCCAATGGTGTGAATAGAGAGTCTCTGTTACATGCCCCGACAGTCGCTTTTGATCATCATGATGATATGAATGATCGTTTTATACATCAGCACTTTAATTTACCGAAAGGCAGCGTAATAAAACATACGGTAAGAAGCTCTGAAGCGTTTGTAAAATTGGCTTTGACTGGGGTGGCATATTGTTTGATACCAAAGTTGCAAATAGAAGAGGAGTTAGCCTCAGGACTTCTGGTCGATATTACCCCCGGATTCTTTTTGTCTCATCGTATCTACTGGCATCATTGGCAGCTTGAAACGGGTATTTTAAAAGCAATATCAGATGCAATCATCACTCACTCACGGGCAATATTGCCGAGCTAACAGAGTTAAAATTGTGTCAGTTTACAGCTTGATGGCTGGTTAAAGTGCAGTATTCACTTATTATGTATTGGTCAACTACATGAATAAGGTGATAGATATGAACAAGTTATCCTTGGCGTTAATCGCGCTTTCTAGCAGCGTTAGCTTTGGTGTTATGGCAAATGAGTTGAGTTTTCCCCACCTTTCTACCGCCGGCTATGGCGAGGTAGTTGCAAAACCTGATATGGCGGAGTTTTCGGTTAAAGTGGTCGAGACGACCATGACGGCGGAGCAAGCTAAGCAAAGCGTCGATAAAGCTGTTGCGGTATTTCTGACAACGTTAGAACAGCAAGGTGTTGATGCGGAAGACATAACGAGTACCAATTTGTATTTGGCCCCACAATATCACTATCCCAAAAAAGGACAGCCTGAGTTAGTAGGCTATCGAGCAAGTCGCTCTATTACCGTTACAGTCGAGGAACTTGCCAAGCTAAATCGTTACCTTGATACTGCATTGACGTCAGGCATTAATCAAATAGATAACATCACGCTTAAAGTTAAAGATGAAGCAAAATATCAGCAAAAAGCACGAATGGCGGCGATAGATGATGCGAAGAGTAAAGCTGAATCTTTAGCTCAAGGGTTTGGGCAAGAGTTGGGACATGTTTGGCAAATAAACTACAACTCACACAGTGCGAAGCCGGTACTGATGCGTGCGATGAGTATGGATATGAAAACAGAATCCAATGGCTATCAAGATTCAACTATCGTGATTCGTGATCGAGTTGATGTCGTTTTCCGGCTTGAAGATTAATCAGCAAGCCGAATAACTCAATGTGTTATGCTGCTGGGCTAACAGTTTGGCCCAGTTGCAGAATCATATTTGATAGGTAACGTTCGTATTTGATCATGGCATTTTCAGTATCTTTAGCCAGTACGCATTTCAAGATAGATTCGTGCTCATCAATGTCAATTGAATTGATGCTAAGCCCATTGTTGATCGCATGAAATCGATAGCGTTGGATCTGATTCAGTAGATCAGCAAAAAAAGATAACATTGTTTTTGACGTTGCTGCATTGAGCAGTGATTTATGAAAATGACGTAAACGATCTTGCCACTCAACCCAATCATACTCTTCTTGCATTGATTTTAAGCGTGATAACCTATGGTAAGCAGTGAGTAGCTCAAGCTCCCAGCTTTCATCACCATGATTGATTGCTTGCTTAAGAAGCACAGGGGTTATCACTCGCAAACTATCGTGTAGATCATCGAGTTCAGCTGAAGAGATAGGGGCAACCCAGCATCCCTTTTGTGGTTCAACAACCACGAACTTAGACCATGAAAGTTGAACTAATGCTTCACGAATTGGTGATGCACCAACTTCATATCGCTTTTTTAGATCAGCAACAACCAGTTTTTCACTGGGTGCAAATTTTCCCACTAAGATATCTTGACGGATCATCTTAGCGACTTTGTCAGTTAATGTCGGGCTTGGCACTATACAATCCTCGCTACAGCAATCAGAGCTAAATTCAACCTTGAATCTGATTTTTAACGGTACGTAGTACTTTTGCGGGATAATACAGCGTGAAAAATAGTGAGGCAAGCGGGTATAAACAAAAAGAGGGCATAGCCCTCTTTTTGTTTATTCGCAGGTATACATTTTTAAGTTATAAAACGTGTACAGATGCTGTGTTTGTAGTACCTGAAGCAACTAGTGCACCAGAAACCATTACTACGATATCGCCTTTCTTACCAAAACCAGAGCTTAGAGCGTACTCTTTACCGTTTTTGTAGAATTCATCAGTGCTGTCGATTGAGTCAACAAGAACTGGACGAATGCCTTTAGTTAGAACGAGCTGTGCAGCAGTTTTTGCATTTGTTGTAAGTGCAACGATGCTTGCTGTAGGGAAGTACTTACGTACTGAGCGAGCTGATTTACCACCTTCAGTTGCAACGATAATAAGTGGAGCAGCAAGCTTCTCAGCTGTGTCTACTGCACCTTTACATACTGCTTCAGTAATGCGTAGACGTGGGCTATCCAGACGTGAACCTAACTCAGCTTTTAGAGCTGAATCAGTGCGGTTCGCGATTTGAGCCATGATAGTTACCGCTTCAACTGGGTATTTGCCTTTCGCTGTTTCACCTGAAAGCATTACTGCATCAGTACCGTCCATGATTGCGTTTGCAACGTCGCCTGCTTCAGCACGAGTTGGACGAGGGTTGTTGATCATAGAATCCAGCATTTGTGTTGCCGTGATAACTACTTTACGAGCGCGGTTACATTTCTCGATCATCATCTTCTGCGCGAAGATTACTTCTTCTGCTGGGATCTCAACACCTAGGTCACCACGAGCAACCATGATACCGTCAGAAAGCTCTAGGATTTCATCGAAGTTATCAACACCTTCTTGGTTTTCAATCTTAGAGATAATGTGGATGCTTTCGCCGCCGTTTGCAGTTAGAACGTCACGGATTTCTTTAACGTCAGATGCTTTACGAATGAAAGAAGCAGCAACGAAATCAACACCTTGCTCACAACCAAACTTAAGGTCGTTTTTATCTTTTTCAGATAGTGCTGGTAGATTTACAGAAACGCCAGGAAGGTTAACACCTTTGTTTTCGCCTAGAGCACCGTTGTTAAGTACTTTACATTTCACATCAGTTTCAGTGGTAGAGATAACTTCCATCTCGATCAGACCGTCATCAACTAGGATAGTGTTACCAGCTGAAAGGTCTTTAGCGAAACCAGCGTAAGTTACCGCTACAGTCTCTGTGTTACCTACAACTGTGATATCAGTTGTGAAAGTGAATTCTTGACCCGCTACTAGATCAACGTCATTGCCGCCTTCTAGTTTGATAGTACGGATTTCTGGACCTTTAGTGTCCAGAAGGATAGCGAGTTGCTTACCAGTGTCTCCCATTACTTTACGGAAGTTATCAATGCGAACGCCGTGCTCTGCGTAATCACCGTGAGAGAAGTTTAGACGCATTACGTTCATGCCTGCGTTTACAAGTTCAGTTAACGTCTCTACTGATTCAGTTTTAGGGCCAATCGTACATACGATTTTGGTCTTTTTCATGGAAGATAGTCTCCGGTAAATAATATAGTTACATTTTAAGATTCGGTTATTCCCAGAGTGTCAGTGCTTACACTCGACACTCTCTACCTGAAGCAAAAGCTGAATAATTGCATTTTGTGCCTGCAACTTATCAGTGTAGTTACGCCTTTCTTGTTTGCTCCAGTTTTGAAAGTCTTTCGTTTAATTTAGTCATTTTATGACCATTTTGACTTTGCTAATGCAGGCAAAACTGTGATTTATGCCACTTTAAGTGCATTAGGTTGCAAATAAATAACGATGATTTCTGTAATTTTTTTTCTTTTCGGTTGCGAATTCTACCACTGAATCAATTCAATATCACTGCTTAAGAGTTGTCTTAGAACAAGGTTTCATCGCTAAATTTTTATTTTATGGGTCAAAATAAATAGACGAAAAACTTTCAACTTGACTATAATAACTTTCGAACCGAAACTTTAAATTAGTGAATACATGTCGAAACGAAACACACAACTCAGAAGACACGCAATTTCAACCTTGGTAAACACTAAGAGAGAGGTGAGCGTTGAAGAACTCTCACTTAAGTTTGAAACCTCAGAGGTCACAATTAGAAAGGATCTCTCTTCATTAGAACAAAATGGTCAATTGTTGCGCCGATATGGTGGTGCGATTGCCTTACCGTCTGAAGTTGTGAATGAAGTGTTAGATGGTAAAGTTTCGGTTCGTAAGGTTGAGTTGTCTCTTGCTGCGGCGAAATTAATTCGCGATCACAATCGCATTGTCATTGATAGTGGCAGTACAACAGCAGCGTTGATTCAGCAACTGAACGACAAACGCGGTTTAGTTGTAATGACCAATTCCCTCAATGTCGCCAATGCATTGAATGAACTTGAAAGTGAGCCACATTTGTTGATGACGGGTGGCACTTGGGATGCGCATTCGGAGTCATTTCAAGGTCAAGTCGCTGAGACGGTATTGCGCTCTTACGATTTTGATCAGTTATTTATTGGCGCGGATGGCGTTGATATAGAACGTGGAACGACAACGTTTAATGAACTTGTTGGGTTGAGCAAGGTGATGGCAGAAGTGTCACGAGAAGTGATCGTCATGGTTGAATCTGAAAAAATTGGAAGAAAAATTCCAAATTTAGAATTGAATTGGGATGTGATTGACGTGCTCATTACTAATAGTGATTTATCAGCGCAATATCAGAAGAAAATTGAATCATACGGCGTGCGTGTCATCCTCGCTTAATCAAATTTGGGTTTTGCTTGCAGCCCTAATGAACAAAAAATAAATCGGAGAAAACTCTATGTGCGGAATCGTTGGTGCTGTAGCGCAGCGTGATGTGGCGGAAATTCTTGTTGAAGGTCTAAAACGCTTGGAATATCGTGGTTATGACTCTGCGGGTGTAGCAGTTGTTGATGCAGAATCAAAATTGACTCGTATTCGTCGTTTAGGAAAAGTTCAACAACTGGCTGATGCAGTAGAGAGCGCAGGGGTTGTTGGAGGTACCGGTATCGCCCATACGCGTTGGGCTACTCATGGTGAACCCTCTGAAGTTAACGCACATCCACATATTTCAGGTGATATTACCGTTGTACATAATGGCATTATCGAGAACCACGAAGAATTACGAAACACACTGCGTGAACGCGGATACGTATTTGTGTCGCAGACAGACACAGAAGTGATTGCTCACTTAGTTGAGTGGGAGCGACGTAGCGTACCTTCTTTATTAGAAGCGTTGCAAAATACGGTTAAGCAACTTGATGGTGCATACGGCACGGTTGTGATGGATCGAAAAGATCCTGAACGCCTCGTTGTTGCAAGATCGGGTAGCCCAATTGTTATAGGTTTTGGTGTTGGTGAGCACTTTCTTGCCTCGGATCAATTGGCACTGCTTAGTGTTACCCGTCGATTTATGTACCTTGAAGAAGGCGATATAGCAGAGATCACTCGCCGCCAAGTAACAGTATTAAACCAAGATGGTGAACAAGTAGAGCGCGAGATTATTGAGTCAAATGCAGAGCATGATGCGGGTGATAAAGGTAACTATCGTCACTTTATGCAAAAAGAGATTTATGAACAGCCAACTGCCTTGATCAACACTATGGAAGGGCGTATTACCGCGGATTCCGTGGTGACAGATTCAATTGGTGTTAATGCTGTGGATATATTGAGCCGCGTTGAACATGTACAGATCGTGGCTTGTGGTACTTCATACAATGCAGGTATGACCGCTCGCTACTGGTTCGAAGATATTGCTGGTGTAGGCTGTGATGTGGAAATTGCGTCTGAATTCCGCTACCGAAAATTTGTTACTCGCCCTAACAGCTTATTGATTACCTTGTCTCAATCTGGCGAAACGGCGGATACGCTGGCAGCGCTACGGTTAGCTAAAGAAAAAGGCTACATGGCGGCGATGACTATTTGTAACGTGGCAGGCTCATCGCTGGTACGTGAATCCGATTTTGCCTTTATGACTCGTGCTGGTGTAGAGATAGGGGTGGCCTCGACCAAGGCATTTACCACACAATTATCGGCTTTATTAATGTTGGTGACGGCACTAGGTAAGCAGCAAGGACGTATAGATAGAGCTCGCGAGCAAGAAATTGTTCAAGCGTTACATGCATTACCAAATCAGATTGTTCAGGCGTTATCATTTGAAAAACAGATTGAAGCATTAGCAGAAGATTTTGCCGATAAGCACCACACGCTATTTTTAGGTCGTGGTGAGTTTTACCCGATTGCGATGGAAGCCTCTTTAAAACTAAAAGAGATCTCTTACATTCACGCCGAAGCGTACGCAGCTGGTGAGTTAAAGCATGGTCCGCTAGCGTTGATTGATGCAGACATGCCCGTAGTGGTGGTGGCGCCAAGTAATGACTTGCTAGAGAAGCTAAAATCGAATATTGAAGAAGTGCGAGCACGTGGTGGATTACTGTATGTCTTTGCTGATGAAGAAGCAGGCTTTGAAGCTGATGAGACGATGAAAATCATTACATTACCGCATGTTAGCGATATTACCGCACCTATCTACTACACCATTCCAATGCAGTTGTTGTCTTACTATGTTGCCTTGATCAAAGGGACTGATGTCGATCAACCTCGTAACCTTGCTAAAGCCGTTACTGTAGAATAATAATCAAATAAGCTTTTATTGTTTGCTGATAGCTGGTGGAACATCAAGTTTGATTCTAAATACCCCCCAACTTCGTTGGAGGGTATTTAATGTTTAGTCTCTACTATTTAAATCAGTAGAATCTAGAACTGATAATCAGCAACAATACCGAAGGTGCGTGGTCCCCCCATTTCGACTAAATCATTTTTATGACGTACTACGTAGTCTGAATCGGTCGCGTTCTTTATATAGGCACGTACTGTGAGCTCGTCTACAGTATAACCTGCATTTAGATTTAGAATGGTGTAATCACCGGCTGTAGTGCTTTCTGTGTTCGCGAGATCAACATAGTAGTCGGAAACGTGATTAACTCGTGCGCCCAAAAACAGGCCGGATTCAAACTGTTGGTTGAAACCAATACCAGCAGATAAATCAGGTGCATAGCTAAATTCATTGCCGTTTAGATCACCAACAGTACCACTCGGTCCTTCAGTTATTTCAGTTCTTAATCTCGAGACCAGATTTAGATAAGGATAGACAGCCCCAAGCTGTATCGAGCATAGTTGAGCGACGTGTCTTGATTAAAAATGGTAACGATTTTCTCAACGCATCAATGTTAGCTGAAAATCATAGAACAAAACAGAACCGAAGCAGAGTGCATTAGCCGGAGTTTTCATGTCTGATGCACACATAAATGCAAGATAACAAAATAAAAAATACATAGTAGTTATGCTTTTGTGAGAAAGCATAATAAATAGAAGCTATTTATATGTAATYTATTTCTTATGCGATTAAATTAATTACTTTGAATTAACTATTATTGTTTTATATGAATGAGTGTATTTCCATTTAAAAAATTTGGCGTTTAGAAAACAATTCTTTTTTGTTTGAGTTAATTTAGTCTTCTAAATTAAAAAACGAATTAATTAATTAAATAAATTTTATCTAAACAACAAAAAATCAATAGATACTAGTTGCACATCAACCCCCCATTTTTTGTGATAATAGGAATGCTTTATTATTATCCATAACGCGTATGATCACATTTGCTTATTTATTTCATTCACTTAATAAGTTTTTTGTTTGAATATCGACCTGTCAAAAATATTAAAGAAATAGCAGTGGGATTCGAGATGAATAATGGTCGTAAAAATAAAAGTAGGTCGTGTTCAAGCTCTATAGCTTGGTATACACAAGACTTTACACTATCTACCCTGCCTTCTTGTCGCAATATCTAGTCTCTAGTTTGGTATTTATGTTAATACCAAATTTAAAAGGAATTAGTTCCCTATCATTTTATTAACATTTAATTAATAACTCTCTTGATGATTTGCTACAAAATGAATCTATCTATTTAATTTAGATTTTTTAATTTGTATTTGCTGCTATTTCATTACTTTGACATTGTTGCCTGTAAATTAAAGCCCTATTTGTAAGGGTACAAAATAATATCCAATATCGGAGCGTGGAATGAAATTTAATAAGAAGAAGCTAGTACTTCTAACCAGCTTGGCGCTTTCAAGCCAAGCATTTGCTGCAACCGTTTACGAAAATGATACAACTAAAGTAGATATTTCGGGTGCATTTTTGCTGGATTACTCAGAGCCAGTCGCATTGTTTGACGGACATGATTTCAGTACTAGCCGCAGTACGCTGGGTTTTGGTGTTGAGCAGCAACTCGGTAATGGCTGGTCTGCTGATGTGAAATTTGAATGGGATAATTTAACCAGTGCCCCTACGGAAAGCGCATCTAAATCAAGCGATCAATTCCGTACTCGTCTAGGTTACTTCTCTGTGCATCATGAAGAGTACGGTAGCCTACGTTTTGGTAAGCAATACTCTGCATACCATGATGTAGCAGGCTACATGGATAACATGATTGTATTCGATCCAGATGCAACACCACTCTTTAGCGATACTAAAGACGGTGGCTTTATGGCAACGGCTCGTGGTGATGACCTAGTGACTTACCGTAAGAGCTTTGATAACTTGAATCTTTCGGCTCAACATGGCTTTGAAGAAAATGCGCCTTTTTCTGATCTGACGGCTCCTGGCGGCGCTCTATCTCGTACATCAAACTATGCATTTGCAGCAAGCTATGACTTTGACAGCGGAGTTAGCCTAGGTGCGACACATTTGGTCAACAAAGTTGAGACGACAGATGCCACTCTGAATCTTGACCCAAGTGATGAACAAAAACTCACCACGGTTGCTGTTAAGTATTCATACGAAGCGTTTAAAGTCGCAGCTGCTTATACTGACGGTACTAAAGCATACGAAACTGGCTACTTAGCGTACAGCGATAACGTGTATTCTGATGCGGAAGGCATGGATATTTATGCTGAGTACTACTTTGCTATCGGTCTTCGCCCATATGTTTACCTATCAAACGTAGACTTTGATGATGGCGATATTCAAGGCGAGCGTAGCATTTACTCTGTTGGTTTGAGCTACCACGCAGCGCCTAACTTCATCATCTCTGGTGAAGTAAGAAAAGTAGAAGAAGAAGGTCTAAGTGCTGGCGATCAAGATGATACGCTTTCTGGTATCACAGTAATTTACGCTTTCTAATTTCGCTTTAGTGTAAAACAAACTGCCGAAAAAAAGCCAGAGCCGATTCTATCGTGCTCTGGCTTTTCATTATCGGTTAATTGTTGTTGAGATACGCTTTGGTTGAAATGTCTGTCCAAGAGCGAACCTTGGTCAGGTATTGACGTTGAGATTCTATAATACGTTTTGCCTGTGGATCTTTGGCGGCAAACTCATCGAGCAGGATTTCTTTTTCTTGGTTGAGGCGTTCAATTACCTCAGGCGGGAAATTAAGTACTTTGATGTTCGGATATTCTTCACTCATCGATGCCCAGCTGTTGGCATTGGCATCAATTGCTTGGGTATACATATCAAAGGCAGCGACGCGGAAGGCGGTTTCTAAGATCGATTGGATATCTTTGGGTAATTTCTCCCACGCTTTTTTGTTGACTAAGAACTGAGTCTCCGAGCCCGGCTCATGCCATGCGGTGTAGTAGTAAGGGGCTATTTTGTGAAAGCCCATGCGCAGATCAAAAGCAGGTCCCACCCACTCAAGCGCATCAATGGTGCCACGCTCTAATGAGGTGTACATTTCACCCGGTGCAATATTGGTTGGCTTAGCGCCGACGCGAGCCATCACTTCACCGGCAAAGCCCGGAATGCGGATCTTAAGCCCTTTTAGATCATCGATACTGTTAATCTCTTTTTGAAACCAGCCCCCCATTTGAATATCAGAGTTACCGCCTGGGAAAGAGAGTAGGTTATGTGGTGCGTAGACTTCTTGCATCAACTCCAAGCCGCCACCATGATAGAACCACGCGTACTGCTCAGTCGACATCATGCCAAATGGCATCGCCGAGAAGTATAGTGTGTTAGGTACTTTACCTTTCCAATAATAAGAAGCGGAGTGGCCTAAATCGTATTGACCAGATTTGACCATATCGAACACGCCTAATGGCGCTTTGTGCTTATTGGCGGAATCGATGCGGATCTGTATACGGCCGTTAGACATCTCACTTGCTAATTTGGCTAAGTTTTTTGAGGCGTCGCCAAGGATGGGCGTATTCGCTCCCCAAGTTTCCGCTAATTTTAAACGGTAGACTTTTTCTTGTGCCAATGCGCTGGTTGAGCCAAGGCTGAACGACACAGCTATGACGCTCACTAACGCTTGTTTAATCCATTTATTCATTATGGTCACTTCCTGTATTGACTACTTTATCGTCAGTAGAGTTAAAGTTCTGATTTAATCAGTCAATAGTCAAAATAGAACAAACGTTAGCGTTGTTAAGTACAAGCTATGGTGAATATGAAAAAGTGCAGGTGAGTATTTTGTTCATCAAGAGTTGGCATGGTGTTCGTCATGGCGTTATCTGTTGAGCTAGATAATCATCGCGTTTTTATATCTGTTGGTAAGATCACGGCAAAGTAAGCCAACTCTGCCGTAAAGGTGATTCAATGACGGGTTTGAGCTATGCCTGAGCAATTTGCGCGTATTGGCGCAGCAAATCCGTTAGGGTTGTCACCCACTCAAGCGTGCTCTCAGGGCTTTGTTTTAAAATGACGTTTACGTGGTTGCAATGCACTTCCAGCGGAATCGCTCGTTCCAAGTGAAATGAAACAGCATAGAAGTGCCATAGGATCAGCCGTTGCATACGAAGCGTATTTTGTGGTGCATTTTCTGATTCTTGGAACAAAGCTGGTAACTGACTTAGTGCAATAGCATTAAGACGCAGCATCGCATCTAGCTGAGCTTCGTGCAGCTTCTCTTCTGATTCCGTCTCTTCCTTGTCGAACGTGAACAGCTCAGTTAAATATTCTTCAGGCACGAGGCGCTGAATCATACGTAGGCTCAGTTCTTCTAGCTCTTCACGAGGTGTGGTCGATAGGTAATCAAAGGTGTAATCGCGCGGCATCATCACTTACTTCATTTTTTAATGGGGCGGTATTGTAACGCTTCTGCGTCATGTTACTCAATGTTGTTCGTTGTGAGTTGTATGAGCCTCGATTCAGCGAATAAAACCCGCGTAACAATTGACTGTAAATAGAACAGTACAATCTCAATGACACTGATTACGGAATCGTTTGCTATAACGGGTTAAATCGCTTGTCATCAGCAAAATTACCCTGTATTTTCCCGCCTTTAATCAGCCCTACTTAATGTGGGTGTTCTGTTTTAACCAGATTTATACCCGTCATACTTGAAGTTGCAGCGGTGTTGGCTGTGTTCGTGCGCCCCAATCACATAGTTCACCTATGCTCAGGGAGACTTTCTTACTTGCCGTCTACCTGCACCTTCAAGTTTCTTGGGTATAGCTGCTTTGTTAAATACCCATAAATGACTCGTTCCAACCAAGTGTTGATGTGAATTAATCACGCATTAATGCTTTTCATGGTATTTAGTCTCAAAAATCGAATAGGAAAAATGATGTCTGACAAGACCCCATCTCAGCCAGAGAATAGTCAACAAGCTTTATCTCCAACAGGAAGTAAGCTGGACCAGTACTTTTCAATTACCCAGCGAGGAAGCAATGTCCGCCAAGAAGTGCTGGCAGGTCTGACAACGTTCTTAGCAATGGTGTACTCGGTGATTGTTGTTCCTAGCATGCTGGGTGCGGCTGGATTCGACCAAGGCTCAGTGTTTATTGCTACTTGTTTGGTTGCGGCATTTGGTTCATTGCTAATGGGCTTATGGGCAAACTTGCCAATGGCGATTGGCTGTGCAATCTCACTCACGGCATTTATGGCATTTAGCTTGGTGCTAGGGCAAGGTGTTTCCATTCCGGTGGCTTTAGGCGCAGTGTTCTTAATGGGTGTGGTGTTTACCGGCATTACCGTAACGGGTTTGCGCCAATGGATTTTGACGAATCTACCTATCGGTATTGCTCACGGTACAGGAATTGGTATTGGCTTGTTCCTGCTATTGATTGCCGCGAATGGCGTTGGTTTGGTTGAGAAAAACCTTGCTGAAGGTCTGCCAGTGAAGTTTGGTGATTTCACGTCACTGCCAGTTATTATGTCAGTATTGGGTCTTGCTGCGATTTTTGGTTTAGAGAAGCGCCGTGTTCCAGGCGGGATCCTATTTGTCATTGTCGCGATTTCTATTTTTGGTCTTATTTTTGATCCAAATGTAACCTACCAAGGTTTGTTTGCTATGCCTTCTTTTGGCGGTGAGAATTCACTCTTTGGCAGCATGGATATCATGGGGGCATTTAGTCCACTTGTTTTACCTAGCGTCTTAGCGCTTGTGATGACCGCGATTTTTGATGCGACGGGTACTATCCGTGCGGTTGCTGGGCAAGCAGATTTGCTAGACAAAGATGGCAACATTATCGATGGTGGTAAGGCACTTACCTCTGACTCGCTAAGTAGCATTGTCTCAGGTGTTGTGGGTGGCGCTCCTGCTGCGGTATATATTGAGTCGGCTGCTGGTACGGCTGCTGGTGGTAAAACAGGTTTAACAGCGGTTGTGGTTGGTTTGCTGTTCTTCTTGGTTCTGTTTATTTCACCAATCAGCTATTTGGTACCAAATTATGCAACAGCACCAGCGCTAATGTATGTTGGTTTGCTCATGCTAAGTAATGTTAGTAAGTTAGACTTTGGTGATTCGATTGATGCACTGGCTGGCTTGGTATGTGCTGTGTTCATCGTTCTAACGGCAAACATTGTTACCGGTATTATGCTGGGCTTCCTATGCTTGGTCGTTGGACGAGTTGTTGCTGGTGAATGGAAGAAGCTAAGTTTCGGCATTGTGCTACTGACAGCGATTCTCGTTGTCTTCTATGCGGGTGGTTGGGCACTTTAATCCGAATGTAGAGATAGTTAGAAAATAGCTTTCTAAGATGGCTGGCTTTATATGCCAGCCATTTTTTTATCTGATTTTTAGTCGATAGCTTTTAAGCATAAAAAAAGCCCGTAGATTTCTCTACGGGCTTTTCAAATTTGGTGGCCCCTCCCAGACTTGAACTGGGGACCAATCGATTATGAGTCGACTGCTCTAACCACTGAGCTAAGGGGCCGAATTAGGTGAATGATTATAGGGGATGCGCCTTGTAGTGTCTAGCCACTACATAGGTTAATTCCGCTTAGTTTTTATCCAGTTAAACCGATTAGATACAAAAAAGGTGAGCTATTGCTCACCTTTTAACTTGAGAGACTGCAAATTACTCGTCTAGGAAGCTGCGCAGAGTTTCTGAGCGGCTAGGGTGACGTAGCTTGCGTAGAGCCTTCGCTTCAATCTGACGAATACGTTCACGAGTAACGTCGAACTGCTTACCCACTTCTTCTAGAGTGTGGTCAGTGTTCATATCGATACCGAAACGCATGCGCAGTACTTTAGCTTCACGAGGTGTAAGACCAGCTAGAACGTCTTTAGTCGCTGCTCGAAGGCTAGTTGCCGTCGCAGAGTCTAGTGGTAGTTCTAGAGTCGTATCCTCGATAAAATCACCTAGATGCGAATCTTCGTCGTCACCGATTGGTGTCTCCATTGAGATTGGCTCTTTAGCGATCTTAAGTACTTTGCGGATCTTGTCTTCTGGCATTTGCATACGCTCAGCCAGTTCTTCCGGTAACGGTTCACGCCCCATCTCTTGTAGCATTTGACGAGAGATACGGTTTAGTTTGTTGATCGTTTCGATCATGTGAACCGGAATACGGATAGTACGTGCTTGGTCAGCGATAGAACGCGTAATTGCCTGACGAATCCACCATGTCGCGTAAGTCGAGAATTTGTAACCACGGCGGTATTCAAACTTATCAACTGCTTTCATTAGACCGATGTTACCTTCTTGGATCAGATCCAAGAATTGCAAACCACGGTTGGTGTATTTCTTCGCGATAGAGATAACAAGACGTAAGTTAGCTTCAACCATCTCTTTCTTCGCACGACGAGCCTTAGCTTCACCGATTGACATACGACGGCTGATGTCTTTGATTTCTTGTACAGTCAGAGACGTCTCTTCTTCAATCATTTTTAATTTCATGATTGAACGACGAATGTCAGAATCACTCAGTCTGATTTTGTCTGCGTATGGCTTGTCAGAGGCTAGAACTTCATCTAACCAAGCTTCGCTTGACTCATTACCCGTAAATAGAGTGATGAATGACTTCTTCGGCATTTTTCCGTATTCAACCGTCGCCTTCATAACAAGACGCTCTTGAGTACGAACGCGCTCCATAGAAGTACGCAGTTCAGTGACTAGGTAATCAAACTGTTTCGGCGTTAGACGGAACTCTTTGAACACGTCGATAACAAGCGCGTGAGCAATCGTTGCTTTCGGGCTTTCTTTACCGTGTTCGTTCGCTGCTAACTGATGATTTTGGAATGCATTGCGAAGAGCGGTAAACTTCTCAAGCGCAAGTTCCGGGTCAATACCCGTATCTTCTTCTTCGTCATCATCAGAATCGTCAGAATTATCGTCTTCTTGATTGCCATCTTCGTCTTTAAGATCTTTCTCTTGTAACTCTGAACCGATGTGTGTGGCAGTCGGTGCAGCGGTTTGGTCAGAATCAGGATCAACAAAGCCAGTGATAAGATCGGTTAAGCGAAGCTCTTCCGCTTGGATTCTATCAAACTGTTCTAGGATATAAGGGATTGTGCCAGGGTATTCCGCTACTGCGTTTTGAACTTGGTTGATACCATCTTCTATACGCTTCGCGATGTCGATTTCGCCTTCGCGCGTTAGCAGCTCAACTGTACCCATTTCACGCATGTACATACGCACTGGGTCAGTGGTTCTACCGATTTCGCTTTCTACGCTTGAAAGCGCTGCCGCCGCAGCTTCTGCTGCGTCTTCATCGGTAATAGCATCATCATCATTGAGCGCAAGATCATCGGCATCAGGAGCAGTTTCCACCACTCGAATACCCATGTCATTGATCATTTGAATGATATCTTCAACCTGCTCAGAATCTACGATTTCTGCAGGCAGGTGGTCGTTAACTTCTGCGTAGGTCAGATAGCCTTGTTCCTTGCCTTTAATGACAAGTTGTTTTAGCTGTGACTGCGGATTTTGATCCATAGACGGTATCCAACTTAGTATTTAGTGGAGGAATTAGTATGCGAGATGCAAACCATACATATTAACAAATTAAATGATTGCGGCCTATACAAACAGGGTTACGCTTTTAAATCTAGCATCAATGCTAGTAGCTCCCTTTTCTCCTCGGCTGATAAACCGATGCTTCTTTCTTTAGCCTGCAGATTTTCAATTTGTTTTTCAACACACTGAGACAAAATCCTGTCCAGTGAGTCTAAGAAAATATCTGTTTCATTGTCGTTATCGAGAGGGATTTGCCACCCCGCGAGACGCAACATTAGTGCCGATTGGCTACTATTTCGCCATTGCTCGAGCAATTGACCTGTAGAGATATTGGGGTGAAGTTGACAATAATCAAGCACCTCAAGCAATAAACTTAGGCCGGGGACTGTTAGACTCTTCACACTACTTAAATCCGGTACCATATCAGCATAGCTCGGATTTTGTATTAGCAAAGCGATTACCTCTCGCATCGGAGTTCGTTTTATCTCTTGATGCGGAAGTTTGCGCGCTTCTGTTTTGGTCTCTTTACTAATTAATTGCTGAAGTTGGCGCTCGTCCATTAAGCCAAGACGCTTACCCAATAAATCTCGCAGGTAAAGGCGCAGCGTTCCGCCCGGAACCTTATCTATCAAAGGAACAGCGAGGCTTGTCAGTTTTGCCATACCTTCTCGACTCGAAGTATCAACTTGCTGCATTAGCGAGCTGAACATAAATTCGGATAATGACATTGCTGATTCAATTTGTTGCTCAAATGCTTGCTTGCCCTGTTGGCGGATATAAGAGTCTGGATCTTCACCGTCGGGTAGGAACATAAACTTAAGCTGACGCCCATCGGTGAGATAAGGCAATGCATTTTCCATTGCCCGCCATGCCGCTTCGCGACCCGCTCTGTCACCGTCGTAGCAGCAAACCACAGTGCTAGTTTGTCTAAATAAAACGTGTAAGTGATCAGCTGTTGTTGAAGTACCGAGTGATGCGACGGAATAATCGACGCCATATTGCGCTAAAGCAACTACATCCATATAGCCTTCTACTACGAGGATACGAGGTGGTTCACGATAAGCTTGCAATACTTCATAAAGACCATATAGCTCTTTGCCTTTATGAAAGATCGGTGTTTCTGGCGAGTTAAGATATTTTGGTGTGCCGTCGCCAAGTACGCGGCCACCAAAGCCAATCACCCGACCGCGTCGATCGCGAATTGGAAACATCACACGTCCCCGAAAACGATCGTAGCGATTGCCTTTATCGTTTTCTATCAACATGCCGCCAGTTACCAGCATATCTTGAGCACTTTTTTGTTGACCAAAATTCTTGCGAACTAGATCCCACTCATCAGCTACATAGCCAATACCAAATTTTTGCACGATCTCACCAGAGAGTCCGCGATCTTTTAGGTATTGAATAGCGCTCTTGCTACTGGATTGCTTGAGTTGATCACGATAAAACTGACCAATGCTACCCATTAGATCATATAGCGTGCGCTTTTGATCGCTACTGGCCTGTGGTTGATCGTTACGAAAACCGCCACCTTGTCGTTGTTCTCTAGGAACATCTAATCCAAGAAATGAGGCTAATTCTTCAATTGCTTCAATAAATTCTAGACGTTCGTACTCCATCATGAAGTCAATGGCGTTGCCATGAGCTCCACAACCAAAGCAGTGATAGAACTGCTTTTCTTGGCTTACGCTAAAAGATGGGGTTTTTTCGTTGTGGAATGGGCAACAGGCGCCGTAGTTCTTGCCTTTTTTCTTAAGTTTCACCCGAGCGTCAATGATATCGACAATATCAAGTCGAGCTAGAAGGTCATCAATAAAACTGCGAGGGATGTGTCCAGCCATAAAACCTAACAAAAAAGAAAGTGAGTAGTGTGATTACTATTTAAGATAGATAAGTATCTCAGAAATTCCTTCATCCAGATACAAACAAGCCGTGCGATCCAATGGAGTGCACGGCTTGCTGCAATAAGGTTGGGTAATTAAGCCAGCTTAGTGCGAACTAAACCACTTACTTTACCCATATCTGCACGCCCTTGAATTTGTGGTTTAAGAACGCCCATTACTTTCCCCATGTCTTGCATGCCCGCAGCACCAGATTCAGCAATCGCAGCTTCAATGAGCTGAGCCACTTCATCTTCAGTGAGCGGTTGAGGCATAAAATCCTCAAGTACGGTAATTTCAGCGCTTTCCACATCAGCGAGATCTTGACGATTTGCTGATTCATATTGAGCGACAGAGTCGCGACGTTGTTTAACCATTTTAGTCAGCACGGCAAGAATATCGTCGTCGTTCAGAGTGATCCGCTCGTCGACTTCACGTTGCTTAATTGCTGCTAGAGCTAAACGTATAGTGCCAAGGCGTAATTTATCCTTGGCTTTCATCGCTAATTTTTGCTCTTCTTTGAGAGTATCAATTAGAGCCATAACTAGGTTCCTTTAGGAATTAGTTATTAGTACAGGCGAACGCGACGAGCGTTTTCGCGAGCTAGCTTCTTAGCGTGACGCTTTTGAGCTGCTGCTTTAGCACGTTTGCGAACTGTAGTTGGCTTTTCGTAGTGCTCACGACGACGCACTTCAGAAAGGATGCCTGCTTTTTCACAAGAGCGCTTGAAACGACGTAGGGCAACGTCGAACGGTTCGTTTTCACGTACTTTAACTATTGGCATATGCCTTTCACCTCAGGGGTTATTCGTTAATACTGGTATCTGAAGCCCAAACAAGTCTGTTCGGTCTATAACCAGCTTGATCAAAAATGGTGCGGAATTTTAATCCGATCACTAGGGCTTTGTAAAGCACTTTGTCGAGTATATACCCATGTAGTGCCAAGGTGTAGTTTTACGTAACAAGCTTTACTGGGAAAGGCTTAAGGCTACTTTGTTAGTTCTAATTTCTAAATCAGAATCTTAGGACACACATTGTGCAAAAGAATCAAGGCTGACTTTACCTGTATCTGAGCTAGAAAAAAACGGTTAATAATAACGTTTTTTCACATTGATTTAGGGCAAAAACGCGTAGAACGAATGTAAGCAATGTTCGGTGGGTGTTTGTACAACATTTGTTTGCAAAGCGAAGGCGGGTTAAGATTGCCGCCAATTTGCCACTATAAAAGACACATCCCGAGTAGACCATGCGTATTATCGGTATCGAAACTTCCTGTGATGAAACGGGAATTGCCATTTATGACGATGAGAAAGGATTGCTTTCACATCAACTATACAGCCAAGTAAAGTTGCACGCCGATTACGGTGGTGTGGTTCCTGAATTAGCATCTCGCGATCATGTTAAAAAAACCATTCCGTTGATCAAAGCGGCGATGGCAGAAGCGAATCTAGAACCAAAAGATATAGATGGTATTGCTTACACGGCTGGTCCGGGTTTAGTTGGTGCACTTTTAGTTGGTGCAACAATTGGCCGTAGCCTAGCTTACGCATGGAATATACCAGCAGTGGCTGTTCACCATATGGAAGGTCACTTACTTGCGCCAATGTTGGAAGATAACCCACCACCATTTCCGTTTGTCGCTGTGCTGGTTTCTGGCGGTCACTCGATGATGGTTGAAGTAAAAGGTGTTGGCGAATACAAGATCCTTGGTGAATCTATTGATGACGCGGCAGGTGAAGCATTTGATAAAACTGCTAAGTTAATGGGGCTCGATTACCCTGGTGGTCCGCTTCTATCTAAACTTGCTGAGAAAGGTACGCCGGGTCGATTTAAATTCCCACGACCAATGACTAACGTGCCAGGGCTAGATATGAGTTTCTCTGGTCTAAAAACATTTACTGCCAATACCATTAGGGCTAATGGTGATGATGAACAAACGCGTGCTGATATTGCATTGGCGTTTGAAGAAGCGGTTTGTGCCACTTTATCGATCAAATGTAAACGTGCATTGGATCAAACTGGATTCAAGCGGATTGTTATCGCTGGTGGCGTAAGTGCTAACAAGCGTTTGCGTGCAGAATTAGGCGCCTTGGCGAAGAAAATCGGCGGCGAGGTGTACTATCCACGCACAGAATTCTGTACAGATAATGGTGCAATGATCGCTTATGCCGGTATGCAACGTTTGAAAAATGGTCAAATAACGGATCTTTCTGTACAGGCAATTCCACGCTGGCCAATTGATCAACTTGATCCTATCGCATAATCTAGTATGTATACCCGTCATACTTGAAGTTGCAGCAGTGTTGGCTGTGTTCGTGCGCCCTAATCACATAGTTCACCTATGCTCAGGGGCTTTCTTACTTGCCGCCTACCTGCACCTTCAAGTTTCTTGGGTATAATAAAAAAGGTCGCATCTAAGCGACCTTTTTTATTTAGTTTCAAACGTGATCTCAAACAATATTCTGAATTTAAAATAATAATCAATGGATAGAAGCATGAATAAATTTATGATCGATGGTCGTCAAATGGCTTACCGTGATGTTGGTCAAGGTCCTGTCATTGTTCTTGGACATAGCTATTTGTGGGATAGCAATATGTGGGCCCTACAAGTCGAGCAGTTGAGCCAATCATTTCGCTGCATTGTTCCTGAGTTGTGGGGACATGGTGAATCAGATTTTGCTCCACAGGTAACTCGCTCTCTAAAAGACTATGCTGTGCAAATTCTGGCATTACTTGATCATCTCGACATTGATGAATTCACTTTAGTTGGCTTGTCTGCTGGTGGTATGTGGGGGGCGGAGTTAGTCGCTCTAGCACCTCAGCGCGCTAAAAGCTTAGTCTTGATGGACACTTTTGTTGGTCTAGAGCCGGAAGTTATTCATAAGAAGTACTTTGCCATGTTAAATACCATTGAAAGTGAACGTTGTGTTCCAGAAGCCATTTCTGATGCTGTGGTACCGCTGTTTTTCGCTAATAATGCCCTACAGGATAACCCGCTGTTAGTTGCTAACTTCAAACAGAGTTTGGCTGAGATAGAAGGTGACAAAGCGAAAGAGATTGCTCGTATTGGACGTATGGTGTTTGGACGCCGTGATCTTATTGAAGAATTAGAAAAGTTTGCTCTGCCTACACTGATCGCGGTAGGACAAGAAGATATTCCGCGACCGTATTTGGAATCTTACCTAATGCAAGATTGTATTCACGGTGCCGAATTGATACAGATCCCCAATGCTGGGCATATTTCCAACTTAGAACAGCCTGAGTTTGTGACTAATATGCTGGAGAGTTTCTTGGCACGAGTTTACTCAAGCTAGTAACCAGTATCGCTTGAAATGAATTAGGTCTCGGTTCTCGAGGTCTGATTCATTTTCTTGTCGCCTATTTTGGGCTCGGAACCTTCGTAAAGTCGTCGGATATTTTGATGATGACGAAAGACAATGAGGCAACACAGCATGGCTACGGGTAGGGTGTATTGTGGTTTGATGATCCAAGTGTACATTGGTGCTAGCAATACGGTGACAATAGCGGCGAAAGATGAGTAGCGAGAGATAAAAGCAACAACGATCCAAGTAACTATGACCATTGCAGCAAGGTCTAGCCCGATCGGTGCGATCGCCCCGAGTGCGGTAGCAACGCCTTTGCCACCTTTAAAGTGGAAAAATAGCGGATACATATGACCTAAACATGCCGCAATGGCTACAATTCCCAGCATGATCGGGTCAATCTGCAAGAAATACCCACCCCAAACTGGAATCGTTCCTTTTAGCATGTCACACAGCAGTACTGAGATAGCGGCTTTTTTCCCACCAATGCGTAAAACATTGGTCGCACCTGGATTGTTGGATCCAACTTTGCGAGGATCAGGCAAACGTAGAATTCGACAGATCAAAACGGCACTAGAGATCGAACCTAACAAATAGGCTGAAATGATCATAGCAAGTACTAGTGGCGTCATAGAAGGTAACTCGATGAAACAGATGTTTAAAAAGCAAGTAGTTGTTATCATATCGCGCTTGCTACAAGCAAACTACTCGCCGCGAGCATTTGATAGCTAAATAGTACTATTTTTCCTCGTCATTAGGTATCCGACCTGTATAGGAAGCAGTTAAACATGGATAAAGTCTTTATTGAACAACTAGAAGTGATCACTACTATTGGCGCTTATGATTGGGAGCAAGAGATCAAACAAAAACTCGTGCTCGACATCGAAATGGCTCATGACAACCGTTCTGCGGGCAAAAGCGATGATGTCAATGATGCTCTAGATTATGCGCAAGTTAGCACCGCCATCATCAATTATATTGTCGAAGGACGCTTTCAGTTGGTAGAGCGTGTAGCCGAAGAAGTTGCAGAATTAGTTATGTCTCGCTTTAGCGTGCCTTGGATCAAGATCCGATTGACTAAGCCTGGTGCTGTACCACAAGCAAAAGGTGTAGGAGTTGTGATCGAGCGAGGACAACTATGATCACCGCCTATATTGGCGTTGGTACGAATTTAGAAAGAAAGAAGCATATTGAAGCCGCCGTTGTTGAATTGTCTCAAATTGGAGAGAATTTACGTCTTTCCCCTATTTATGAGTGTGAAGCGGTTGGTTTCAAAGGAAAGGCTTTTTACAATCTCGTCGTGGAAATTAAAACCGCAATGGAATTGACGGATTTTTCACACGCCCTTCGTAACATTGAGCTTAAGTGGGGGCGTAAGGAAGATGCCGCTAAGTTTGAACCACGCACATTAGATCTTGATATCATTTTATTTGGTGAGCATGTTTCACAATGCAAGCCGCAGATCCCGCGTGATGATATTTATAAGTATATATTTGTTATTAAACCACTTAATGAATTATGTCCGAATTTGGTTGTACCAAATGATGGACAAACTATCGCGCAAATTTTCCAACAGGCGAATCACTCGGAATCGCTCAAAGAGATCGCGCCATGGTTTTCAATCAATCTTTGATGAGTTTTAAATGAGTTATTTTGAAGCGTTTATATTGGCATTGATTCAGGGTTTTACTGAATTCTTGCCTATATCTAGCTCTGCCCACTTGATCTTGCCTTCAGTCGTTTTTGGATGGGAGGATCAGGGCTTGGCATTTGATGTTGCTGTTCATGTAGGAACGCTCGCGGCTGTTATGATTTACTTTCGCAGTGAGGTTGTTAGCCTACTGACGGCTTTTTTCGCCTCTATTTTCAAGGGCGATAGAAGTAAAGAAGCTAAGCTTGCATGGATGCTCCTTCTTGCGACTATTCCTGCGTGTATCTTTGGTCTGTTGATGAAAGACATAATCGAGATCTACTTACGTAGTGCTTGGGTCATTGCTACGACAACCATTATTTTTGGTCTATTACTTTGGTACGTCGATAAAAACGCAGCGTTGGTGAACGATGAGTACCAGGCGAATTGGAAGAAGGCACTTGTTATAGGTCTTTCTCAAGCGATGGCGATAATACCGGGTACGTCTCGTTCTGGCGCAACCATTACCGCTGCGCTTTATCTTGGTTTTACCCGAGAAGCGGCGGCCCGTTTCTCCTTCTTAATGTCGATCCCAATCATTTTGCTTGCCGGTGGTTATTTAGGTGTAAAACTGGTGACAAGTGGAGACCCTATTCATTTTGGTTTTTTAGTAACAGGTATCATCACCTCATTTATCAGCGCCTATATATGCATTCACTTCTTCTTGAAGATGATTTCTCGCATGGGTATGACACCATTTGTGATTTATCGACTCATTCTTGGTGTTGGTTTATTTGCTTTTCTAGCGATTAACTAACCAACTCAACTTATTTGCCTAAGACCACATATCAACCCAATCTCGCGCCAAACGCGACATTGTGGTATATATGTGGTCTTTCTTTTTCTCTTTTCTAACAGAATTTTATGCGAGCTTTTGCACTGATCTTATTGTTACTTTTAGGCTGGCTTCAGTACACTTGGTGGCTGGGCAAAAATGGTATGTCTGACTATCAAATGGTCAGCTCTGAGATTGAAGTACAAAAACAAGTAAACGCTAGCCTGACATCCCGAAATAGCGAAATGTTTGCTGAGATTGATGACTTGCGTCAGGGGCTTGATGCCATTGAAGAGCGCGCGAGGCATGAGCTTGGCATGGTAAAAGAAGGCGAAACGTTTTACCGTATGATTGGGGAAGAAGATCAGTCATGGTAGTTAAATCTTCTCACTCGATTGTTGCTATTGTACCAGCCGCAGGTGTTGGCAGCCGCATGAAAGCGGATAAGCCAAAGCAGTATTTAACCATAGGTGAATACACGGTATTAGAGCACACAGTGTTCAAACTTCTTACTCACCCTAGAGTAAGTAAAGTGGTAATTGCCATCACTGAAGGTGATCCTTACTTCCCTAACTTGGTCATAGCAACGCATCCTGATGTGGTGAGAGTTGTCGGTGGGTCTGAGCGTGCTGATTCAGTTCTCTCTGGTTTACAATACGTGCAGCAGCACCTTTCAAGTGAATGGGTGATGGTGCACGATGCTGCGCGACCATGTGTTCGTGAAGCTGATCTAAATACACTGATCGAAGTATCACAAGTGCATGAGGTTGGAGGCATTTTGGCTTCACCTGTGCGTGATACGATGAAACGAGCTAACGGTAATAATAATATTGAACATACCGTTGATCGTGAAGCATTGTGGCATGCGTTAACTCCACAAATGTTTAGAACTACTCTACTAACGCGAACTTTATCTGAGGCTTTAGCTGCGGGTGCTATCATTACCGATGAGGCCTCTGCGCTTGAGTGGGCGGGTTTTCACCCTGCATTGGTACAAGGTTCTGCGGATAATATTAAAATTACGCAGCCGGAAGATTTGGCGTTAGCAGAGTTCTATCTTGAGCGAAATAAAGGATAACCCATGATGCGAATTGGTCACGGCTTCGATGTTCACAAGTTTGGTGGTGAAGGTCCGGTCATTATTGGTGGCGTTGCAATACCTTATGAGCAAGGTTTGCTTGCTCATTCAGATGGCGACGTAGCATTGCACGCTTTAGCTGATGCATTGCTAGGGGCGATTGCTGCGGGTGATATTGGTCGACACTTCCCAGATACGGATGATCAATGGAAAGGCGCTGATAGCCGGATGTTACTACGTGATGTTTATCGCCGAGTGAAACAACAAGGTTACGTACTTGGGAATGCCGATGTCACCATTATCGCTCAAGCACCTAAGATGGCGCCGCACATTGAAAGTATGTGCGCGGCAATAGCACAAGATTTGGAAACCGAGATCGGCAATGTAAATGTCAAAGCGACAACGTCAGAGCGACTCGGCTTTACTGGCCGAAAAGAAGGCATCGCTTGTGAAGCGGTGGTTCTACTGGTCAAACAAAATTAATTTAGATCGCTGTTAAAGGCGATGGAATCAATCATGTCAGATATTTTATCTTCGCTCGCTTATTTAAATGGCAAGCCAACGGCTCAAGGCAAACTCAAACTTAAGCCAGAGCACTTTCAAGTAAACGAGAACTTAGGCTTTGGTTTTACCGGAGAAGGCGAGCACCTAATGGTGCGCATCCGTAAGACGGGCGAAAACACAGCCTTTGTTGCTAACGAGTTAGCGAAAGCGTGTGGTGTTAAATCAAAAGATGTTAGCTGGGCGGGTTTAAAAGACCGCCATGCGGTGACAGAGCAGTGGCTGAGTGTACATTTGCCGAAAGGTGAAATGCCAGATTTCAGTGCTTTCCTAGCGCAATACCCATCGATTGAGATTGTGGCGACAGATCGCCACAACAAAAAGCTGCGCCCGGGTGATCTGATTGGCAATGAGTTTGTAGTGACTTTATCTGAAGTGACTGATGTGCCAGAAGTTGTTTCTCGTTTAGAAAAAATAATTCAAACAGGCGTGCCAAATTATTTCGGTAGTCAACGTTTTGGTCATGATGGCAATAACGTCGATGAAGCGCGTCGTTGGGGGCGTGATAATGTCCGCACACGCAATCAAAACAAACGTAGTCTTTACCTTTCTGCCGCTCGTTCGTGGATATTTAATGCAATTGTTTCTTCTCGTATTGAGCAAGGCGCATTTGAACAAGTGTTAGAAGGTGATTTACTGCAAGCGAGCAACGAGCTATTGCTAGTGGATAGCGTAGACTCGGCTGAAGTAAATGAAAAAGTGAAGGCTGGCGACTACCTTATCACTGCTGCGATGGCGGGGGATAATGCTTTGCCGACGCAAGCGCAAGCTCTGTTGCTAGAGCAGCCACAATTGGATGCTGAACCTGATTTAATGGCATTGATTCGTGGCAACCGTATGCGTCATGACCGCCGTGAAATAGCGTTAAAAGCGCAAGACCTATCATGGCAAGTGAACGGAGACGAAGTTACGTTGCGCTTTGCTTTAGACTCAGGTTGTTTTGCAACATCAATTGTTCGCGAACTAATTGAAGAGATTGAAGTGGAGCGTAGCTATTCATGAGTGAACCTCGCTTAAGGATTCTGTTAAGCAATGATGATGGTGTGCATGCCGAGGGGATTCATACGCTCGCTAAAGCTTTAGAGCCTATTGCCGACATTATTATTGTTGCACCAGATAGAAACCGTTCAGGTGCATCCAATTCGTTAACTCTTGAGCAGCCGCTTCGAGTGACGGAAATTGTACCGAATACTTATTCGGTACAAGGCACTCCAACAGATTGTGTTCATTTTGCTTTAAATGAACTAATGAAAGGAGACTTACCTGACCTTGTTCTATCTGGTATTAACCATGGTGCAAATCTTGGTGATGACGTGTTGTACTCAGGTACGGTAGCGGCTGCGATGGAAGGGCATTTTTTAGGTGTACAAGCTATCGCCCTTTCCCTTGCTGGTAAAGAGCACTTTGAGACAGCGGCACAAGTTGCAGTGGAACTAGTGCAACAGCATCTAAAGTCCCCAATTCCAACAAACCGATTGTTGAACATCAATATTCCTGATCGTGCCTATTCGGATCTAGCAGGAACCGTAGTGACGCGCTTAGGTGCTCGTCATCACGCCGAAGATATGATCAAGCAGAAAGATCCTAGAGGGCATGATATCTACTGGTTAGGTCCTCCAGGGAAAGAGCAGGATGCTGGCGAAGGTACCGATTTTTTCGCGATAGAAGCAGGTTTTGTATCAATAACGCCTCTTCAAGTTGATTTAACGGCACATGAATCTATCGCGACAATGTCTCATTGGTTAAAAGGTAATTAGAAATGGCAAACCCACATGCCGACAAATTGATGCAGTTGCTTGTCGCGAGTGGCATTCAAAACCAAGCGGTGCTTGATGTGATTTATAAGCTACCGCGAGAAAGCTTCGTCTCTCAAGCTATGATGCACCAAGCTTATGACAATAATGCACTTCCTATTGGTCATGGGCAGACCATCTCTCAGCCATATATAGTGGCGAAAATGACTGAAATTCTTGAACTAAAACAAGAGAGCAAAGTCCTAGAGGTGGGGACAGGTTCAGGCTATCAGACGGCGGTTCTTGCTCAGTTAGTCAATCATGTTTATTCGATAGAGCGTATCAAGGCATTGCAATGGGATGCGAAACGACGTTTGAAACAGTTGGATATTTATAACGTTTCAACCAAACATGGCGATGGTTGGCAAGGTTGGTCAGCTAAAGCGCCTTTTGATGCCATTATTGTCACGGCTGCGGCAGAGAGTATCCCTAATGGATTACTTGAGCAGCTTGGTGACGGTGGTATTATGGTTATTCCAGTTGGTGTGGACGAACAACAGTTGTTAAAAATTACACGCCAAGGTCAAGAATACTTATCTGAAATAGTAGAAATGGTTCGCTTTGTTCCATTGATTGCAGGTGATCTCGCTTAATCATGCATATTAAGTCTAATTCATTATTGATGTTTGCTTTGAGTAGCGCACTTGTTGGATGCGCAGCTCACTCCCCTGCACCAGTATCAAGTTTGAATAAAGATTACGACTCGATCTCTCGTGGGAGCTATCGAGGTAGTTACTATGAAGTTGCCAAGGGTGATACGCTTTATTTCATCGCTTATGTCACAGATAGAGATGTAAGTGACATAGTTCGTTACAACCATTTACAAGTTCCATACACCATTTTTCCTGGGCAAAAATTAAAATTGTGGCAACCTGCCTATAAAGCTCCAGCCTATGCGGGCTTAGGAGCTGGCGCAAAATCAACTAAAGCCGTAGCGACTACGGCTACGGTTGCAGTTGCTAAGCCTAGTGTTTCGAGTAAAAACTCAAATCAACAACTTACCAAACAAACCCCTACCAATACTCAACAAGCAGCACATAAAACTGCGACAAAAGAGGTTGTACAATCTAAACCAAAGGAGTATGTTGGCTCTAAAGGTAAACAAAATGTTAACAATAGTGTCAGCAAGACGACACCAAACAATGTTAAAGTTACCAAATGGTTATGGCCAACTAAAGGGAGAGTAATCAAGAATTTTTCGGCGGGAGACCAAGGAAATAAAGGGATTGATATCGCAGGACAGCGGGGTCAATCAATATTATCTACAGCTGCTGGTACCGTCGTCTATTCAGGAAACGCTTTAAGAGGTTATGGAAACCTTGTCATAATAAAACATAACGATAAATTTTTAAGCGCGTATGCGCACAACGACCAGTTGCTAGTACAAGAAGGCCAAAGTGTTAAATCAGGTCAAAAAATCGCAACAATGGGTAATTCAGGAACCAACAGTGTTCGCTTGCACTTTGAAATTCGCTATAGAGGTAAGTCGGTTAATCCGAAGCGTTATTTACCGTAATCTTTGTTAAAAGAGGACGAACAGGGGCATTAGAAGTATTAAATGTCTTGCTAGCTCGCCAGGGGGAGGCACTATGGGTATCAGCAACACAGCAGCAAAAGTTGAAGAGTTCAATATTGAGAACATGGAAGCGTTCGAAAATAAAGAGCAGAAACCAAAAAAATCCGCATCATCAAATAACACCGTAAAAGAAGAATACGAAGTTTCTAATAAGAATCTCGATGCCACTCAACTTTATCTCGGTGAAATTGGCTTTTCTCCATTATTAACCGCAGAAGAAGAAGTGCTATACGCTCGCCGTGCGTTGCGTGGAGATGAAGCTGCACGTAAGCGTATGATAGAAAGTAACTTACGCCTAGTGGTCAAAATTTCTCGCCGTTACAGTAATCGTGGTTTAGCGCTACTCGATCTCATTGAAGAAGGTAATCTTGGTCTAATTAGAGCTGTTGAGAAGTTTGACCCAGAACGAGGCTTTCGTTTCTCAACTTACGCAACATGGTGGATTCGTCAAACCATTGAGCGAGCGCTAATGAATCAAACTCGTACTATTCGCTTACCGATTCATGTTGTGAAAGAGCTTAATATCTATTTACGTACTGCTCGTGAACTATCACAGAAACTAGATCATGAGCCAACCGCAGAAGAAATAGCCACTCAGCTAGATAAGCCGGTTGAAGATGTAAGCAAAATGCTACGTTTGAATGAACGTATTAGTTCGGTTGACACCCCTATTGGTGGTGATGGTGAGAAGGCGTTGCTGGATATTATTCCAGATGTAAAGCATGCAGACCCAGAAGTATCGACTCAAGATGATGATATTAAAAACTCGCTAATCAATTGGCTCGATGAGTTAAACCCTAAGCAGAAAGAAGTGTTAGCTCGTCGTTTTGGGTTACTTGGGTATGAACCATCAACGTTAGAAGAAGTTGGTCGTGAAATTAATTTAACACGTGAACGTGTACGTCAGATCCAAGTTGAAGGTCTACGTCGACTGCGTGAGATCCTGATTAAACAGGGTTTAAGCATGGAAAATCTGTTCAGTATAGAAGATGACTAATTTTCTACGCTAGATAACAAAACGCCTTGTTGGACAAGGCGTTTTGTTGTTTTTGGAGCCATAATTTTAGGTGCTTAAATTCAAGAAGCTTGTTTGAGTTTAGGAAAAACCTTAACCAACCTAATTCGGTTTTCTTCCAACGCGACGACTTCCATCGGATGCCCTTCTACTTGCACACTTAAATGGCTTTCAGGGATGTCTTCTAAGTGTTCAAGAATAAGCCCGTTGAGTGTGCGAGGTCCATCAGTAGGCAATTGCCATTTCAAACCTTTGTTAATATCGCGAATGTTAGCGCTGCCATCAATTAAGAAACTACCATCGCCTTGAGGAACGATCTCTTCTGCAAGGCTAGGGGCAATAGAAGTCGTAAATTCACCGACGATATCTTCTAAAATGTCCTCTAAGGTAATCAAACCAATAATGTCACCATATTCATCGACTATAAGACCTATGCGTTGTTTCTTGCGTTGGAATTTTAGTAGTTGGACATTGAGAGGTGTACCCTCGGGAATAAAGTATACTTCATCGGCTGCGCGTAAAAGACGTTCTTTGGTGAACTCGTTTTTTTCCAGCATCAAACGATAGGCTTCACGAAGGCGCAACATCCCCACGGCTTCGTCTATTTGATCGCGATATAGCACGACTCGACCATGGGGTGAGTGTGTTAACTGACGAACGATGGACTTCCAATCATCATTTATATCGATACCCGTAATTTCGTTTCGTGGCACCATAATATCGTTCACGGTAACGTTTTCCAGGTCGAGTATCGACACCAACATATCTTGGTGGCGGCTCGGAATTAGATTACCAGCCTCATTAACGACCGTTCTCAGTTCATCTGAACTGAGGTGCTTGTCATCGCCATGACGAGCTTTGACACCAAGCAGGCGAATAAACCCATTAGTAATGAAATTTATTAAGATGACGAGCGGGGAAAGCAGTTTCATCAATATCATCAAAATGATGCTGCTTGCGTATGACACTCGTTCTGGGTAAAGGGCTGCCAGTGTTTTTGGTGTGACTTCTGCAAACACTAGTACCACTAAAGTAAGGGCACCTGTTGCTATAGCGACACCGAGGTCACCATAGAGGCGCATACCTAGAATAGTAGCAATAGCAGAAGCAAGAATATTAACGAGGTTGTTGCCGATAAGGATCAGACCAATTAATCGATCTGGACGGTCGAGTAGTTTTTCCACCCGCTTGGCACCCTTATGACCACTATTGGATAAGTGCTTTAATCTATATCGGTTAAGAGCCATCATGCCGGTCTCTGAACCTGAGAAATAACCTGAAATTACAATCAGACACGCGAGTAGCGCAAACAAGATACCCGTTGATATGTCGTCCAAAACTGACCTGTTCCTTTTAATGTTTAGATTAATTTATGACCTAACTGGCACTGGAAGTCAATTGTAAGTAAGGGGTCTGTAGCATAGGTATAAAAAAAGGTGCACCAATGCCCCCTTAATTAATTGAGAATGATCTCACGTACAAATCGGCTACCAAAGTAGGCAATTGTCAGTAATGTGGCACCAGCGACTGCAAACCAAGTGACTTTATTACCTCGCCAACCGCGCTGATAGTGTCCCCAGATCAAGACGGAATAGATAAGCCAAGCAATGAAAGAGAGGATCGCTTTGTGGGCTTTACCTTGGACAAACATATCTTGCACGAAAGTGAAACCGGTGACCAAGGTCATGGTCAGTAGTAGGTTTCCGATCAGAATGATTTTGAAGAGCTGGCGTTCAATCAACATCAGAGGTGGAACATTAGGATTGATTGCGAGTGCTTTTTTCGCTTTTAAACGATTGTCTAGCCATGCGAGTTGCAGCGCATACAGTGCGCCGATAGTCAGCGTAGAGTACGAGAATAGTGCCAGCGAAATATGAATAAGTAGCTTGGGATCATTTTCGAAGTGAGTAATGTAGCTACTTGGTAATAACGTTGCCGCAAGCAGGTTGATGGCAGAAAAGCTGTACACGACGGGTAAAAGAAACCAGATTCGAGTTTTTAGCATTGCCACACTCATCACTAGTGAGATTATAAAGCTGATGAGGGATGCAACGTTCAAGATGCTAAAGTTCTGCCCTGACCCCGACAATATAAGAGCACCGAGAGACCAAGCATGGAACGTCAACGCAAGTGCTGCACCAACCATGACGGTTTTTGCTCGAATGCCAGTTTGATGAACAAGGCCTGGGATGATCGTTGCAATCGCTAATATATAGAGAATTGCTGCGCTTACTGCGACTAAGTTGTCCATTACTCTCGTTTAAGTTGGTGGATTTTTAACAAATTATACCTTGCATCAAGCTTTTGGGCTATGAGAGATCTATGTTGAATTATGAGAGATGAGATATCAAATTTTAATCGGGTAGTGCCAAGCAAGGGTTGGCTAAGGTATACTCATAATAATTTATCGCCGAATTTAGCGAAGAGAAACGATGTTTGAGAATTTAACGGATCGCTTATCCAGTACCCTGAAAAACATCAGTGGTAAAGGACGTCTTACTGAAGACAATATTAAAGATACACTGCGTGAAGTGCGCATGGCGCTATTGGAGGCTGATGTTGCCTTACCAGTTGTGCGTGAATTTGTTAAGCGTGTAAAAGACAGCGCCGTAGGTGTTGAGGTATCAAAATCTCTAACGCCAGGGCAAGAATTTATTAAGATCGTTCAAGCTGAGCTTGAAGCGGTTATGGGCGAGTCGAACGAGGCATTGAACCTAGCGGCTCAACCACCAGCCGTGATTTTAATGGCGGGTTTGCAAGGTGCGGGTAAAACCACATCAGTCGCTAAGCTTTCAAAGCTATTAAAAGAACGTGATAAGAAGAAAGTTCTTGTTGTGTCTGCTGACGTATACCGTCCTGCAGCAATTAAGCAGCTTGAGACTTTGGCAACAGAAGTTGATGTTGATTTCTTCCCATCTTCAGCAGATCAAAAGCCGATTGATATCGCCACGGCTGCAATAGATCATGCGAAAAAGAAATTCTATGACGTCCTAGTCGTGGATACTGCCGGTCGCTTAGCGGTGGATGAGCAGATGATGGCAGAGATTCAAGATCTGCACACTGCAATTACCCCTGTTGAGACCTTGTTTGTTGTTGACGCCATGACGGGTCAAGATGCGGCAAATACAGCTAAAGCTTTTGGCGATACACTTCCTCTTACTGGTGTCATTTTAACCAAAGTAGATGGTGATGCTCGAGGTGGTGCTGCGCTATCGGTTCGTCATGTCACGGGTAAGCCAATCAAATTCCTAGGTGTTGGTGAAAAAACTGATGCACTAGAACCCTTCCATCCAGATCGTGTTGCATCCCGTATCCTTGGGATGGGTGACGTACTGTCGCTGATCGAAGATCTACAACGTAATGTAGATACCGAAAAAGCAGAAAAGCTGGCGAAGAAATTCAAAGATAAAAAAGGCTTTGATTTAGAAGATTTTCGTGAGCAGCTTGGTCAGATGCAAAACATGGGTGGCATGATGGGGATGATGGATAAGTTACCCGGCATGAGTAACTTGCCCGCGAATGTAAAAGACAAAGTTGATGATAAAATGTTCCGCCAGATGGAAGCGATCATTAACTCGATGACTATGAAAGAGCGCCAGCGCCCAGAACTAATAAAAGGTTCGCGTAAGAAGCGTATTGCCGCAGGTTCGGGTACGCAGGTTCAAGACGTTAACCGCTTGCTGAAACAATTCACCCAAATGCAGAAAATGATGAAAAAAATGCAGAAAGGTGGCATGAAAGGCATGATGCGCAACATGCAAGGCATGATGGGTGGCGGCGGTGGCGGCATGGGTGGTGGTTTTAATCCATTTGGTCGATAGACCAGCCTTCATATTCCTATTTTCAAGGTGTTAGCTATATCACATATTTATTCTCAGATTTGTGGTGGTGAAAAAATAGCTAAAGACCTTGCATTGCTTCTGAATAAGAGTAAAATTCCGGAGCTTTATTTTGGCACGAGACCCCAAACTGTATAGCAAAACTAAACGGTTATTGGGGTTAATTTTATTTTTGAGAAAGCAAAGAGGACGACATGGTTACCATTCGTTTGGCACGTCACGGCGCTAAAAAGCGTCCATTTTACCAAATCGTAGTTGCGGATAGCCGTAACGCAGCAACTGGCCGTTTCATCGAGAAAGTAGGTTTCTTTAACCCTACTGCTCAAGGTCAAGAAGAAGGTCTACGTTTAGACCTAGACCGCGTTAACCATTGGGTTGGTCAAGGCGCGTCTGTTTCTGACCGCGTTGCTAAGCTAGTTAAAGACGCTCAAAAAGCGGCTTAATTCTTACTAAGAAGTAGAAATTAGCTTATGTCGATGAAAGGTAAAGAAGCAATGAGCGAGAACAAGATTGTTGTAGGCAAGTTAGGTGCTACTTATGGCATTCGCGGTTGGCTCAAAGTTTTTTCCTACACAGACAATGCTGAAAGCATTTTCGATTATAGCCCTTGGTTTTTGGACCAAAAAGGCAAGTGGGTTGAACATAAAGTAGAAAGCTGGAAACGTCATGGTCAAGGCTATGTATGTAAGCTAGCAGGGTTGGATGTTCGCGAAGACGCGCAACTGATGACCAATTTTGAAATTGCTATTGACCCTGCAGTACTACCAGAATTGTCAGAAGATGAGTTCTACTGGCGTGAATTGTTTGGTATGCAAGTCGTAACCACTAAAGGTTACGATCTAGGTGTCGTTTTAGACATACTAGAAACTGGCTCAAACGATGTTTTAGTAGTTAAAGCAAATCTTAAAGATGCTTTCGGACAAAAGGAACGATTAATCCCGTACCTTGAAGAGCAAGTGATCATTAAAGTTGATCGCGAAGCTCAACGGATCGAAGTTGACTGGGATCCTGGATTCTAACTCTAAGTAACGGAGCGATTGAACAATGTGGGTTGGCATAATTAGCCTGTTTCCTGAAATGTTCCGTAGCGTTACTGATTTTGGAGTAACAGGTCAAGCGGTTAAAAAAGGTCTTTTGTCTATTGAGACTTGGAATCCTCGTGATTTCACTCATGATAAACATCGCACTGTCGATGATAGACCTTACGGTGGTGGTCCAGGTATGTTGATGATGGTTCAGCCTTTGCGCGATGCCATTCACGCAGCCAAACAGACCTCACCGGGTAAGACGAAAGTTATTTACCTATCTCCTCAAGGTCGTAAACTCGACCAAAAAGGAGTTGAAGAGCTGGCGACTAATGAGAATTTGCTTCTTATTTGTGGTCGCTATGAAGGGGTAGATGAACGTATCATCCAATCCGAAGTTGACGAAGAATGGTCAATCGGGGATTTTGTGATGACGGGAGGAGAAATCCCAGCCATGACGCTTATTGACTCGGTCTCTAGGTTTATACCTGGAGTGCTTGGAGACTTTGCATCAGCAGAAGAAGATTCTTTTGCAAATGGTTTGTTGGATTGCCCTCACTATACGCGTCCAGAAGTGTTGGATGGCAAAGAAGTACCCACGGTACTCATGTCAGGCAATCACCAGGACATTCGTCGCTGGCGACTAAAACAGTCGTTGGGCCGTACTTGGCTAAGAAGACCAGAGCTTCTGGAAAACCTAGCTCTGACTGACGATCAGGAACAATTACTGGCTGAATTCATTAAAGAATATCAGGTACAGTAACCTAATTTTATTAGTATCAGTTTAATCTAGGAATTTATTAAAATGAGTAACATCATCAAAGCTCTTGAAGATGAGCAAATGAAGCAAGGCCTACCTAAATTTGCACCAGGTGACACTGTTGTAGTTCAAGTTAAGGTAAAAGAAGGTGAACGTGAGCGTCTACAGGCTTTTGAAGGCGTTGTAATCGCAATCCGTAACCGTGGTCTGCATTCAGCATTCACTGTTCGTAAAATCTCTAACGGTGAAGGTGTTGAACGTACGTTCCAAACACATTCTCCAGTTGTTGATAGCATTGAAGTTAAACGCCGTGGTGCAGTACGTCGTGCCAAGTTGTACTACCTACGTGAGCGTTCTGGTAAGTCAGCTCGTATCAGAGAGAAACTTACTAAGAAGTAATGCTATAACTAGCGTTCTCATAGTAAAAAACGGAGTCGAGAAATCGGCTCCGTTTTTTTTCGTCGGCATTTAGGCAATTGGTATCCGACCAATAAAAAAGGCTGACACTTTCGTATCAACCTCTCTCATTAGTATCTGATAGCCTAGTACTGATCTTCTGACCACCCGTCGCTGTCTGACATATCTTCCGCACCAGCTATACTGTTTTCTTCATCTGCCCACTCGCCAAAATCGATCATTTGACATTTTTTGCTACAGAACGGGCGGAAAGGGCTTTGTTCACCCCAAATAACTTGCGTGCCACATTGAGGGCAGGCTACTTTGGTTAATTTAGTCATAACACTATCTGAATAGAAAAATTTAAAGGTAGTATAGCAATTCTGCTATTACTCGGTAAGTTAGCAACATACGGCAAGATCAAACTCAACATCCCCGATGTAGGCTTGACCTGATTTAAAATCAATGAACTTAATGGCAAAGCGGTTTTTGTGACCGGAAATCATGGGATAAACACTGTAGTGCATTGGAATATTTAACCGCAGAATGTTCGCTTCTTCCGCATCGCTTTGGAAGAAGGCATTTAGGGCAACTACTGCCTGAAATCGCCCAGTCTCTCTAGTGAGTTGTAGCCATAATTTAAGTGCGTTAGACAGTGAGCTTAGTGTTTCCATCCAATCGCGAGCATCTTGCTGTTTTGTTTCGTTGGGTAAATGACGCCAGTGATGCAGTGCAGGAAGATCAAAACAGCATGCCCCACCTGGTAGGTTGAAGCGTTGGCGAATAGCGCTTAGAAAGCGGTCTTCTTTTAAACTCTGTCCAAAACGTTCCGCTGACATCAATTCACTATGTGCCTGATCAACTTCTTGCAGAATGCTTTGTAGCATGTCTTGATCAACACCTTCGACGTTAATCCAAGTGCGATAGGATAATCTTTGCTTCTCGATATCTTTTGCCAATTCACTTTTTAATTGGATTTGTTCAAATATTTCGAGCAAATCGAATAAGGCGCGAAAGAAGTTTAGATGCTGTAAATCACCATTAAATTTCGATGATACATCCAGCTGATGTAGCAAAGCCTCTACTCGCAGGTAGATTCTAGTTTTCTCATTCAGCGGATGTTCGAAATATTGCGTGGTCATTAAGCTGCTGCCTTGAAAATTGATAGCTTCATTCTCACAGATTTACCCTACACATTTCTAGGTACTTTTTATGTAATTCTGTGATTTGGGGCAAAAGTTGCTGGTTTTGTGAATGATTTTTAATCACATCGTCAGCGATCGCTAGGCGTTGCTCACGGCTAGCTTGAGATTGTAGTATGGATTGAACTTGCTGACGGGAGACATCATCGCGATTCATGGTGCGTTCAATTTGTATTTCTTCGTCAACATCGACAACTAATACGCGATCGGCTAGCTGTTGTAAGTTGTTCTCTACCATAAGAGGGATTACCAGCAGTGCGTAATCAGAAGTAATTTGTTTGAGTTGTCGCTTCAGTTCGCTGCGTATCATTGGATGAAGGAGCGCATCTAGCCACTGCTTCTCTTCTCTATTAGCGAAGATGATCTCTCGTAGAGCAGATCGATTCAAACTACCATCTTGTTGTAAAATTTTCTGCCCATAGCGCTGGGCAATATACGTTAACCCCTCGCTATTTGGTTCTACGACTTCACGAGCGACAACATCCGCATCAACGATATCAATCGAAAACTGATCGCGAAACAAATTTGCTACAGTCGTTTTGCCGCTGGCAATCCCGCCAGTTAAGCCAATAACTAAAGCCATTTTAAGCTCCAAGTAGGAAACGGTAATAGTGTTGTAAGATATCTTGTCCCCATAAGAGCGTAACCCAACCGGCTATTGCTAAGTAAGGACCAAATGGAAAGGCTTTGTCGATGCCTTTTTGCTGCATGCGAAGTTGGATAATGCCAAAAACCAGTCCAACGAGTGAAGAAAGCAAAATAATAATTGGCAAATATTGCCAGCCAAGCCAAGCGCCGAGGGCGGCAAGTAATTTAAAATCACCATAACCCATTCCTTCTTTACCTGTCAGTAGTTTGAATCCCCAGTAGACACTCCATAAGCAGAGATACCCAGCAATAGCGCCAATAACTGAGTCTTGAAGGCTTACAGGGCTAATACCAAATAACGATAAGCTGATACCTGCCCACATTAATGGCAGAGTCAGTTGATCCGGCAATAGCATGGTGTCTAAATCGATAAAGGTGGCGACAATCAGAACGAAAGTGAAAAACAGCAGTGCGATAGAGAAGTAACTGAAACCAAACTGTAAAGCCATTACTAGACAGAGTACGGCTGTTAGCGTTTCAATTAGCGGATAACGAGCACCAATGCTTGCGTGGCACTGGCGACACTTGCCTTTTAACATTAGCCAACTCAACACCGGTATATTGTCTATTGCTCGGATCTGAGTATCACAACTAGGGCAAGTTGAGCGAGGAACACTGAGGTTATAGGTGCTGTTATCAATTTCAAGCTTACATTCTGGAAAACTTTCTTGGCATTCTTTACGCCATTCACGCTCCATCATAATGGGCAGGCGATGGATGACGACATTGAGAAAACTACCCACGATCAGACCAAAAATAGTCGCTAACAACGGGAATAACCAAGGGTAGTGAAGAAAGACAGCCATAAAAAACTCAGTAATATGCAAGAGGTGGAATTGATGATTGAACGGCTATCTTAGCCTATAACATTCATTAAGTTAAAGATGGGTAAGTAAATAGCGAACACCAAGCTACCTACGATCAAGCTCAAAAAGATGATAATCAAGGGTTCGATGATCTTTCCAAGATTATCGACCGTGTCATCAATCTCGACTTCATAGATCGTCGCGACTTTGTGAAGCATGTCATCTAATCGACCTGATTCTTCGCCAATCATCACCATTTGTAATGTCATTTCAGGAAAGCTATCAGTATAACGCATCGCTAAATAGAGTGGCATTCCTGCTGCGGTCTCCCTGTAGACAGATTCGAGCGCAGTTTGGTAATGGAGGTTACTGGCTGTTTTAGCTGAAGTTTGTATACATGCAAGAATAGGGATGCCCGCAGAAAAACTGGTTGCTAAAGTACGACTAAATTTTGCTATGGATGCCTTTGATATAATGGATCCGACAATAGGAATGCGAAGGCTAAGGCGACTGAAATAGAGCTGCCATCGAAATGAACGAGTTATTAATAATTTAATTAGCAAGAATAGCCCGATAGTTGCGATAGCAATCGAAAAACTGTGCGATTGAGTAAAGTGGGAAACGGTCAATACCTGTTGAGTGAACCAAGGTAGTTCAGACCCGAAGCTAGTAAACAGGCTTTCAAACTCAGGAATAACCAGTGTTAGCATTAAATAGCTGACGACAATGGCGACGAGAAAAATCATACATGGGTAAATCATTGCTTTAATAACTTTGGATTTTAATTGTTCTGATTTTTCGCGATAGTCGGCAATACGTTGAAAAGTATCGGCGAGGTTACCTGCGGCTTCACCGGAGGCAATTAGGTCGACATACAATGAATCAAAATGGCGGCTCGCTTTGAGGGCGACGGATAAAGGCGTGCCTGATTCAATGTTTTTGCTTAGCGAAAGTAATAGAGACTTTATTTCTGCTTTACGATAGTTATCACTCACTAATTTAATCGCTTGGACGATCGGAATTCCGGTGGTAAGCATGGTCGCCAATTGACGAGTGAGTAAGGTAATATCTTTGCGTTTCACGCGCTCTAACTGCATGCGAAGCGTTGATACTTTTTTGGGGACAAGAGTTTTGACGGTTATCTTTTGCTGTTTGAGTTTATCGCGCACCTCCATCTCACTCAGGGCTAAAATGCGACCAGAGACTGGGCGACCAAGCTTGTTGACTCCCTTCCAGCGGTAATTCCTCAGCTCAATTAGGCGGTTGACCATCATTCATTGCTCCTTAAGAGATATAAAGAACTCGTTGTAGTTCTTCGAAACTGGTTAAGCCTTGGCTGAGTTTTTCTATGCCTGCGTTTTTTAATGTCGTCATCCCTTGTTTAATCGCAATGCCTTCAATGTTGCGTGCACTCGCGCCAGTCAGTATCGCTTGATGGAGTTCACTGTTGATCGTCATGACTTCAAACAACCCAATTCGACCAGAATAACCACTGTTGCAGTCCTCACAGCCCAATTTGTGAGCTTGGAACAAGGTTTGCTCGCATGGCAGGCTTATTTGTTGGCTTAACTCTGTGCTGATTTGGTAGCTCAGTTTACATTTGGGACATAAGAGCCTGATTAGTCTTTGGGCAATCACGAGGCTAAGTGAAGAGGCGAGGTTGTAAGGTTGTATCCCCATATTTTGTAGTCTTACCAAAGTTTCTGCTGCTGAATTGGTATGTAATGTAGAAAGAACTAAGTGCCCGGTCTGGGAGGCTTTAATTGCAATTTCTGCCGTTTCTAAGTCTCTAATTTCACCAACCATTACGATGTCGGGATCTTGTCGTAAAAATGAGCGGAGTGCGGTAGCAAAACCAAACCCAATTTGTGGTTGAATTTGAACTTGATTGATTCCTGGTAAATTGATTTCGACCGGGTCTTCGGCGGTCGCGATATTGACCTCTGCTGTGTTGAGGATAGCCAGCCCGGAGTATAGCGACACGGTTTTGCCACTGCCGGTCGGTCCCGTCATTAAGATAAGCCCTTGCGGTTTTTTTAACGCATCTAAGTAAAGCTGCTTCTGTCTGTCGTCATAGCCTAACTTATTGATATCGAGCTGGGCTGAGCTGCTTTCTAACAGCCTTAGAACCACTTTTTCTCCCCACAATGTAGGCAGTGTTGATACCCGCATATCAACGGAGAGTTCGTCATTGAGTTTGATCTTACTTCGACCATCCTGAGGCAAACGTCTTTCGGCAATATTAAGGTTAGATAGAATTTTAACTCGAGTAGAAAGGCGCCGACCCAATTGCGCGGCAGGTTGATGGGTTTCTAGCAGTATGCCATCGCAGCGCAGGCGTATTCGATAGTGGTCTTCGTAAGGCTCAAAATGAATATCAGAGGCACCCTTGCGTATCGCTTCAAGCAGTATTTGATGAATATAGCGACTAACGGGCGCATCATCTTGACTTAAGTTTTCAACATTGCTCAGCTCTTCATCAGATAGGTTTACCAATTTTGCCAGATCAAGGGCGTTGATTTCCTTTTTATGGGACCCTGCTGATGGGATGTTGCGTCCATAAAGTGAATGGATTGCTTTCTTTATCGAGTTGATGTCAGCAATCACCAGCTCAATGTTTAGACCTGTTGCGAAACGAAACTCATCTTCAATTTCATTATTAACTGGGTCACTGGTTGCGAGAGTGAGTGTTTGAGAATCACGATCTATCGGAATGGTGCGGTATTTTTGAACAAGAGAGCTCAACCCCAAACTATGGCATAGAGAGTTAAAATCATATTCATGAAGATTAACGAGTGGGAGCCCCAATAGCTGGCTGGTGGTTTGTGCTAAATCTGCTGCTGTAATGGTTGCCAAAACCGTTTCCTCATCCAGTTCTGGCATTTTTAAAAGTTGCGAAATTTGCTGGGAGAGTTTGCTATCAATCTCACCGCTTTCTATCAATACGGTTAATAGTGCTGGGTTCACTAGTCTGGGCAGTAGTCTGTTTGTGCTGTACCACCAGCATCTTCACAACTTGCCTTCCAAGTGACACCGCTGGAAGTATATTTTGCAGTTAAAAGGTATTTTTCACCTGACTTTATCGGTCCTTTATCTGCTGATGCAGCAGCTTCTATGGTTACTGCCGATGAGATGATCTTCGCCACTATATTTACATTGTTGATCGATGCGCTTGGTACATTTCCTGCGGACGTTATACAGTTGGTTGTAAATGAAGCGCTGTCGGTTGCTTTCTCTTGAGCGCAAACAGCGACAGATAATTTTACCCCAGCAGCAAGCGTTGGAAACTCGGCAAGCGTGGCTTTCTTGGTGTAGTCCTGATAAGCCGGCACTGAGAAAACAGCTAATATGGCAATAATTGCCACCACTATCATCAGTTCAATAAGAGTAAAGCCACGTTGTAAGTTCCTAGAATAGTTGTTCATAACAATCCTCAATTTTGAGTGAGTTTATTCGCAACTAGCATAGGGTGCAGCGTTATGGGGATGAATGGGCAGATGAATTTATTCCGAGAGGTTGTTCGTTAATTAAATCTACTATTGCAGACCAATCCTTTGGACATTTGACCCAGCTCGCCAAGTCTCATTCGTTTCGTAAAAAAAACCGCATCATGGATGCGGCTTCTAATTTAGAGTAGCTTTTTCAAGCGGTAGAGTTCTTCGAGCGCTTGACGAGGAGTTAAGTCATCGGGGTCAATATTCGCGAGCGCTTCTTCCACTTCACTGGGTTCAGGAATAAGGCTGAGTTGATTGGCTATGTCAACCGCGCTACTACTTACTGAAGATACGCTGCTACCCGCATGAGCAAGCTGTTCAAGTTGCGTTAACTTTGCGCGAGCGTGCTTGATTACAGTTTTTGGTACGCCAGCTAAGCCCGCTACGGCTAAACCGTAAGATTTACTCGCCGCACCTTCTTGTACCGCGTGCATAAAGGCGATGCTATCACCATGCTCAACAGCATCAAGATGAACGTTCGCCAAGTGTTCAATTTGGCTCGGTAGTTCTGTCAGTTCAAAATAGTGAGTTGCGAATAGCGTCAAAGCGCCAATCTGTTTCGCTAGCCATTCGGCACTTGCCCAAGCGAGTGATAAGCCATCATAGGTACTAGTACCACGACCGATTTCGTCCATTAACACTAAGCTGCGTTCGGTGGCATTGTGCAAGATGTTTGCAGTTTCAGTCATCTCGACCATAAAGGTTGAGCGACCAGAAGCCAGATCGTCTGATGCGCCAATACGAGTAAAGATACGGTCGATAGACCCAATGTGCGCAGATTCCGCTGGAACATAAGAACCTATGTGTGCCATTAAGGCAATTAAAGCGGTTTGGCGCATGTAAGTCGATTTACCGCCCATGTTAGGACCGGTAATGATCAGCATCTTACGTTGATGATTTAGCTCGATCGGGTTGGCAATAAAAGGTTCATCCATAACCTGTTCAACCACTGGGTGGCGACCTGCTTGGATGGTTATCCCCGGCGTTTCGCTCATTATTGGTCGACAGTAATCTAGGCTATCTGCGCGTTCGGCTAGGTTTTGTAGTACATCAAGTTGAGAGACCGAAGAGGCAAGATTTTGCATCTGTTCAAGGTACGGCATCAATAAGTCAAATAACTCATCCCAAAGCTTTTTCTCAATCGCGAGAGCTTTTGATTTTGAACTTAGTACTTTGTCTTCGTGCTCTTTAAGCTCAGGAATAATATAACGCTCAGCGTTTTTCAGTGTTTGGCGGCGCACATAGTGTGGCGGAACCAAATGACTTTGACCTCGGCTAACTTGAATAAAGAAACCATGTACCGCGTTGTAACCGACCTTGAGCGTATCAATATCGTGACGCTCACGTTCTTCACGTTCAAGCTTGTTAAGGTATTCTGTTGCACCATTAGCAAGAGCACGCCATTCATCGAGCTCTGCGTTGTAACCTTCAGCAATAACACCACCATCTCGAATTACGACTGGTGGGTTTTCTTTTACTGCGTGCTCTAATAGCTCACAAGCACCTTCAATTGGTGCGGCATACTGAGTTAACTTAGTTAGGTATGGGTGCTTCAATGCTGACAATACACTCGCAAGTTCGGGTAGTTGTTGCATTGCATGGCGTAAGCGAGCTAAATCACGTGGGCGAGCAGAGCGCAGTGCCAAGCGCGCTAGAATACGTTCAATATCACCAATCTGTTTTAGTACGGGTTGTAACTCACAAAACAAGCTCTGCTCTTTGATGTCAGAAATCGCATCAAGACGTTGATTTAGTGTTTCTATGCATCGCATTGGTTGATGCAGCCAGCGTTTAAGCATTCGGCTACCCATTGGCGTTGCTGTTTTATCAAGAACATCAGCGAGCGTGTTGTCTAATCCACCGGAAAGGTTATAGGTGATCTCTAGATTACGACGAGTCGCGGCATCAAGAATCACAGAGTGGTCTTGGCGATCAAACGTTAAAGAGCGAATGTGGGGTAGTGCAGTACGCTGCGTGTCTTTGACATATTGAATTAAGCAACCTGCGGCGCAAAGCCCCAACTCGGCGTGTTCAACGCCAAAGCCAACTAAATCTCGACTACCAAACTGTTGATTAAGCTGTTGTTTTGCAGTGTCAATTTCAAATTCCCAGATAGGGCGACGACGATTGCCACTACGTGAAGACATCAGATGAACAGGTCCGAAATCTTCTGGGAATAGTAGCTCACGAGGAGAAGTACGTTGTAGCTCCGCCGCCATAGCTTCTTCACTTTCTGGTTCGCTTAACTGGAAACGACCAGAAGTAATATCGAGCGTAGCAAAACCGAATTTGCCGTTATGATGATAAATAGCGGCGAGTAAGTTGTCGACGCGTTCTGACAGGAGAGCCTCATCAGTGACCGTTCCTGGCGTAACAATACGTACAACCTTACGCTCGACAGGACCTTTACTGGTAGCAGGGTCGCCAATTTGTTCACAAATGGCGACTGATTCTCCAAGTTGTACTAATTTAGCTAAGTAACCTTCAACGGCATGATAAGGAACACCAGCCATAGGGATTGGCTCGCCAGCCGAAGAGCCGCGCTTGGTCAGCGAGATATCAAGCAATTGTGAAGCGCGTTTGGCGTCATCATAAAAAAGTTCGTAGAAGTCGCCCATACGATAAAACAATAAAATATCTGGGTTTTCCGCTTTTAACTTATGATATTGCTGCATCATTGGTGTGTGTTTTTGTTCGGCTTTCACGGCTAACTTCTTTCGTTTATGACAATTGCGGCTTAGGATACGTGAATCGATCTCGGGCGAAAAGTCACATTAAGGATTTTGAACATGGAATCACATCAAACATTGAGTATATCGTTAGGTAAACTGCTGTTAAAACATCAGCAAATTTTGGCAACGGCTGAGTCCTGCACTGGTGGCGGCGTGGCGACTGCGGTGACGGATATCTCAGGCAGTTCGGCATGGTTTGATCGTGCTTTTGTGACCTACAGCAATGAAGCCAAGATGGAAATGCTTGGTGTACAAGTTTCGAGTTTAGAATCTTATGGTGCGGTGAGTGATATTGTCGTTAAAGAGATGGTACTCGGTGCGCTACGTCACTCAAATGCGACAATTGCAGTTTCAATTAGTGGTATAGCGGGACCTTCCGGTGGCAGTGATGATAAGCCTGTAGGGACGGTTTGCTTTGCTTGGGCTAATAAAGAAGGGTGGCTTAAAGTCAGTACTCATTGCTTTGATGGCAATCGAAGCCAAGTTCGATCGCAAGCAGTTGAACATGCGATCAAAATCTTGTGTGAATATATGAGTGAAGCTGCGTGATTTTATCTATCCAACTTTAAAAGCGTCGAGAGATCAGTACTCTATCGTTAGATATTTAAAAAAAATTCACACAGGTATGGACACTGTATGAATCAACAGTATAATGACATTCATTAATTGTTCAGTAACCACTGAGCAGGACGATACAAATTTTTTATTCGTCAGTTAAGGCGAGTAGTTTGGAGAAAGTGATGGACGAGAACAAACAAAAAGCCCTCGCCGCTGCGCTAGGTCAGATTGAAAAGCAATTCGGTAAAGGCTCAATCATGCGCCTTGGTGACAACCGCACCATGGACGTAGAAACAATTTCTACTGGCTCACTTTCTCTAGATATCGCATTAGGTGCTGGTGGCTTACCTATGGGTCGTATCGTAGAAGTTTACGGTCCAGAATCATCAGGTAAAACAACACTGACTCTTGAATTAATCGCTGCTGCACAACGAGTAGGTAAAACTTGTGCGTTTATCGATGCAGAGCACGCGCTAGATCCTATCTACGCCAAGAAACTTGGTGTAGATATTGATGCGCTACTTGTTTCTCAGCCTGACACAGGTGAGCAAGCATTAGAAATATGTGATGCATTAGCTCGCTCTGGTGCAATTGATGTTCTTGTTGTTGACTCGGTAGCGGCATTAACACCAAAAGCAGAAATTGAAGGCGAGATGGGTGATAGCCACATGGGTCTTCAAGCCCGTATGCTTTCTCAAGCGATGCGTAAACTAACGGGTAACCTAAAGCAGTCTAACTGTATGTGTATCTTCATCAACCAAATCCGTATGAAGATTGGTGTGATGTTTGGTAACCCAGAAACGACAACTGGTGGTAATGCGCTTAAGTTCTACGCTTCAGTACGTCTTGACATCCGCCGTACAGGTTCTATTAAAGATGGTGATGAGGTCGTTGGTAACGAAACTCGTATTAAAGTAGTTAAGAACAAGATCGCAGCGCCATTTAAGCAAGCTGAAACTCAAATTCTGTATGGACAGGGTTTTAACCGAGAAGGTGAACTTGTCGACTTAGGTGTAAAACATAAGTTGGTAGAAAAGGCCGGTGCATGGTACAGCTACAATGGTGATAAGATTGGCCAAGGTAAGGCGAATGCTTGTAAGTATCTAAAAGAGAATACTGAAGCTGCTAAGACTATTGATAGCAAGTTGCGTGAAATGTTACTCACGCCAGCTCAGCCTGAAGAACCAGAAACGGGTGAGTTGCCTCAAGAAGAATTCTAATACGTTCTATTTATTGTTTTAAAGCCCTGCTCTAATTAAGTGGGGCTTTTTTTCATCTGCTTAAACTCAAAAGAGTAGATCGTTGTACGTTTAGTTGGCTTGGTAGCGAAACTATTCACTCACCGACTGAAAACAGCCTCACTAACTCTATCACTATCCTTTCGTCACCTCCGAGATCCAAATTAAGCCTAGAGCGGTATGGCATGACATCTTCAATGGTATTCCCTACGACAATTAGAACTGCTGCCATCACTAGATACCTTCTTTAACTCCTATCACTTACTAACAGCAATGGACTTACACACCTTAGTCGCTACCATGGCAAGTGAATTTTGAAGTGACAACGCCAAATCTATTCCTTTCTACTACTTGAAGTTGCAGCGGTGTTGGCTGTGTTCGTGCGCCCCAATCACATAGTTCACCTATGCTCAGGGACTTTCTTACTGCCGCCAACCTGCACCTTCAAGTTCTTACGTATATATATTGAACTGTTTCTGTGATCTTAAGCATTTATTTACCGAACTTTTCAGTGAATAAAATACGCAGTTTGTTATTTGAGTTTTTATTTTTAATGGAATGAACGGCAAATATCTAAGATAAAAGTAGTCGTAGAACTTTGCGGATTGTTTAGGGTTAATATTATTGTTAATAACAATCGTAAAATAAATGCATTGGTATTTATTTTCACTTAAATAATAAATACCAATGCGATGTGGTGCAACATCGGTGCAACAGAACCTGATTGGAGCCCCTTATAAGTTGACCTTTAATTTATAAATTAGAGTTGTGTGACCAGTTAGTTAGTAGAGTTTTAACCTAGTTACAAAAGAAAACGCATAATTTCCATCTTTTCAATGTAATTATTGCGGCATTAATCATTAAATATATAGGTTGTTATTGTTAGTTTTATGTAAAAGGGGGTGGCATTTGAACGACTTTTGACTCAAATTGCCTAGGTGTAAAATTAAATGCACAGTCAAATGTACATATTAAAGTGTTAACCATCTCCCATTATGGCTTCTTGCTATCAAAATGAATTGTCTTGTGCAATACCAGTCAATCAAACAATTGAAATAAACATACCCTCCAATATCTAATTTTGGCAATAAAGTGGGCGTCTATTTTTCTATACAAAAATTAGGATGTATACCGATTGGCTAGCTATTCCATTGCATCAAAAAAAAGACTTTAATAGCTTCGAAGTTTGGGAATACACCCAATTAAATAAAGTATATGACCATTAAATAAATTGGAGTAAGTTAAAATGGATAAACGTTATCCTGCTGAACCGTTTCGTATTAAAACTATCGAAAACGTATCAATGATTGGTCGCGAAGAGCGTGCTGAAAAAATGAAAGAAGCTGGTTACAATACCTTCCTTCTAAATAGTGCTGATGTTTACATCGACCTACTAACTGACTCAGGCACATCTGCAATGTCTGACAAGCAGTGGGCTGCTCTTATGACTGGTGATGAGGCTTACGCTGGTTCTAAAGATTTCTTCAGACTAGAAGAAGCTGTTCAGCGTCTATACGGTTTCCCATACCTAATTCCTACGCACCAAGGTCGTGGCGCTGAGAACATCCTTTCTCAAATCGCTATCCCTAAAGACAAAGGTCAGCAATACGTTCTAGGTAACATGTACTTCACTACTACACGTTTCCACCAAGAGCACAATGGCGCTAAATTCATCGATATCATCCGTGACGAAGCTCACAACGCTGAAATCGATATCCCATTCAAAGGCAACATCGACCTAGACAAACTACAATCAGCTATCGCTGAGAAAGGCGCTGAAAACATCGCTTACGTATGTCTAGCAATCACTGTTAACCTTGCAGGTGGTCAGCCAGTATCTATGGCTAACATGCGTGACGTTAGCGAAATCTGTAAAGCAGCTGGCATCAAAGTATTCTACGATGCAACTCGTTGTGCAGAAAACGCTTACTACATCAAAGAGCAAGAAGCTGGTTACGCTGACAAGACAATCAAAGAAATCTGTAAAGAACAGTTCTCTTACGCTGACGGCGCAACAATGTCTTCTAAGAAAGATGGTCTTGCAAACATCGGTGGCTTCCTAGCACTACGTGACGAGCACCTATTCGAAGAGTCAAAAGAACTAGTTGTAGTATACGAAGGTATGCCTTCATACGGCGGTCTTGCTGGTCGTGATATGGGTGCACTAGCACTTGGTCTAGAAGAGGCTCTTGAGTTCCCTTACCTTGACCACCGTATCAAGCAAATCCGTTACCTAGGTGACAAGCTACGTGCAGCTGGCGTTCCAATGATTGAACCAATCGGTGGCCACGCAGTATTCGTTGACGCACGTCGTTTCCTACCACACCTAACTCAAGATCAGTGCCCAGCTCAAACTCTAGCTGCGTCTGTATACATCGAGACAGGTGTACGTACAATGGAACGTGGTATCGTTTCTGCTGGACGTAACCGTGAGACTGGCGATCACTTCCGTCCAGCTCTAGAAACAATCCGTCTAACTATCCCACGTCGTGTTTACACTTACGCACACATGGACGCAGTTGCTGACGGCATCATCGAGCTATACAAAAACCGTGATTCAATCAAAGGTCTAAACTTTGTATACGAGCCAAAACAGCTACGTTTCTTCACTTCTCGTTTCGAGTACATTGAAGCATAATTAGCATAGTCTAGTTTGGTTATTAAGCCTCCCTTATTAGGGGGGCTTTTTTTATGTCTAAAACCCATGGAATGAGTTAAATCAAACGGACTGTTAAAGATTATTCACTAGCCTTTTTATAAAGGGCATGTTGGGGATGAATACATCAAGAGCCAGTGGGAAAGCGAGTGTCACAAGGCGATATTGAGTAACGGAAAACCCAGTTAATGGTTTGTTTTATCGTACATTGGTTCGCTTTTATCCGATTGAGCGAAAAGTGATCTCAAAAAGCGACCAAATAGAGCAATTACCACGCTAGCATCTAGTACTAGCTTATGTGTACAATACAGCAAAATTCTATCTCGACTATTTTCAGGAAGAGCTGCATGTACATGAGCACAGATGAGGTTCGTAACGCGTTCCTTAAGTTCTTTGAAAGCAAAGGACACCAAATCGTAGAAAGTTCATCGTTAGTACCGCATAACGACCCAACCTTGCTTTTCACTAACGCAGGTATGAACCAATTCAAAGATTGTTTCCTAGGTTTAGAAAAACGCGCCTACACTCGAGCCACTACGTCTCAACGCTGTGTACGTGCCGGTGGTAAACACAACGATCTTGAGAACGTTGGTTTCACTGCTCGTCACCATACCTTTTTCGAAATGCTAGGTAACTTCAGCTTTGGTGATTATTTCAAAGAAGAAGCGATTGCTTTCGCTTGGGAATTCTTGACTGAAACTCTACAACTACCAAAAGATCGCCTGCTTGTAACGATTTATGAGACAGATGATGAAGCGTTTGCTATTTGGAATGAAAAAGTAGGTATTCCTGCGGATCGTATCATCCGTATCGGCGACAAAGAAGGTGGTAAGCCTTATGAGTCAGATAACTTCTGGCAAATGGGTGATACTGGTCCTTGTGGTCCATGTACTGAGATTTTCTATGATCATGGTGAGCATATCTGGGGCGGTCGTCCTGGAACACCTGAAGAAGACGGTGACCGTTTCATCGAGATCTGGAACAACGTATTTATGCAGTTCAACCGTCAAGCTGATGGCACAATGGAACCTCTTCCTAAGCCTTCTGTTGATACGGGTATGGGTATTGAGCGTATTTCAGCCATCATGCAGGGTGTTCACTCCAACTACGAAATTGACGTATTCCAAGCGCTAATTAAAGCAGCAGCAGAAGTGATCGGCTACGACGATCTTTCTAACCAATCTCTACGTGTTATTGCTGATCACATTCGTTCATGTTCATTCCTAATCGTCGATGGTGTTATGCCATCAAACGAAGGTCGTGGATACGTATTACGTCGTATCATTCGTCGCGCAGTTCGTCACGGCAACAAGATTGGCGCGCAAGGCGTGTTCTTCCACAAATTGGTTGGCGTTCTTGCTGAGATCATGGGGACTGCGGGTGATGAACTTAAGCGTCAACAAGCTGTGGTTGAAAAAGTACTGCGTATTGAAGAAGAGAACTTCGGACGTACACTTGAACGTGGCATGACAATTCTAAATGAAGCATTAGATAATCTAGACGGCAAAATGCTTGACGGTGAAACAGTATTTAAACTTTACGATACTTACGGTTTCCCTGCTGACTTGACGAATGATGTGGCACGCGAGCGCGAATTTGCTATCGACGAAGAAGGTTTCGAGAAAGCAATGGAAGAGCAGCGTCAACGTGCACGTGAAGCGGGTCAATTCGGCACCGATTACAATGCAGTTATTAAGACAGATGCACAAACTGAGTTCTGTGGTTACACAGGTACAGAAAGTGACAGTGCCGTTGTTGCGATGTTTGTTGAAGGTGAAGAAGTTGAATCACTATCTGCAGGCGATAAAGCGATTGTTATTCTAGAGCAAACACCATTCTACGCGGAATCTGGCGGTCAGTGTGGTGATGCAGGTTTGATCAAAACTGAGTCAGGTCTGTTCAAAGTAGAAGATACGCAAAAACTAGGCAACGCAATTGCTCATCATGGCGAGCTTACTGAAGGTGTTGTAGCGAAAGGCGATAAAGCGCAAGCATTGGTGAATGCCGCTCGTCGTGCTGCGATCACGTTGAATCACTCGGCAACACATTTACTACACGCAGCATTGCGTAAAGTACTGGGTGAGCATGTGACGCAGAAAGGTTCTCTAGTTAAAGCAGAAAACTTACGTTTCGACTTTTCTCACTTAGAAGGTGTCACAGCCGCTGAACTCAAAGAAGTTGAACGTCTTGTAAATGCACAAGTGCGTCGTAACCATGACATCGAAACCAATGTGATGGATATTGAGTCAGCTAAGCAAAAAGGCGCAATGGCACTATTTGGTGAGAAATACGACGACGAAGTACGTGTACTTACCATGGGCGAATTCTCAACAGAGCTTTGTGGTGGTATTCACGCAGAAAACACGGGCGACATCGGTCTGTTTAAGGTCACCTCTGAAGGTGGTATTGCAGCTGGTATCCGTCGTATTGAAGCGGTAACGGGCGAAGCTGCATTAGATGTAATCGAAGCTCAAACGGCGAAATACGAAGATAAACTAGTAGAAGCGGCAAACAAAGCGAAATCGTTAGAGAAAGAAATCCAACAATTGAAAGACAAGTTGGCTTCTCAAGCAAGCGCAAGCCTAACCGATCAAGTGAAAGAGATTGCTGGCGTTAAAGTACTAGTTGCTCAACTTGATGGTGCTGACAATAAAGCACTTCGCGGTATGGTTGATGAGCTTAAAAATCAAATGGGTAGCGGCATCATTATGCTAGGCAACGTTGCTGACGATAAAGTGGGCTTAATTGCTGGTGTAACCAAAGATTTAGTCGGCAAAGTGAAAGCGGGTGAACTGGTTAATATGGTTGCTCAGCAAGTTGGTGGTAAAGGTGGCGGTCGTCCAGATATGGCGCAAGCTGGTGGCACTGATGCATCAGCGCTACCGGGAGCGTTGGAATCTGTAGATGCTTGGATTGCTGAGCGTCTATAAAACCCCATAAAAACTTACTGACGCTCAATCATTTTTGATTGAGCGTTCTTTTTTGTAGCAAATCGGATCTGACTGGTTTGTGGAATCGCTATTCGAAAACTAGTCGAATGGCATAATAAGACGATGCTCTTAGGAAGGTGAATACTGGTGAAAAAGCCTCTTATCGTGCAGAAATTCGGCGGCACTTCAGTGGGTTCTATCGACAGAATTTACAAAGTAGCAGAGCACATTATCACTGCAAAAAACCAAGGAAAACAAGTGGTTGTCGTGGTTTCAGCAATGTCTGGTGAAACAAACCGCTTGTTAGGTCTTGCGAAGCAGATCGATAGCGTGCCTGATGCTCGAGAGCTTGATGTACTGCTATCTTCTGGTGAGCAGATATCAATGGCACTATTGGCGATTACATTGAATAAGATGGGCTACCCAACACGCTCACTTACGGGCGCTCAAGCGAATATAATGACGGACAATCAGCACAATGATGCTGTGATCAAGCATATTGATGTGTCGCCAATCACCGAACTTTTGCTGCAAGATCAGATCGTCATTGTGGCCGGTTTCCAAGGCATTACTGCAAAAGGTGATATTACCACGCTAGGTCGAGGGGGCTCAGATACCTCGGCAGTTGCATTAGCTGGAGCTTTGAAAGCTGATGAGTGCCAAATCTTTACTGATGTTGATGGTGTTTACACTTGTGATCCTCGTGTCGTAGAAAATGCAAAAAAATTGACCGTCATTGATTTTCCCTCGATGGCTCGCATGGCGAAACACGGTGCAAAAGTACTGCATCTTCCTTCTGTGCTGTGTGCATGGAAAAACCAAGTTCCATTGCGAGTATTATCCACTTTTAATGCCAATACAGGTAGCTTGGTCAAAGGTGACAAATGCCTATTGCCCTTATGTGGACTAGCACTTCAGCGTGATATGTGTTTGATCAAAATAGCAGTTGAAGCGTTACCGACGGTGAAAAAACAGTGCGGTATGATCGGTATTGAGATTTGGGATGTGATTGAGCACCCAGATTGGGTTGGTATTGTTGTCAAGCAAGATGCTTACTCTAAACTAGAGTTGGTTCTACAAGGAAGAGTAGCAGACCGCCATTCTATTAGTTTGTTGACTGCGGTTGGTGCGAAAGCTGAAGAGTTAGCGAAGTCTTCATGTCAGTTACTTCTTGATAATGAGATAGTGACAATTCATCAAAAACTCGATAATCAGTCGTTTACTATTGCATTGTTCCCTGACTGTGTAGATAGTGCTGCAAATATTTTGCACCACGCTTATATAACACTTAGCGAAGCACACGATTGCCTACAAAAACATGCCTTTCTAAACTAGATTCTAATAAGAATAAAGTTTACGAAAATATAACTTTTGTTGGATAATGGCTTTGTAGCAAGAAATTTAAGAGATTACTCAAGGAGCACAGAATGCTAATTTTAACTCGCCGTGTTGGTGAAACTCTAATGATCGGTGATGAAGTCACTGTAACTGTACTGGGCGTAAAAGGTAATCAAGTACGCATCGGTGTTAACGCTCCAAAAGAAGTGTCTGTTCATCGCGAAGAAATCTACATGCGCATTCAGGCAGAAAAAGGTAATGGTAATGTTGCACCGGGCAACTACTAATTGCTAAAAAAAGCTGACATGTTGTCAGCTTTTTTTGTGGGCAAATTACGGAAAACTTACTAAGAAAGAACGAATAAACATCGCTTTGGTTAAATAGCCAACGGTTGAAAGGGTTTTTCCTATTTTTGCCAAGAAAGTGTTTGACTTATTTTTGGTAAATCGTAATATGTGCCTCCGCAAGACGGTGAGGTGGCCGAGAGGCTGAAGGCGCTCCCCTGCTAAGGGAGTATACGGCTTAATACCGTATCGAGGGTTCGAATCCCTCCTTCACCGCCATACTTGCGCTGTTCTTCGGAACAATTAGCATTGAAACTTTTCTTTTGGAAAAGCAGTAAAAAATTATGCGCCCTTAGCTCAGCTGGATAGAGTACCTGGCTACGAACCAGGCGGTCGGAGGTTCGAATCCTCCAGGGCGCACCATAATTTTTTACGACCAAAGATTAAAACGGTGAGGTGGCCGAGAGGCTGAAGGCGCTCCCCTGCTAAGGGAGTATACGGCTTGATACCGTATCGAGGGTTCGAATCCCTCCTTCACCGCCATTAATTGGCCTTAGGTCAATTTTTTTGTTTCAAATATAAGAATTCGTGATATATTTCACATTCTGCGCCCTTAGCTCAGCTGGATAGAGTACCTGGCTACGAACCAGGCGGTCGGAGGTTCGAATCCTCCAGGGCGCACCACTTTTAGGGTTTTARTTAATCCTGATATTGATACGATTTAGTGTYTCACTGAGTTAGTTTGATATCGAAACCTAGTGCGCCCTTAGCTCAGCTGGATAGAGTACCTGGCTACGAACCAGGCGGTCGGAGGTTCGAATCCTCCAGGGCGCACCACTTTTAGGGTTTTAGTTAATCCTGATATTGATACGATTTAGTGTTTCACTGAGTTAGTTTGATATCGAAACCTAGTGCGCCCTTAGCTCAGCTGGATAGAGTACCTCT